>DAOTUI010000247.1:0-78135 GCA_034437035.1 Chloroflexaceae bacterium
CCGGGGCAGGTCACCCACGTGATCCTCAGCCGTGCGCCACTCACCGCCCCGAAGGGCGGCGCGTGCGACTTGCATGCATTAGGCACGCCGCCAGCGTTCATCCTGAGCCAGGATCAAACTCTACGTTGCTTGTGGATGCCGATACACATTTTGTGCATCGACGACGGATTCCCACTGACTTGCTCTATTGGGTTGGTAACGTGCAAACAGGAAATAAAAAACTAGCGCTACCCAGCGTAGCCCTAGCATTCTGGCAGCCTGCGTATGACGCAGCACTCCCGATCTGATTTTTGTGTTTACCTACGAGTCAACACTTTTCACTTCGTAGTGAAACAACCAGCTTTCCTGAATGAGAAGAAGTATAGCATGAAAGACGCAGCCTGTCAAGAAATTTTTTCAGTCTTGCCGGCGGGCGGGGTGGGATTCGAACCCACGAGGGTTGTGACACCCTACGGCATTTCCAATGCCGCGCACTAGGCCAGACTATGCGACCCGCCCATCGCCAGAACTCTATTGTACCAAAACCCTTTCCTGTCCGCAAATACGATCGCGTGGAGCACGATATCGAATGGGTTAACCATCGACGTAGCACCCCATCCCGTAGGTCACGCTGGAAGCGTGACCTACGGGCAATACCTTTCCAATAGCAGACCTTACGTGGTATCGGAGCAAACCGGACGTTTACTCCGATACAGAACGGATTCGCCTGCGGCAGCATGGTACTTTTGTATCTTTTTCACAAAAATTTGGCTCACAGAGCCAAATTTTTGTGAAACAAGGATGTCCAGTTCCGCCCTGCCGGAGGCGATATCTGCTTCCAAACGAGTGACTGCGTAAGTCGTGTGAAATTAAGGATGGTATCTTCCGCCCTGCCGGAAGCGGTATCCTCGTCTAGGTAAGGAACTACGTAAGCCCGGTTATTTGACACGACTTACGCGGTGCAGCCAGTTTCGGCCTGGTGCCAGACCCGAACGCCGGCTTCGCCTGCGGCAACATGGCACATTATGTAGCTTTTTGCCCTGCCGGAGGCGCAATTTCCTTTCGGGTTCTTGACTGCGTAACTCGTGTTATTTGACAGGTATTGGACCTAAGGGATGGAGTGCGTATACTCCACGGGCGGAGTAACCGCACGACGGAAGAGCAAACAAAAGAGGACTGGAACAGGTTTTACCGTTCCAGTCCTCTCGATTACTCAGCTACATCAGCATGCTCGTACCGATGGCTTAGCTCATGCCCATCTTGCGCTTCAACTCTTCCAGTTCGGAGTCAACCTCGGCATCCTTCTCCAGTTCGCGGAAGCGGTTTTCGAGGGAACCACCCTCAAGCTGAGTCATGGCATCTGCCTGGGCTAGCCGATCGTCAACCCGGCCTTCCAGGTTATCCAGCTTATCCATAACATTTGAGTTACCAAAGCCGCTCATCGTCTGCTGGAGGGTCTCCTGCGTCTGTGCGCGGTTCTTCTTGGCGATGATCAGCTCCTTCTTCGCCTTGGTCTCAGCGATGCGGGTCTCAAGGTCCGCCAGCGCTTCCTGCAGCCGGTCAACCTGTTCCGACTGAGCCTCGTACTGCGACTTGTACTGGCCGGCCAGTTTCTGAGCCTGGCCTTTGCGCCCCAATGCGGCTTTGGCAAGCTCTTCGTTGCCCGCCCGCAGTGCTGCTTCAGCCTTGCTCTGCCACTGATCAACCTCCGCCTGATGCTGTACCAGCTTCTGCTGCAGTTTGGTTTCATCGGCCATAGCCGCAGCGACATTTGTCTTGGCTTCGTAATACTCATCATTGAGCTGGCGCAGATACTCGTTTGCCATTTTCTCCGGATCTTCAGCCTTGTCCAATGCGGTGTTCACATTCGCGCTGATCAGATCACGGATACGACCCAGGATAGACATGCTCGGTTCCTCCTTGTGGTTAATGAGTTGAAAGCTTGCTATATCTTCAGAGACCCGGGCAAGAGGCACTGAGCCTTTTGCTGCTACTATATTCTAGCAGAAGATCTCTGCATTCACAACATACTATACGCGCGACTCGGTGATAAAGTTACAGCATTCTTGCCGTTCACTTTTTTATCCGGGTGATTTGAACGAATGCGCCGTCAAACATGTAGAGACATCCACATCCAGTCCGGCCAGGGCAGCACGTTGCACCGGATCGCTCGTGGCATCACGCAGGGCGCGCAGTGTGGTGAGTTGGGTGTTGGGATCGGTCATGGTTGTACAACTAATCCTGATTGTATTCGCCGGGATAGATCTATGCTCTCGGACCCGAGGATTGGTCCGCACAGATCTCGATTATACCATGGTGAGTGGCGTATGGGCAGCGAGTGACCCGCATGCTTCGATATTTCAACCTTACTTACAGGAGTTACGCGGTGCGGACTGTTCCGCCCGTGTACCAGACCCGGAATCCTCATTCGCCTGCGGCAGCATGGTACGTTTTTATCTTTTTCCACAAACATGTTGCACGTTGTGCAACATGTTTGTGGAAAAAGATGGAATCTTCCGCCCTGCCGGAGGCGAATCGGGCCGGTTGTCCAGACAGACACCTGGTTGGGAACCGACCGCGTAACTCCTGTTACTTACGGCGCAGGGATCAACTCCAGCACGCGGTAGCGCGTCAGCGGCGGCAGTGGTCCGCTCAGACCGGCGTGGCACACTGGCGGATGGCCGGTGTTGAACCAGATCTGCCAGGTTTGCAGGCGGAACCAGTGAGGATAACCGATGACCCGCTGTTCCAGCAGCAGCGGATAGCCCAGATCCGGGTGGAATGTCATGGTCACGGTGGAGCGGGTGCGACAGAGCGGGATGCGCAACTTACCGCTGGTCATGTTGCCGGTACGATCTTGCAGCAAGGCCTCCGCTTTCCGGAACAGATCTTCCACGGTCAACGGTAACGTGTTGCAGATATCGGACTGCGCGATGACGCTGATTACCCCATACGCGACACGCGCATCCTGGCGGCATGGTGGCGGTATCGGCGGCAGGCCGATGAAGTGTTCGCGTTCGAGCCGCAACTGGTAGTGGGTTATTTCCTGCGCCTGCCAGCGGATGCGCGCGGCCTGTAGTTCCTGTTGTTGCTGCTCCCACATACGGTTGGGCGCATCCAGCACCCAGGCCGTGATCGCCGCACCCAGCAGCAACAGGGCGATTATCAGTCCGGCGCGGCCGTAGCCACCCGGCAGGGATATGTGTCGGCGTGGTTGCTCCATTGTTGTTCCTTACATGTTACAGGCGTTATGCGGTAGTGCGCAGGCCGGAACGTTGGCTTCGCCCGGCCGGCGGCGCTATTCACTGCCGGATGCGCGACCGCATAACGCATGCCGGCCTGGGCCGTTTCGCGTTGTTCGCTCATTTCGTGTTGTTCGTGGTCCAGGCCGTCGAACGCAGCGCGGCGCTGTTAGGGCACAGCGCATAGCCCACCAGCAGCGCCACTATTCCGGCCAGGTTGCCATACCATGGGGCCGTGGCGGGTGTGGTGAACGTCACCTGCAGGGTGGCATAGAGGTTGGGCAAATAAAACACCAGCCCCACCAACGGTATAAACCAGACGGCCCACGCCTGCCCCTGCCGGAAGGGCAGCGCAACCAGCAACGCCAGTGCGAGGCCCACCGTCACCCAGCCACCGCCGCCTACGCGCATCAGCGCCAGGATCAGCGTCTGCTGTTCCGGCTCCAGGGCGCTCCAGGAGGTGCCCAGCGCGGCGGCGTGGTAGGGCATAAACTGCGGCGAAAAGAGATAGATGCTGCCCAGCACAATGCTGACGAGCGCCACGATGCTGTAGGACAACGCGGCAGCTTTTCCTCGTACGGTCATCGGGTCAGGTTCCTTTCTGCGCTTCAATCAATCAGCGGCGGTGCGGCGGCCTCGGCGATGCCCTGCGCTGCCAGATGCTCGCAGGTGGCAGTGATGATCTGGGTATCCAGATAGGCCTGCAGATGCGTGAGCCGCCCCCAGCGCAGTCGTAGCGCATGAACGCCGGTGTTCTCATAGTTGAGATTGCCGGCAAGTTGCGCCCGATCAATCCAGCGCACGATCACGCGCGTGTTCCAGGGCCAACCCCGCACCAGTACATCCACGATTTCAAACTCTAAGTTGGGAAACAGCCGGTACAGGCGCTGGAACCAGTTCCGGAGCGCGGGGATACCCCGGCGGCTGCCGCCCAGGGCATGCTCCCCCGCAAAAGAATGCTGCACCTGGGGCGCACAGCGGTCAAGGAGCGCTGCATAGTTACCGGCATTCAGTTGGGCAAAGGCCCAGACGGCCGTTCGACGGACAAACATGTGATACATTTAATCTCCTCGTTATACACAGTACGTCGCCAGGTAGATCAGCCCGCCCAGCACCCCGAAGAACAGGGCTGTCTGCCACAGCGGGATCGGCTGAGGCGCATGTTCGCGCTGCGGTTGTGGTGGTGCTGCTGTCGGGCGCATCATTTTCGACCTCACGGTGCCCAGGTGGGATCAATGTCATCCGCCGGGCTGGTGGTGCGGCGCTGCGGGTTGGAACCATCCGCATGTATGGTGTAGATTTCCCAATTGCCGGCGCGGTTAGAGCTAAAAACGATATGTGTGCCGTCCGGCGACCAGGCCGGGTTTAAGGCATCCGCGGTATCGGAGGTAAAGCGCTGGAGGTTGATGCCATCGGCCTGCATCACATAGATTCCAAAGTTGCCGGCACGGTTGGATGCAAAGGCAATGCGGTTCCCGTCCGGCGACCAGGCGGGCATAAAGTCCCGCGCCGTATGGGTGGTGCGGCGCTGCGGGTTGGAACCATCAGCCTGCATCACATAGATTTCAGCATTACCATCACGGTCAGAGACAAACGCAATGCGGTTGCCGTCCGGCGACCAGGCCGGCGCGGTGCCGGTTGATCCCCTGGACGTGAGCCGCTGGAGGTTGGAGCCGTCAACATTGACCACATGGATCTCTGCCTTGCCCCGGTGAAAGGCATGAAATGCGATACGCATGCCGTCCGGTGACCAGGCCGGGTCAACGACCCACCCTTTGTTAATGGGGAGCCGCTGGAGGCTGGAGCCGTCAACGTTCACCACATAGATATCAATCTCATCTTCGCGAAACGATCGAAAGGCGATGCGGGTGCCGTCCGGCGACCAGGCTGGACTATCATCCCGTGCCGCACTGCTGGTGAGCCGCTGGAGGTTGGAGCCATCAGCATACATGGTATAGATTTCCTGATTGCCGGCGCGGTCGGAGACAAACGTAATGTGACCGGCAGTAGCGAGATCAGGTGTCACCGTTTTCATGGATGATGTTTTGTCTATCGTCAGCAGTACAATCTTGTCGGCAGACAAGGTCGCTTTATTGCCGGCCGTGCCCGTTGCGCGGATGCGGTCACCCGGCTGCACATCCGTGATGGCGCAGGGCGTACCGTCCGCGCGGATGAGCGTTGTCTCATTCGTCAGCGCAATCATAGCGAAGCCTTCCGCCGGTTCGTCTAGTGTGATCAGTTCCGCGCCGGCTGCGACACGCTGCACCCGGCCGGTCAGCGTGACCGCGTCAGTCGGCGCGGCAGTGCCCGCCCCCATGCAGCCGGCCGGCAGCAGGCTAAACAGAGGTAAGAACAGGCGACATATCATGATAAAATTCCTTCAGTTCGTGTGTGCAGTTGTGCGGTAGGCATTGAGCACCAGGTTGCGCACAATCTGCCCCAGGCGGGTGGCATCGGCGCGCATGACCAGATTTTCAGGCACTCCGCAGATAATACCGGTTTCCTGGTAGATCATCGCGATCCATCATGGCGTATCGGGGGCAAACCGGGCCAGCACCCGGCGGCGCTGCCGGTAGAGCAAGAACAGGCCGATGAGATAGGGCAGCCCCCAGAAGAGCAGCGCCCGCAGCAACCAGGGCCACTCCGGCAGATAGGCGAAGAAGTGTGAGCCGGTCGCCATCACCAGCCCCACATAGGCAAATCCCATCCAGAAATAGTGGTGCTCCAGCCAGCCAGGGTAGCGCCGACGACGTAGCGGAAAATAGAGCCCCAGCGTCAGCGTGACCCCGCTGACAATCGCCAGGACGTGAAACGCGCCAAAGCTGCTAAACAGTTCATAGATAAAAAAGGATGTAGCGATCAGCAGATACATTGCTCCGGCATAGACCCAGCCGATCCGGCGATGGCGCGGTGTGCCCTTGGCACGTAACCGATTAACCGCCCCGGCGATCAGGGCGACGATCCCCGCCAGCGTATGCACCAGGATCATGTTTATTGTTCTCCTTCGGTCAGTTGTTCCTGCTATGTAGTCTAACGCACCCGCGCTACCGGGCCATCTGCCGTCGGTGGTAATACACAGGGGTAGCCTGGTCGTTAGTCTAGCGGGCAGATGTGATGACTTTACCACCAG
Source organism: Chloroflexaceae bacterium (assembly GCA_034437035.1). Classification (GTDB taxonomy): domain Bacteria; phylum Chloroflexota; class Chloroflexia; order Chloroflexales; family Chloroflexaceae; genus CAKZQX01. The sequence goes on from DAOTUI010000247.1 coordinate 6,352, forward strand.
ACTGTGGCACAGATGTGAACTCGACTATTCACATCTGTGCCGCAATCCGGTCAAATTACACGAGTTACGCGGTGCGCATTCAAACGAGACATTTCACCCGATGGAAGCCGGATTCGCCTGCGGCAGCATGGTACGTTTTTATCTTTTTCACAAAAATATTGCACTGTGTGCAACATTTTTGTGAAAAAGAATGGGATCTTCCGCCCTGCCGGAGGCGAGTCGGGCCGTTTATTCAGGCACATGCCGGGGTTGGAACCGACCGCATAAGTCCTATCAAACCAGGAAATCTTCGTGGCGATTTTTGCTGTGGGGGTGCTGGGCGGCACGCAAACCGCGCTCAGGTTTAGCTTTTCACCCGGTGGCCTGCTGATCCGGCTGGGGATTGTGCCGGGGCCGGCAACAGTCGCCAGTATTCTCCCGGCGCGAAATGCCGCGCGCCTGACCGTGCGCGATGTGCCGGCACATGCGTAACGTGCTGCTCCAGAAACTGTTCCACCTGCTGCCGCACCTCCGGCGTCTGCGGCAGCAGGAGTTCATGCCCGACGTGGGGCACGCTGATCCGCGCCTTTGGCCCCGGCAACCCCTGGTAGATCGCATCGATCTCGGCGGCGGCAACGCGCGCATCTTCTGCGCCACGCAGCAGCAGTGTCGGGCAAGTCACGTCCGGGGCATACTCCGCCGGGTTGTGTGTAAAGGCATTGGCCCCCAGTTGTACACTTCCCCAGAACAGCAGCAGTTCCGATGCCGGAAAGGTGGGTACACGCATCGAACGCACGCGCGCGTCCACCGCATCAGAAAGATGGGCAAACGGTGCCTCGGCGATAATCGCCTGCGGCTGCACCCCTTCCCGGGCGACTGCACGTAGCAGGGCGCTACTGCCCATCGAGGTACCGTAGAGGATCACCGGCTGCCCCGGCCAGGTCTGCCGCACGTAGTCCACCGCGTGCGCCACATCTTCTGCCTCGCGTATTCCCAGGGTGGTGACGCTACCGCTTGAACCGCCGACACCCCGAAAATCAACCAGGAATGTGCTGTAACCCAGATCGTGCAACACCTGCGCGGGCGACAGCAATTGCTCCTTGCCGGCGGTATAACCCGGGAACAGCAGCACAATCCCGCGCGGTTGCGTGTGAGCGATCCACCAGGCTTCCAGCCACTCCCCGCCCGGCAGCGTGATGGTGTGTGTCTCGTAGGTATAGCCGAGGTCGGCCGGGGTTTCCTGGTTCTCCGGGCGAGGGATGGGCCGACCGGACAGGGTAGCCCAGATCTGCTCGACGGGGGAGCGCGTTTCACTAGCCTGCGGTAGTTCGTCCGGCGGGACGAAGTGGGTCATGCTATGGACCTGCATCCCGGCCACGGCATTGACACTGATGAAGACCAGCAGCAGCAGTAACAGTGTAAACCGGATCACATAGGTGCGCAGCCTACCGCGACGTTGATTCTGTGGAGATTGGTGCCGCATTCACTCTGGCATACGCTACCGGTGTGGTGCCGATCAGCGCCTTAAAATCGTTGATAAAGTGAGCCTGATCAAAATAGCCCAGATCTAACGCCAGTGCCGACCAGTCCGGCGGGTTGCCGTTTGCCGGCAGTTCGGCGGCCTCGTGCAGGCGGTAGCGCCTGATAACCCATTTCGGGCTGACCCCAACATACCGCCGGAAGAGCCGCTGTAGCGTGCGCGGCGTCAGGTCAAACTGCCGCGCTACCGCCTCCACCCGCGTGATCGCCCGGTCGGCGATGATCGCGTCAACCATCTGATTGATCCGCGTCACGGTTGTGTTCGGGGCCGGTAGCCGCGCCCGCAGGAACGCTTCCGCCGGCGCAATCAGCGTGAGTACATCCGCCTGCGCCCGAAACGCCGTTATGAGCGACGGGCAGTCATCCCCAAAGGCTTCCCGCAGGCTGATGAAACTATCAGTCAGTTGCGCAACCGGGGTCTGCATGAAAGGGTAGAACGCCCCGGGGCGGAACTTGATACCAAAGACGCGGCCCCGGTCGCGCAGCGGATAGGTGAAGCTGCGGGTGATGACGCCATAGACCGCTGCCTGCTCCTGCTCAATTACCAGGTTGACGCAGGGATGTGGCAGGGTGGTCTGCAGATATGGTTCGCTCCCATGCACATCCCACGTTACCAGCCAGAAGCGCTCGACAAAGAAGGCCAGATCATGCGCGGGAGGATAGCGTCGCAGTGCAAACTGCCGCGCCCCCGCCTGGGGATGCAGGATGCCGCTGGGTTTTTCGACCGGAGCTGCTGGTGGGGTACTCATTACTGCCCTCGAATGGATGCGGGTAGACCGTTTGCCGATGCGTGTGGGCATGATACCACATTCGGACAGGTATCCCGAACATGTCGTGTTTTTCCAATACAGCCCGGAGGCGGCATGTTACAGTGGAATGCGCCGGAAGCATGCGAAAACACGTTCTAATGAAAGGAGACGCTGATGAGTCAACACGCACAGGCACACTTTACCATTGCGGCGTGGGATGAGCAGACCTGGGACGGTCGGCCCGCCCGGGATGTCACCGGGGCGAAGCTCACACGCGCACAGGTACGCTACACCTACCAGGGCGTAATCGCCGGTGAGGGAACGGTGCAATACCTGATGGCCTACCGGGACGACGGCTCGGCCAATTTCGTTGGTCTGGAGCAGGTCGTGGGCAGTATCGCGGGACATGCGGGCAGCTTTGTGTTGCAGCACACCGGCAGCTATGACAAGCACACTGTCACGGAAAATGTCGTTGTGCTGCCGGGGTCGGGCACCGGGGAACTGCAGGGACTGCGTGGCGCGGGCCGCCTGGAACTGCCGGAGGGGCAGCAACCGCCCTTTGCGTTTGCACTGGAGTACACGTTTGAGTAATGTGCAGCTTCGAATCAATACTTCATTATCTTGAGGAGCAGGTTTGGCTACCTCCTTGAGCTGCAGAACATCGGGTGGTCCGTATTGTGTACATACAACGACCTTCATGGGCATCCCTCCAGTGTGATGACGACATTACCCTTCTTGTGCCCAATCTCGACATAGTGGTGAGCCTCAGCAACCTGTTCCAATGGATAACGTCGATCGATGACCGATCTGATCTTGCCCGCCTCAATCAGATCTTTGAGAAAAAGTAAATCTTCAGAACGATCCTTGCGTCGCATTTCCACACTCACGTACGTTCCACCCGGACGAACTACTCGCTTGAATCTTGATGCCGAGATGCCCGAAATCATTTTTCCAACGGCATCAAAGATTATATTATAACGCTCTGCTTGTTCCGTGAAATCTTCTTGCGTGTAATCAATAACTCTGACAGCTCCCAGCGATTTCACCAGTTCGAGATTTACGCCACTGCACACTCCGGTAACTTCCGCCCCAAAAAACCTGGCAAGCTGAACCGCAAACGTACCGACACTTCCAGAAGCACCATAGATCAGAACCTTCTGTCCGCTCCGGATATTTCCTTTTCTAAGAATATTCAATGCGGCCAGGCCCCCAATCGGAACGGTGGCAGCCTCCTCAAGCGTCATATTCGTTGGTTTTATCGCCACCATCCCGGCTTCCGGCAGACATATGTATTCGGCATAAGCACCAAAACCCAAACCGTTATGTCCAAAAATTTGGTCACCTTTCTTAAAGAATGTTACATTTTTGCCGACGGCTTCAACCTCCCCGGCCAACTCAAACCCTAGTATGGTAACTTTTTTAGGCCGAAGGAGACCATTAAAGAGCCTTGTGGTAAAAGGGTCAGCTTTTCGCATGCGCCAGTCCCCGGCGGTGACGGTTGTCGCATATATTCTTACCAGGATTTCATTGTCTCTGGGGATAGGTCTGGGTACCTCTTTTATCTGAAGCACATCGGGTGAACCATAGTTGTGATAGACGATTGCTTTCATGCATATTCCTCCTGTTTTCACCGCAGTCGGATCGGGTTGCATGCGATTGACCGCGATCAGGGGCAGGCCGAGATCGCGCACGCGCTTGAGCAATCCATGCAGCGCCGCCTGATCAACCACCGGGCCCGTGAACAGCGTATCGCCGTTCTCTTCCGGCGTGATGGTCATGCCCCCAAACCAGTCGCTCCACTGGTGATCCAGATCGCCCCTGATCCGGATCTGATAGACCACTGGTTCATCGGGATCAGTATATGGGTTGCGTTCATCTGCCATGGTCCGGTATCCTACTTCTGGTCGGTCATCGAGCAAGAACAGACATACAGGACAGCGAACAAACCGATTAATTGTCCGGTAACGGTGCGCCCGGCACGCGCTGTTCGCTGTTTCCTTGTTCTGTGTGCTCTAAGCATAGCGCCAATGCGGTGTTGGCGTATAGACACTTTGGTGTTGGTTGGGGGTGTTATACATAACCCGCGTTATGCGGTGAGGGTTTGGACCACGAAAGCCGCGAAATGTGCAAAAAACGCGAAACACCAGTGCTACTACTATGCATTACGCGCTTCGGTGCGTCCCTACCGAAAAATCTACACTGCGGGGAATAGGGTGCGGAGCAGAGTAGTTACAATAGACCCAACTCACGGGCGCGAGCGACCGCTTCGGTGCGCCGTTGCACCTGCAGTTTGTCATAAATGCGGCGGTTGTGCCCCTTGACCGTGTCCAGGGCAAGGACAAGGCGCGCGCTGATCTCCCGATTGGAGAGACCCTGGGCGATGAGGCGGAGAATTTCTAACTCGCGTTGACTTAACGGCTCAACCAGTGACACAGGATCGCTGACCACTCCCCGCGCCGCAAGCGCAGGTTCCGTCCTTCGTCCTTCGTCGCGGGTCGCGGCTGCATAAGCAGCCAGCAATCGGTGGCTGTAGTCCGGCATAATTCCATACGCAACCGCTTCAGTCAGGAGTTGCGCCATCGGTGGCCCTTCATCAACAAAGGAGCGAACATAGCCGGCCGGCTCGGCCAGTGCCAGCGCGTCTCCCAGCAGGTGCCGGGCCTGGTCTGCTGCGCCCTGCGCATGGTAGGCAAGCGCCTGAAGCAGCAGCACCTTGAGCCGCTCATCCGGCCACGCTCTGGCCTCGGCCTGCCGGCGCACCGGCTCCAGCAACGCCAGGGCTGCGGCCGGATCTCCCTGGGCCAGGTGGACCCGGGCCTGACACAGAGGAAGGTCATGCGTCTGCGCCAGATGCGCGGCGGCGTCCAGCCGGCCCTGCTCCAGCGCGAGCATGATCTGGGCGGCGGCAACTTCAGGCATCTGCTGCACAAAGTTATGTCGGCGCGCGGACTCATCGGCTGCGGCTACCAGCGTGGCGGCACCGGCCAGATCGCCCTGGGCGCGTTTCAGGCGAGCGAGAAACAGTTCACCCGCCACGAAGCTGTCAACGATTTCGATCTGCCGCGCCAGTTGCACGCTCTGTTCCCCATACTGTTGAGCGGCATCCGGATCATTCCACTCATAGCAGATCCGGGCCAGGCCAAGATAGGCTTCGCAGGCCGCCGGCTGCGACGGCTCTCCCGCCAGTTCCAGGACACGCCGGTAGCTCTGGTCCGCCAGGTAGAGCTGGTTATCGGATTCCTGGATGATGCCCAGGCCGGTAGTCGCCAGGATGTTGATAAAAACATTCCCGGACGCCTCGCTCATTGCGATGGCCTCGGTATAGGCCCGGCCGGCTGCGGCCCGTTCGCCCTGAAACTGGTAGGCCAGCCCCAGCTTCCAGGTTGTGGCCGTGCGCACCGGCAGATTATCGGGGTGCAGATACTCCAGGGCGCGGCGCGACTGGTCAATGATCGTCTCGACCTGGTACTGCATGGCTCCCAGCAGGGCACGGATGGCGGCAATATGTCCAATCAGGTCGCGGGTATGGTCGTCGGGCGGGCAGCCCTGCAGGGCCGCTTCCGCCGCCTGGAGTTTCTCTTCGATGCCGGTATTCCGGCCGGCAACCGATAACGCCGAGGCAAACATAACCCACAACGCGGGGCGTGCATCCAGAACCGCCGCCGGCAGCGACTCCAGCCAGGTCAGGACCGGGGCGACCGCACCGCGAAAGTGCAGAGGCATGCCCCCACCTTCAATCAGGCGCATGGCGCGCTCAATATCAGTGGCCGCCGCCGCATGCTGAAACGCTTCCAACTCCATGCCGTTCGTTTCAAACCAGACGCCGGCACGCTGGTGTAACACGGCCAGGTTATCAGGCTGTTGCTGCTGCAGGCGCTGCCGCAGCAACTCGGCAAAGAGATGGTGATAGCGATACCAGCGCCGCTCATTGTCCAGCGGGACGATAAACAGGTTGGCATGTTCGATATATTCCAGGGTGGCCTGCCCGGTAGCGGCGGGGTCGGGCAGAATGGCATCACACAGAGGACCGCAGAGGCGGTCGAGGATCGATGTGTGGAGCAAGAAGGTCTGGATGGGTTCGGGCTGCTGCTGCAACACTTCTTCCACCAGATAGTCCAGCACAAACCGGTGGCTGCCGGTAAACGACCGGATGAAGCCGGTAATATCTTGCTGGGCCTGCATGGAGAGCGCTGCCAACTGCAGTCCGGCAATCCAGCCTTCAGTGCGCTGTTCCAGGGCGGCGATATCATCCGCTGCCAGGTTCAGGCCCATCATTTGATTGAGAAACGCAGCGGCCTCAGCGGGGGTAAACCGCAGATCGCCGGCACGTAGCTCGGTCAACTGGCCGCGCGCACGTAACCGGGCCAGGGGCAACGCCGGATCTTCGCGGGTGGCGATGACCAGGTGCATCCGGGGCGGCAGGTGCTCGATCAGAAAGGTGAGGGCCGTGTCAATCGGTGGGGCATCAAGAACGTGATAGTCGTCCAGGACGAGGAGGAAGTTGTCCGGGATGGTGCTGATCTCATTCAGCAGGGTCGTTAGCAACGCTTCAACCGGCGGCGGCTGCGGCGATTGGAGCACGCCCGCCACGCCTGCGCCCACCGTCGGCGCAACGGTCTGCAGCGCCGCGACGAGGTAGGTCAGAAAGCGGGTGATATCGCTATCCCCGGCATCCAGCGATAGCCAGGCAACGCCGGCAGGATGTCGCAGTTGGTCTGCCGCATCTTGCATCCCGCCGGTTGCCGCCGTTTGGTTGACCCACTCGCTGACCAGCGTGGTCTTCCCAAAGCCGGCTGGGGCCGAGATGAGCGTCAGTTTGCGGTGCAGACCTACGTTCAGCCGCGCGATCAGGCGCGGGCGGCGGACAACGTCGGGCCGCAGTGGGGGGATATAGAGTTTGGTGGCTAACACTGGCGTAGCCATAGAACTCCCGGCTGATTCATATTGACACTGCCGATATGTCCCACTATACTGCATGGCGATATACTTACAGGACTTAGGCAGTCGGCATCAAACCAGACGTTTGACCCGATGAAAACCCGATTCGCCTGCGGCAGCATGGTACGTTTTTTATCTTTTTCACAAAAATTTGGCTCACAGAGCCAAATTTTTGTGAAAAGGGATGTCCAGTTCCGCCCTGCCGGAGGCGAAATGTCCTTCCGGGTTCGTGACCGCGTAAGTCGTGACTTACTATATACCAGCGATGCTTGTTCTGCAAGCACTGGAGATAGCGATGACCCGGACGACAGTGACCATTCTTCCGGTACGGCTTCCGCTCGCCAATGCGTATCTTGTACACGATCAACGCTGGATTCTGATTGATACGGGGGCGCCGGGTGATGCGCAGCGAATTATGCGGGCGGCGGCGCAGCAGGGTATTCAACCGCACGATATTGCCCTGATTTTCCTCACCCACGGGCATGTTGATCACTTTGGCAGTGCCGCGGCACTCCGCGAAATGACCGGAGCGCCCATTGCGGTACATCAGGCCGATCTTCCCTATCTGGAGCGTGGGAGCAACCCGGAGATACCGGCCCTGGGCTTTGAGGGTCGCCTGCTCCGGCCCTTCCTCCCCTGGACTGCACCGGCCCTGACCCCGGACATTGTTTTCACAGACGAGATTGATCTTCAAGCCTATGGGCTGGAGGCAACCGTGGTATCTACACCCGGTCACAGCCCGGGCTCGGTCGCGCTTCTACTGCCGGATGGCGCATTGATTGCCGGTGATCTTCTGCGGGGTGGGTATCTCGGCGGACGGATTGCGCCCCAACGACCAATGCTACCTTTTTTTGCAACTGATCCGACGCAACTTCGGGCCAGTCTGGCTCAGGTGCTGAACCTGCCATTCACGACAATGTATGTCGGCCATGGGGGACCGCTTACGGCCCAGGCGATACGGCAACGCTCTGGTGCTGCTGCCCGGCCTGCCTGAAATCCTCCAGTGCGACACGCTGATCTGATTCTCCACCCTATCATTCGATGCAGGAAAGAGGAACATTTATGCTAAGACGACTGCTCTGGGGACGCCCCCGCCGACGTGCGGGACTCTCGCTGGCTCTGCTGGTGTTTGGGGCCTTCAGTTGCTTCGGCGCAACTGCGATCATCGTGTTGGGCGCGCCGGCAAGCTGGTTCCGGGCCCGCGAAGTCGCCGCGCTCCCACAGCCGCAACCCGCTGAACTGGCCCGCCTCGCGCCGGGGACTGCCATGCTTGTGCAGGCGCAGTTGCCGCCCGATGCGCCCACCAGCGCGCCGCATAGCCTGGCTCTCTTCGCGGTGGAGGAGCGCACCCGCCGCGCCCCCACCCGCCAGACCGGGGAAGAGCGTTCTTCCAACAATGGATCGGGCACCTGGGAGCGGGTCACGCCGCCCCCGGCGACCGTGGCCCTCCAGTTGAGCAACGCGGAAATGCTCGACGTGCAACTATCGCCGGATATCTCCTTGCTGAATGGGCAGGAGATATCCGGTGAGACAACGCCGCAGGCGGACGGCAGCGAGCGGCAACGGCGCTATGTGGGCTATCTACCGGGGCGTGCGCTCACGCTGGAGGGCACCTGGGAGGGTGACAACCGCTTCACGGCGCAGGTAAGCTATGCGGGGACGCCTGCCGACTATGTCGAGTACCGCGCCAATCAACCGGGGCTCATGCTGCTGTATGGAGTGTTGTGCTGTCTGGTCAGCCTGGTGTTGCTGGGTGTGGGCGGCGTGCTGCGGCTGGCGGGACGCTGAGGGGACAGCCCTACCGTACAACGTTCCTCCGGCGTGATGAGGATCACCGCTTTGATGCGCCGGTGGCCGAGTATGGTCAGGCGAAATTCTCCAAGGGCGAAATCTTCACCGGGGTGAAAGTCGTCCACGCCTGGATCCGGGTGACGAGTGGCATCGGCTTTGTGCCGGAGTAGTGCGTCAGGGTGCGGGCGAATGTCTACACCGTGCAGCCCAACGACAATCTTTCGGCTATCGCCCACAAGTTCTATGGCATCCCGGAGCGCCGGCCGGATATCTATGCGGCCAACAACGTGGTCATCGGGGCTAACCCCCATCTCATTCAGGTTGGACAGCATCTGCTCATTCCGTAGATCCACTGCCGGCACGACCGATACCCTGCGGGCAGGGTTATCGGTCGTGCCGGCTTTTCCGTATCCGAACAGGTCAGGTCTACACACAGAGCAGTCCATGCCACAAGCAGCAGTATGCATTCGCCACCTCCGACGATTTTCCTACAGAATCCCATGCCGGATTGGGCATATATCGGGTATAATTGTCCTGTGTCGCTACCGGCATCGACGATAGGTTAGTTATCTTGCGAGGATGAGACCGCATGGATCAGAACAATACGCTTGCTGAACTGCAATGGATGCAACGCCTGTTCAATACCGTTTCCAGTTATATTTATGTCTATAATGCCCATGAACAGCGTAATGTATATGCCAACCGCAATATGGGGGACATCCTGGGCTATACCCCGGAAGAACTGCAGCAGATGGGGAGTAGCCTGCTGGAAACTATCATGCACCCGGATGATTTTGCCCAACTACCCCTGATTTTCCAGCATCTTCAAGCTGCTGCCGATGGGGAAACAGTCGCGTGGGAATATCGCGTCCGTGGAAGTACAGGGAAGTGGATCTGGTTGCAGGATCACATGACGGTCTTCTCACGCGATGCGCAGGGCAACCTGGTGGAATATGTGGGGACTGTCCAGGATATTACCACGCGCAAGCAGCAGGAAGAAGCAGTGCAAATGTTCAAAGCCATGGCCGATACCGCACCGGATGGGTTTGGCATTGCCGATCACAATGGTGTACTCACCTATGCCAATACGGCCTACCGGGCGATGACCGGCTATGGTGATAATCTGATCGGTATGCGGTTTATTGACCATTTTAGCTTGGAGCGCCAACCGGAAGCCATTACGGCAATCACCGAAACAAGTACGCGGGGCGAGTGGCGCGGTCTGTTGCATTTTCAACGTCCCGACGGCACGCAGATCCCCGTCGAAAGCACCGGGTTTGTCACCCGTGATACGCAGGGAAGTATAAATGCGGTGATGGGACTGTTCCGTGATATAAGCGAGCAGCAGCAGAGTGAGCAGGAACGCGCCGCCCTGCAGCAGCAGATCATCGACGCGCAGCGCGCCGCCCTACGGGAACTCTCCACCCCGCTCATTCCCATCTCGGATGAGGTGGTGATTATGCCCCTGATCGGTACCATCGACAGCAATCGCGCCCAGATGGTGATGGAGTCGCTGCTGAAAGGGATCGCCCAACACCAGGCCAGCCTGGTCATCCTGGATATTACCGGCGTGTCCCTGGTTGATACGCAGGTGGCGCAGGCGTTCATTCAGGCGGCACAGGCGGTGCGACTGCTTGGTGCGCAGGTGATGCTGACGGGGATTGGTCCCCAGATTGCCCAGACGCTGGTGACGCTCGGCGTTGACCTGGGCGAGATCATCACGCACGGTAGTCTGCAGGCCGGCATCGCGGCAGCACTCATCGAGCAGTGATAATGGCGTGCGCAAGCATGGCTTGCGCCGGCAGGAAGCAGCACGCTGCCCGGCGATGCAGATTCGGTGAGATGGTTCACTCCGTTCACCATGACAGTGCGGTTCAATGCAACGCTGTGAACCCAGCGCTGTGCCACACGGCAAACCCATGTCATGCTGACGGGAGGAAGTATCTCACCGCAGCGCCATAGGTTATCAAGAAAAGCATTGTATGGCACCGCGCCATTCGTGCATTCGTGGTCCTATTCGTGGACGGTTGCTCTTGTGTGGACGGTTGCACTTCCTAACGCAGAGGCGCGGAGCCGCAGAGCCGCAATGCGTCTTGCATCTCCAGTCCCCAGCGTGCCATGTGCGTGGACGGTTGCTCACCCGCCCAATTTTACCTCGCATCACGTATTACGCATCACGTTTCACTCAGCTATGAGTACACCTGCACACCAATAACCCCGTCACACCTCCCCATAGCGATACTTCGTACTCTCCTCGATCAGGGCCCGATCTCGCTGGTTGACAGGTCAAACAGGGCATAGACGCGGGCGTTGAGGTCGGTCTCCAGGCGGATGATATCGGCGGTCTGCTGCATGTGGGTGGCGCGTTGCGCAGCAAGCCACTCCTCCCACGCGTCGCGCTCCTTCAGCGAGATGTCCTGCTTGAAGACCTTCTGCAGCTCCTTAGCGGAAGGTGGGGAAATCCTGCTCCCACCAGCGGGTCAGCTTCTGGTTGAGTTTGCCGCCGGGGGTACCCAGGTCGGTGCGGATGCGGCGGCGGGCGCGTTCGTGCAGGCAGTAGCGCGCGCGGGCAATTTCGGTGATCTGCATGGCACTGTCTATAGCACAGGGGGACGGGATTGCGGCCCATCCGGATGGTAAAACTCTTTTCACCGCAGAGACGCAGCGGCTGCAGACGGCCGCAGAGATGTCAAGCCCACCAGACGCTGCCGGGCGTTCGCCGCATCTCTTCTAGCGTACGAATAAGCTTTATCAGGATAGGATGTGGACGCGCAGAAGTGCGTCCCTACCGAACCGTGCGCCACAAACCGGGTAATCAAAATCGGCAAAGTTCGACCACGTAAGGAGTGATATTGGTCTTCATGAGTCCCGGCTTATGAACTTTTAGAAAATAGTCCGGATATGGAGTGCGGCAGCAGAACGGTGCATAGAATGCACCCTACGGCTGTCTACCGTGGTGATGATATCCGAATTAAAAAATCAAATTACGATTTGGTGGGAAGTGGCAAAGGCAGAACCGGCACGCGCGGAGGCGGCGGGTGAGCTACCAGGCGGCAAGAATACAGGCGCTTAGATCGGCCCCAAATGTTATCGGCAAGGACAACCAGTTTACCTTTTTTATCAACGATCAGTTATGTTGATATCCTCACCCACGACGCCCTGGTGCAGGGGCAGGGAGGCAGGCACGGTGGCAGAGACATCCCTGCCGGTTAGCCCACCAGCAGCGAGCCGGCGCTACTCGGCCTCCTCTGGAACAGTACCACGCTCCCAATCGTATGCGCCCAGCGGTAGGCGCACCGTGAAAGTTGAGCCGACGCCCTCTTCGCTCATCACATCAATCGTTCCGTGGTGCTGCCGAATGATCTGCTGAACGCTTGCCAGGCCCAACCCGCTCCCCGACACACTTCGGACAACATTGCCCGCACGGTGATACTGTCCAAAGATGTGCGGCAGGTCAGGCGCGGGGACGCCCACACCCTGATCGCTGATTACCAGAGTTGCCCAGGCCGTCTCCGGTGTCTCCTCACAACTGACTTCCAGGGTAATTTCCCCACCATCAGGACTATACTTGAGCGCATTGGAGAGCAGATTCGCTACAACCCGCTCCAGGCGCACTGCATCCCACTGCCCGATCAACTCCGACAGCGCGGTATCCACCCGGATCTGATGCTGTGTAGTTGTCTGCTGATACTCATCCGCCAGACGGCGCACCAGCGCCACCAGATCCATCGGTTGCGGCCGCAGGCTGATCGGCTGGCCGGTCCGCAGGCGGGCCATATCCAGCACCTCATTGATCTGCGTAACCATCTGCACCGTGGTGCTCTCAATCTGCCCCAGGCTGCGCGTGAGGCGCGGAATATCCGGTGCATCGGTCGCCAGTTGCCGCCGCAGCATGTTCGCCCGGCCCTTGATCACTGTCAATGGATTCTTCAGATCATGCGAGACAATTGCCAGTACTTCGTCGCCGGCACGCACAACGGCCTCGGCCTGCTCGCGGGCGCGTTGCTCGGAGGCATACAGCCAGGCGCGTTGCAACGCCTGCGCGCACTGCTCCACCAGGCTAATAATAAAGCTGCGATCCTCATCAGGAAACAACTGCGGCGTGGCAAAGCTCAACCCCAGCGCGCCAACCGCCCGTCCTTCCACAAACAGCGGAATGGCGACCCAGGCATGATCGCGGACAGGCGATGCTGCGGCGAGGGCCGGGTAACGTTGCGTGCGCGCTTCCGGCGACTCCAGCCAGATAGCTTCGCCCATCCGGACGACCTCGGCCATCGGTGCCGGTGTGTCCAGCGGGAACTGCTGCCACCCTGCTACCAGTTCCGGCGGGTAGCCAATTGAATGCATAGTCTCCAGCGTCTGGCCGGTTTCATTCAGCAGCACCAGCGAGCCGGCGCATGCGCCCATGGCCGCTACGCCTTGCTCAATCATCACCTCCGCAACCTGCGCCGGTGTGACCGTCTGAGACAGCCGGGCCGTAACCGTTTGGAGCCGGGCCATGCGCATTGCAATCGCCTCAGCCGCCGCCCGGGCGGCCTGGGCCTGGGCCAGCAGGCATGCATGTTCCGCTTCCGCCTGCTTCTGCCGGATGATATCCTGCGTAATCACCCCGATTCCGGCGATCGCGCCGTCAACTGCATAGACCGGGTAAAAACTCTCCTGCCAGAAACAGGTGACACCCGGTTGCGCCTGCGTTTCGCCGCTGATCTCCAGGTTCATCACCGGCTCACCCGTCGTGAGCACCTGCTGCAGAACCGGCTCAACCAGATGGGTTAGTTTAGGAACAACTTCATGCAGGGTGCGACCATAATGCCCGACAATCGATAGTCCATTGATATCCGCCAGGAACCGGTTCACCCGGACAAACCGCAGATTGCAGTCCAGAAACGCCAGTCCAATCGGAGCCGTCGTCATCAGCGTATCGAGCAGTGCCCAGGCATCATTGGATTGAGATATCTGCCCCCGCAGATGCTGGATTATGTCGGCATCTTTGTTTGCCCGGCTGCCCGGTAGCATGCCTAATCCGACAATCCGCTCCAACCGGCCGCCGGTGTCATAACGGTTGGCCGTTGTCACCTCCAGCGCGATTGGGTTGCCGTCGGACGACAGCAGTGTTAGTTTATGCTGCACAACATCTCCCGCGTACCAGTGATGATAGAGCGCTGCAACCTCGTGGGCGTGATCACTGGGAACCAGCAGATCCCACCAGTTCTGACCCAGCAACGCTTCCGCGCGATACCCCAGGTGACGACAGGTGACTTCATTCACAAAACAGATTGTGCCGTCGGCCTCCAGTTCAAATACCAGGGCTGACGTACATGCCAGTAGTCGTCGGTAGCACGCCTCTGACTCGCGCAGGGCCATCTGCGCCTGCCGTAACTGCAGGGAAGTCGCATGAAATGGATCGATCATTGCGTCCACCTGACCAGTCGTTGCCCGCTGCAATGCTTCCTCGACTTCCGTCATAGGGTGCGCCGGACTCCCGGTGTGGGGTTGAAGTTCATCAAGCGGAGGTATACGTTGCGTTGTATTCATGACCTATCCCTTCTATGCGCGGCGCAACCTGCACCTGCATAGGCATGCTCCGGTCACCGACCAGCGTTCGGCAGCGATGGCAATCCGACGACAGCTACCCCATCGATCTCGACAAACTTCACAAGCATCTGGCTGTACTTTTGGGAGAAACAGAAGCGCTTAAGCGAGACCTCGGCAAGAGCCCCATCGTACAGCGTTGCATCGATGCAAGAAGCAGTGCAGACGCACAGAGAAAGTGCTATCCGCAGCAACTGCGGCACCGATGAATACGCCGGTACCCTGATAATATATTTCAGGCGGGTCATAGGATATTTCTACTACTATTGTTGCACGCGCAAGTAATATTGTCAAATATTGTTCTTGCGCGCACAAACTTCACCTCAGCGGGCCGGGTTCTCCAACTCTGACCGCCCCTCCGCCCGCATCTCCGCCGGAGCCGACTCCGGTTGCTCCGCCACCTCCGCCGCCTGCGCATCTGCAGATAGTTCCGCCGATGCCGGCTCCGTCCAGGGGCGCGCGCGAAGATGATTGAGCAGCAGGGCCACCGCTCCCGCCAGCATCAGCAGCAGGCTGATAAGTTGCGCCACCCGTAACGGCCCCAGGTAGAGGCTGTCGGTGCGCAACCCTTCGATCCAGACCCGCCCCAGCGAGTAGTAGATTGCATAGAGAAACAGCAGATCACCCGGACGCAGCCGGCGCCGGGCCGGGGGAGCCGTGCGGCCAAAGCGCCGATCCGCCAGGAGTAGCAACCCCACGCCAACCAGATTCCAGACCGACTCATACAGAAAGGTGGCGTGAAACAGCGTATTGGGCGGGTAGCGCAGCAGATCATTGTAGGGCGGCAGCCGGTGCGCCGCATCGATCTTCACCCCAAACGGCAGATCGGTCGGCGTGCCATAGGCTTCCTGGTTAAAGAAATTCCCCCAGCGCCCGATGCCCTGCGCCAGCAAGAACCCCGGAATACAGGTATCGGCCCAGTCCCAGAACGGGATCTTGTGGTAGCGCGTGTAGAGCAGCGCCGAGAGAATCCCGCCGATAATCGCGCCATGAATGGCCAGCCCACCCGTCGTCAGATTGATCATCCGCAGCGGATCACCGGCAAAGCGCTCCCACTCAAAGGCCACATAGTAGATCCGCGCGCCGACAACACCCATGATCAGCCCCAGCATCAACTGGTTCCAGACATGATCAGGATCATAGTTGCGCCGCCGGGCGCGCCGCGTCACCAGCCAGGCCGCCAGCAGCGCGCCGGTCATAATCAGCAGACCATACCAGCGCACCTCCAGCGGAATACCAAAAATAACTGTTCTAAACAGAAAGGGATCATCAGGTGGATAGAGTTCCATCGTACGTACCTTACCTCTGTGAATTGTGCAGTGCCCTGCCTGCATGGAGCGCAGCATAGTTCCGGCACCGTATGCAGCGCAGGGCTCCAGGTGAATATAGCCCACCTATTCGTGACAGAGGGACATGGTACGCCTGATTGAAGGGGGTGTCAATTACACATACCAACGACAAAGCAGGCATGTGACCGGAACCACTGCCTGCTTGCAGATTTCGTTATCATACCCTGGAGCAAACGACTACGCCGACTCGGGCAGATCCTCTTGCTCATCTAACCCGCCCGTACCGCGTTCGTGGGCCAGCGCCAGACCAATCCGCGAACTACGCAACCGCCAGAGCAGGGTTCCCAGGGCCGACCCGAAGCGATCAATAAGCTGCTGGCGAGTACGCCCGGCATAGTAGCGCCGGCGCACATACTCCTCCAGTTGTATGTTCTCACCAATTGCGCGAAACTCCTCCTGCATTGTATCCTGGCTGGTTGTCGAGCGTACCTTGAAGTTAACACTATCGAAGCCAAACGTGGCTGCGACATCGATCAGGTGCGGCAGTGATTCATATGGCGATTCCAGCTCCAGATCAGCCCGGGCATAAATACCCACCTGCCGGGTATTGGACACCGTCTGCTTCAACTGCGACCTGATCTGGAATGACTCAAACACCCGGGTAGAGTAGAAGTCAAACCGCAACACTTCACACCCTGCCTGGACCATCTGCTTGAGCAGCACTATATCCAGCTTCTCGGTATTGACCACACCCTCCCATGCGATGCGCAAATCAGCATCACAGAGACGCGTCAGGAACTCATGGAGCCACTCCATATCCGTTGTCAGGGCCACACCCGGGAAGAAGTAGTGCCGGATACCATACTCACGCGAGACACTCCGCAGTTCTGAGACAATCTGCGCCGGCGCGCGCAGCACAATCTTATCCGGCTGTTCACTATGCGGCATGCCAATCAGTAGCGTTGTC
Source organism: Chloroflexaceae bacterium (assembly GCA_034437035.1). Lineage (GTDB taxonomy): Bacteria > Chloroflexota > Chloroflexia > Chloroflexales > Chloroflexaceae > CAKZQX01. The sequence continues at coordinate 23,196 of DAOTUI010000247.1, forward strand.
TGTAACTCATTCCCAACCGCACGCAGACCATACTGCTCCAGTGAAAGGAGATGGCGGGCCGGAAACGGCAGTTGGTCAAGATCCTGCACAAATGTATCTGGTGCGGAGGTGCCCCCGGTGACATTTTTTTCATTTTCGGAGAGCGATCCCGGTTGCTGATTAATCCAGGTCAGCACCTCGGCACAGGCACGCCCAATCGCCAGTTCACCGCGCCGCAACTGCATGGGCACAACATAGTTGTGCTGCGCGTCTAACAACTCGACCGCGTCTTCCAGGAGCGATATTTCTTCGCCCACCACAATCACTACCTGAGGGCGAAACGTTTGCAAAGGCCGCAACGCTACCGCAAGCGGTACATCGGGCGTCAACGCCGGATCGTAGATCCGGACGATATGGCGCTGATGCTCAAGCACTGCGGCGATATAGGCCAGCGTAAGCGGTGGTGCCGCCGGCGGCTCATTATTTGGTAGGACAATCAGGGCTACGTTCACGGACAAACCTCATTCAGCGCTAGTGCAACCGTACCTATCAGTTTACTACGACAAGCTGACGCAGAGGTGAACATCTCCTGGGAAAAGAGTAAAAAATGCTTCAGACTCACCGACGCGAGTCTAAAGCACCCGGAGAGCAGCGTTGCCGTTGCAGTGTACCATGTACTCGTCACCAGATACAATTATATCAGACAGCTTCTTGCAACACACCCAGCGTCCGTTCTCGATCCACCAGCGGGAGCGCGAACGTAAAGCGGCTCCCCTGGTCTATCTCGCTCTGAACCCAGATCCGTCCATTATGTCCCTCAACAATCTGTTGACAGATCGACAGACCCAACCCCAGATGGGTGCCCTGGTTCGACGGCGCGCGATGCGCCCGATAGAATCGACTGAAAATTTTTGCCTGCTCTTCGGGCGGGATACCCATTCCCGTATCGCTGACAAAAATTTGCACTTCAGTATCGCACACTTCCACGCCGATTGCAATAGTACCACCGGCTGAAGTTGCTTTTATCGCATTCTCTGCCAGGTTGGTAATCACCTGTCCAATCCGTTCGCCATCCACCAGCAACTCTGGAATATCGGGTTGAACCTCGGACACCAGTGTCAATCCGGCCTGTTCCGCCTGAAGCTGTAGCCGCGCAGAGGTTGACTCAACCAGCGCAGCAACATCACACCAGTCGGGCTGTAACCGCAATCGGCCGGAGTCCAGGCGATTAAACTCCAGCAACTCCGTAATGCGTCCCTTCAGTTGTTCAACCTGACCATCAGCGAGACCCAGGAACTCCTCTTGCACCTCAGAGAGTGGCCCGACACGCCCTTGAAGGACAATTTTCAGAAAACCATTGAGGGTATTCAGCGGATTGCGTAACTCATGCGAAACCATCGAAATAAACTCGGTGCGCGCCCGCTCTTCGGCTTTATGATCCGTAATATCGTGCAGCACAATTGCCACATGTGACGGATCTTCCTCAGCAATACGCACCAGCGAGGCAAACGCGTGGAAGACCAGTTCATCATCGTCATCTTGCGTACCAACGCGTAATTCCCGACGCAGCTTCATCGTCTCTTCGCCTCGCACATCACCCGCTAACCGCCGCAACTGCTCGTGCAGGCTTGAACGGGAGGCGGCTGAACTGGACAGCACCTGGTAGGCTACCGGGTTGGCAATATTCACCTCATTGCGGCTGTTGAAGACAATCAGGCCATCACCAATATCGCGCAGTACCGCCTCAAGCATGGCTTCCTGGTGCGCAAGCTCAGAGTGCAGTTCGGCATTATTAATTGCAACCCATGCCTGAATACCGAAGGAATTCAGATGCCGGGCCTCGGACGAAGTAAACACCTGACGTTGCGTGCTTAACACACTCAATGCCCCGCGCACAACACCATTCACATCAATCAGTGGTACACTCAACGCCGCAATAACACCGCTACGATAGAGCTCCTGCCATTCCCGCTCGCGGAGGGTATCGCTGACGATTAAGGCACTCTGCTGCTGCACAACGCGCCGTGCCAGCGGCTCGGCCCAATCGGTGGGCAGTACCACATCAAGCGAGAGCGTATGATGCGTGAATCCCGACTCATTGGAGAGCGAAAGCGCCGCCGCCGAAACACGGGCCGTGCCCAGCATCTGCATCGCGTTATCGAGAATCTGGCTAAACACCTGTTCAAGGTTCAGTGACCCGGTTACGGCACGGAGACTCTCTTCAAGCGCCTGCTGTGAACGAATACGCACACGCAGGTCATTGTTAATACTCTCCATCTCCGCCACCCGCGACTCATACGACTGGCGCTGGCGTTCAAGCTGTTGGTCCAACCGGATATTATCGCTCAGTCGGCGCTGGCCAAGGACAATCACCAGCGTGACGAAGCCCAGACTACCAATCAGAAGACCCCAGTAGGCCGGGTTATGCTGAACATCTGTCAGACTGGCTGCCAGGTACAGGGGACCAAGCAACGCGGGAACCAGCAGCATCCAGAGGAAATACCGACGGTACAGGAGTGCTTTAATTGCCAGCACTGCATAGAGCGGAAAGATATCCGGATGGAGCGGACCACTGGCCATCAGCAGCAGGATCACCAGCATGGCATCGCTCAGAATTGAACTGACATGGAAAACCCTGTGCCAGGCATGCAGGTGGCTCAGGCGCGGGTGGCGCAACGCAATCAACAGTGAGAGATTAAACAGCGCATAGCCAACCAGCACGGTCCAGGCACTGGGGGTAAGCTGCAGATTTGCAAACCACCAGGCAATTCCAAAGATGGGCAACGGCAAAAGTGAACGTGCCCGATTACGACCCTGAGGCTGTAGCCAGGGCTGAGCACGCGCAAGAAACACGTCACTAGCAGTCATAGGCCGGCATCTCCTGAAGGGAAATTGTGTATGGCACAGACGGCCTATCTTCAACACATCGCAAATACGCCACCAGGTTTCCGACGATCATCACAGCTTCCCAAACCACTATGCTTCAAACTTATACCCAAGATTACGAACAGTAATCACATGGTGCGGATGCTCCGGGTCTTTCTCAACCTTGGTGCGCAGTCGGCGAATATAGACCGCCACGAGATTACTTTCCCCTTCATAGTCATAGCCCCAGACCTTGCTGAGGATCTGGCTGGTATTCAACACACGACCTGAATTCTTCATCAGATAGTAGAGCAGGCGAAACTCGAGCGGTGTCAACTCAACGGCCCGACCATCGTCGAACAGCACTTTATGCTCGACCGGGTCCAGGGTAAGACCACCCTGGCTCAGGCGCGAAGATGGATTGAGCATATCGCTGTTGCGCCGCCGAAGCACGGCCTCAACCCGCGCCAGCAACTCGGAAGGCTCGAACGGCTTGACCAGATAGTCATCGCCACCGATCTGCAAGCCCATGACGCGATCTTGCAACTGTGAACGCCCGGACAGGAAAATAATGGGCACATCGGAGGTGCGTCGGATCTGACGACAAATATCAAAGCCGCTTGACTTGGGCATCATAACGTCCAGGAGGATCAAATCCGGGTTGTGTTGCTCCACCGACTGCAAGATAGTCGAGGCGTCATATGCCTTGTAGACGCGGTATCCGGCCTCTTCGAGCACAAACGAAGTCAATTTCACACTAGGTATATCATCATCGGCAACCAGAATATGCATTGCTGCACTCCTTAATATCTTTCCAGGTAGTTGTTTGCAGGTAGTTGTTTGCAGGTAGTTGTTTGCAGGCAACGAAAACTTTGGGTGTCCCTATCTAATATATAACTCCGCGAAGTTGCATAAAGTTACGCGGATTTGGCGAGACTTTGAAAATTCCGTCGCATGCATTGCGTGGGCGCTTCCATCGGGCGTAGACAACACCGAGATTACCGAACGGAGGGATAGATCATGGTCATCACGGAGCAGACCGCGATGGTGTGCCGCATGACACACCAGTCCGCTGCCGTTGATCACCGCTGTGGTGAAAAAGAGTTATGTGCGCTTCTCCGACTAGTAAGCGTTTTCTTGCTTGCCGGTTAGAAACGCAACGACTGTTTTTAGAATGATCTTGATATCAAACAGGAGCGACCAGTTCTCAATATAGTAGAGATCATAGCGGGTGCGCTCCTCGATACTAGTGTCGCCGCGCAGTCCGTTGACCTGGGCCCAACCGGTAATGCCGGCCTTTTCCTTGTGGCGGCGCATGTAACGCGGAATCTGCCGGCTGAAGTGCTCCACCCACTTGGGCTGTTCCGGACGCGGCCCCACGACACTCATATCGCCCAGCAGCGCGTTAATAAACTGGGGCAACTCATCAATTGAGTAGCGGCGCAGCAGCGCCCCCAACCGCGTCACGCGCGGATCATTCGGCCGGGTCCAGCCTGGCCCTTTGTGCTCGGAGTCGATGCACATGGTGCGGAATTTGAGCATCCAGAAGGGTTTCCCGTCAAGACCTACCCGCTCTTGCCAAAAAAAGACGGGTCCGGGTGAGTCCAGGCGCACCAGCAGTGCAACCAGGATCAGCAACGGCGCGGTCAGGAGCAGGACCGCGCCCGCGACAACGATATCGAGCCCCCGCTTGAGCGTCTGGTTCCAGGGACTATCCAGAGCGGCATTCTTCACGCTGACCAGCGGCAGACCGCTCAGGTCGCCAATCGAGACCTCGTTGTTAGTGATGAGATGGAAGGTATCCGGATAGACTTTGATCGTGACGGCCTCGTTCTCAACCGACGAAATGATATCGAGGAGATCATCCGGCGTGCGCCCGGAGAGGGCCACCAGCACTTCGTCAGCCTGCGTTGCACGCACAACCCGATCAAGATGGCTGGTACGGCCCAGGACCGGCAGCCCTTCAATCATTGTCCCGACCTCGTAGGTATCGGACAGAAATCCCTGCACCCGGTAGCCCAGTTCCGGCGAGCGGCGAATCGTATTCCAGACGGCCTGGCCGGGCGTACGCGCGCCGACAATCAGCACACGCCGCAGATCAATGCCCTGCGAACGTAACCGGAAGACCAGACCGCGATGGAAGAAGCGCAGCATGACGCTGCTACCGATTGCCACCAACCAGCCAAACGCAATGATCGATGCGGTCCAGGGCAGGCTGGCATAGCCAAACAGCGGCAAAACCGAGGTATTGATCATCAGCGCCAGAACGGTCGTCAGCGAGATGGCGGTAAACACTTTGTAGGCTTCATCAACACGTGACGCGCCCCGCCGCAGGTCGTAGAGGCCATTGGCACTAAAGGCAAATCCAAACACCAGATTGAAGAGCAGCAGAAATAGCCCGAAGGAAAGCGGGTCTTCCGGCAACTGGAGGGCGTTCGCCTGAATCTCCGGCAAATGCCGGATATAGACGCCGATAAACGACGCATTAACCGCAGCGGCATCACAGCCGATTAACACGAGCATCAACAACACGCGCCAGACGCGGTCGCGAGGACGCCCGCCGTTAGCCGACGCGGCGTACCGCTGCGGGGCGGATGAAATTGCGGCCAAGGGCTATGATCTCCTTGAGCGTAATTCCAAATTCGATCAGCACATTGAGCGGCGCAGGTGTGATTGCAGCATAGTGCTTCCGATGGAAAATACGCATCGCTTCATAGAAAGCCCGAATGGATGGGATGGCCCGGCGCGTACTGGCGGCGCGCTTGTAGTGCAGCACCTGCACTCCAGGATAGTAGAGAACACGCCAGCCATACTGTTTGATCCGGTAGGCCCAGTCGAGATCTTCACCATACATAAAGAACTGCTCGTCAAGCAGGCCCACTTCACGGATAATGCCGGTACGGAGCAACATACATGCCCCCACCACCGCGTCAACCTCTGTTTCGGTGTCAGGATCGAGATAGGAGAGGTTGTAACGTCCAAAGCGTCGGCTGCGGGGAAAGAGCTGCGCCAGCCCGGTCATACGGTAGAACGCAACCTCAGGCGTGGGAAACGACCGGCGGCAGGCCAGATCAAGCGAGCCATCGGCCAGAACCAACTTTGGCCCCACCACGCCCACATCTGCATGCGTTTCAAGATAATCTCCCAGCCCATCGAGTGCTCCCGGTGGCACAACCGTATCATTGTTAAGCAGTAAAACATAGTCCGGTGCATCCGCCTGCCGAACAATCTCGCGGAGTGCCAGGTTATTACCATAGGCAAAGCCGCCATTTCGCGCACTGACAATCAGGCGCACCTGGGGGAAACGGGTGCGGACAACATCCACACTCGCATCACGCGAGGCATTATCAACCACCCAGACCTCCAGCGAGCAGCGGGTGGGGGTAGCATAGATTGAGCCCAGGCAGTCGGCCAGCAGGTCGGCCCGGTTATAGTTAAGAATGACAATGGCGAGAGCAGGCATAGTTCATTAAAAATTTGTCATCAAAGAGTTATACTGCTATAGACGCTTGAATAGATCCGGTCAGGCTTTCACCTTTCACGACTTTCGGGTAAGGTACTACCATTATACATCGCATGGAGTACGATTCAGTTACACGCGAGAAAGGCATCAGAAAGCCCTCAGTTGCCTGTCAGATTTCCAAACAGTACCGTCTGGAAGCCTAAACATGGCATTGCGCCACCGTAATACAACGACGATCTGTGACCGTCGGGCGTTGCGTGTATCGACTGATGCAACCAGGATCAAACAACTCAGGGGAAAGTGTCGCTGTCAGCCGGATCGATCTATACTCCCTTGGAAGTATATTATGTTAAGTCCATGCTATGTAACAACATTTATTGCTGAATGTTGCAAGAATTGTTCCATTGTCGTATCGAATTGCACGTTACAAGCTGTTTCTTGCATTCGATACCACGCCCCGCGCGAATATTCGTTCCTCGCACGACGCTCATGAATGACACGACTTACGCGGTGGACATTCAAATCAGGCATTTGCCTGAATGAACGGCCCGATTCGCCTGCGGCAGCGTGGTACCTGATCTATCTTTTTCACAAAAAATTTGCACAGAATGCAAATTTTTTGTGAAAAAGAATGGAGTCTTCCGCCCTGCCGGAGGCGAAATACTCTGCCAAGTCAGTGACCGCATAACGCGTGTGAATGACACGCGTTACGCGGTGGGTGTACAAATCAGACACATGCTCCCACAACGGCAGTCTTCGCCTGCGGCAGCATGGTACTGTTTGATCTTTTTCACGAACATTTGGCTCGGAGTGCCAAATGTTCGTGAAAAAGAATGTTCCATTCCACCCTACCGGAGGCGAATTGGGCCATTTGTCCAGACAGACGCCTGGTTTGGAACCGACCGCGTAACTCCTGCCGTGAATGACACGACTTACGCGGTGAGTGGTCAAACTGGACGTTTGACCAGATGAAAGCAGTCGTCGCCTGCGGCAGCATGGTACTGTTTGATCTTTGGTCTCTTCCGCCCTACCAGAGGCGATATCCGCTTCCAAACGCGGGACGGCCTAACGCGTGTGAATGATTTGTCACGCATTCCGATTTGACAGAACATCGCAAACCATGTAATCTGTTAGTGCTTGAGAAAGCTATACCTGTCTCAGGCACATTCCATCTTCAGGGGTTTAGCGAGAAGACTGCATGTATTTTGGTAAACGACAAGCGGAACAGATTTACCCGGTCGCGGTAACGGCACCGGGGCATGCAGCCATGCACGCGTTAAGGGGGCATACCGCAGTCTGGCGTGCAGGTTACTGGCATGCCAGGGTTATGCGTTCCGTGCGGGCGGTTTCATCAGCCGGCCCGATGCTCGTTATGGCTCTTTAAGGTGGACCGTGTCCCCCTGCGAGAGCCACAGTTGTACTAGTATACAACGGTTCTTGAAAAGGGGGTGGTCATCTTGGGGCAACGAGTCCTCGTTCTCAATGCCAGCTACGAACCGCTACAACTCATCTCCGTTCGCCGCGCCGTTATCCTGCTGCTCCAGGAGAAGGCAGAGCTTGTGGAAGCTGCCACCCAGCAGCTCCGGGCCAGTGAGTTTTCTCTGAATATGCCCATCGTTATTCGCCTGGTGCGGTATATCAAAATCCCACGGCGGCTTAAGTTACCCTGCTCCCGGCGTGGTGTGCTTGCTCGTGACCGTGAAACCTGCCAGTATTGTGGTATCCAGCCAGGACGCACGCAGTTGACGGTTGATCATGTGATCCCGCGTTCTCAGGGCGGCCTGACCACCTGGGATAATGTGGTGCTGGCCTGCCGTGACTGTAACCATAAGAAGGGCGGACGTACACCCGAACAGGCTAATATGGTGCTGCTCTCAAAGCCGCGCCAACCGCAGTATGTCGCGTTTGCGCTGATGGGTGAACTGGAACGCAACGACATCTGGCGCAAGTATGCCTTTAGCTGATATGCGCCGACATCTGGGTGATTTTGGCGAGGCGGCAGCCGCAGCATATCTGATCCGCCAGGGTTATGTTGTGTGCGAACGCCAGTGGCACTGTCGTAGTGGCGAGATTGACCTGATTGCCCGCCAGGGTGATCAGGTCGTTTTTGTGGAGGTGCGTACCCGGCGCAATACGCCATCCGGCAGTGCGGAGGAGTCGGTGACGCCGGCCAAACAGCAGCGGCTGGTCGAATTGGCGTATGCCTACATCGAGGCACATAACCTGGATGAACATACTCCCTGGCGCATTGATGTGATCGCTGTGCGGATTGACGGAGCCGGCCGCATCGTTCAGTTGACCCATATCCCGCACGCGGTTGAGGAGTAACAGGTAGATATTTGACGCTCTTGCAAGGTTTCTGCTATACTTGAAGCCTCAAGTATATGGTAAGATCCTAGAATGCGAGTGCGATTGCGTGCGGTGCCCTCAAACAATCGTTGGTCACCTGGCACCAGACCTGGATTGTCTGGCAGCCATCTGGATCCTTGTCCGCTTTGGTGGAGCAGGCGACGCCGAGCTGGTTTTTGTCCCGGCCGGACAGACGCTCAATGGTCAACCTGCCGATAGTGACCCGCGCATTGTCCATGTTGATACCGGATGTGGCCGGTTTGACCATCATCAGGGGGCTGACCCCTCTCTGAGTGCCGCGGAACTGGTGCGTCGAGCGGTAGCGAATGATGACCCGGTGCTGCAACGGCTGGTTGAGCAGGTGACACGCCTGGATCATGCCGATGTGCCACGGGGAGCATCTCCGCTTTTCTTCACGGTAAATGACCTGATTGCCGGGTATAACCAGCTTTTCCCCACGCGCCCCCACCATGTCGTTCAGGCGATGTTGCCCAACCTGGATGCCTGGTATGCGCAAGAGCAGCGCCAGACACGCCTGGAAGGTGCGTTTGTGCGCCGGATGGAGTTTACCACGCCCTGGGGCCTGGGAATTGCTATGCAGAGTGACGATGGCGGTTCCAGCCGGCTGGCCTACCGGCATGGCGCAGTGCTCTATGCCTATCGGGATGGCCGGGGCAATATGGGCATTGCGGCACAGAGCCGCTCAGATGTGGACCTGGAACCGGTCTACTTTGATCTGAAGCAGGTGGACGCGGCCGCCGACTGGTATCTGCACCCCAACCATCGCATGCTGCTCTGTGGAACGGCCAAAGCACCGCCACGCCAACCCTCCGGGCTCACCCTCGAAGAACTGGTTGATGTGATTACCTGGGATCGCGGGGAAGTCATTCTGCGCCGGTAACTCATTTGACACCCTGCCCATAGACGCGGTGGATGGTGATCCGGGCCGCAGCCATGGCATCGGATGTGGGGCGGTTGGCGAGATACTCCTCGGCTGCTTCAGGTGAGCCACGGTAACGCAGGGCCAGCCGCCGCCGCAGATCATTACTGGGTGGACCAAGTTCCGCCGTGCCCCGCACGGTCAGGTAGCGCTGCCGGTCCTCCACGGTCAGGCTGATGGTCGGGTTGTGGCGCAGATTGCGCGCTTTGATGCTCCCACTGCCCAGGCTGAAACGGATACTCTCCTCCTCACGGAGATACCAGACCACGGTCTGCTGAATGGTGCCATCGGGATTGAGCGTGGCAATCACGGCGTAGTAGACCTCGTCGAGAAATGCGCGTTGCGCTTCGGTTAGAATCATAGGGTTCGTCTTTCCGGAAATAAAAGATAAGGCCGGCGTTTTTCACGGTACTTCTATTTTAACCCGGAAATGAACTGAGAACCAGGAACCGGCGACCGGGAGCCGAGAGTCAACAAGTGGTGTGCAACCCCAATTCAAAACTCAAAACTCAACATTTAAAACCTCTCTAACTCATTCCCAAGCTGCTGGAGAAACTGCTGTATAAATGCCGTGCGCACGCGGGCTGCGGCCTGCCCTGACGCCGTGTGCATCATATCGGCCAGGTTGAGCAGCTTGACGTAGAAGTGATCCAGGATATTGGCAGTATCGTCGGGCGGGCGGCTGGTGGGAAACGGCGCATCCAGGTCGTAGAGCGGTTTGCCCAACGCACCACCCAGTTGCAGACAGCGGGCGATGCCGATGGCTCCCAGCGCATCGAGCCGGTCGGCATCCTGGACGACCATTGCTTCAAGGGTGCGCGGGGCAATCCCGGCGGAAAAGCTGTGCGCCGCAATTGCATGTTCAATCGCCGGGATGTGGATTGCCGGGAAGTGGTTATTCCGCAGAAATGTGCTCGCCACCTGCGCGGCAAGCGTTGACGCACGGCTGCGCTGCGGCGAGTCCTTGGGGACAACCACGCAGTCGTGGAGCCAGGCGGCGGGCAGCACTATCTCCAGGCGGGCACCTTCGGCGATTGCCAGCGCATGCGCGTTAGCAACCACGCGCCGGATGTGGGCCAGGTCGTGCGCCGGATCATTGGAGGAAAGCTGCTCCTCCAGCAAACGGATGAAACGGGATTCCCAGGTGGACCAGCCGGGGATGGTGTTCATATTTTCTTCCTTTCAGTTACAGGACTTACGCGGTGGGTATACAAACCGGACGTTTCACCCAATGGAAGCGCCAATTCGCCTGCGGCAGCATGGTACATGATGTTCTTTCTCACGAAAATTTTGCACTTTGTGCAAAATTTTCGTGAGAAAGGATGGAAGATTCCATCCTGCCGGAGGCGAAATGTCCTTTCGAGTCAGTGACCGCGTAACTCCTGTCAGTTACAGGACTTACGCGGTGGGCATGCAAATCAGGCATTTGCCTGGATGAACGGCCCGATTCGCCTGCGGCAGCATGGTACGTGATCTATCTTTTTCACAAAACATTTGCACAGGGTGCAAATGTTTTGTGAAAAAGCATCGAATCTTCCGCCCTGCCGGAGGCGAAATGCTCTGCCGAGTCAGTGACCGCGTAACGCGTGTCAGTTATAACAGCGCCCACCAACAAAGATGGTACAATCTATGTATCAGCCGGAAAGAGTGAGCAGATTGCAGGGTAAGGATATGGATAGTTTTACCATTCGCGCAATTCTTGCGGGGATTATTTTAATCATTCTGGTGCAGCAGGCCCGCCACGCCACGGCCGGTTCGCACCGGCGGCGGGCATTTGTGCTGGCCGCGGGCGGGCTGAGTGTGTTCCTGCTGATCCATCTGTCGCTGGCGATGGGCATAGCTGTCGGCCCGCTGATAACGCCGCTGGTTGCGCCGGCAATTGGACTGCTGGCCGCCGGTCTGCTATTTCTGGTGCTGGCGTGGCGACGGGGCGAGATGCGGGAACAGGTTGAGCGCATGCGCGAGGCACTTGTCACTGAACGAACCCGCCGTGAACAGGAAGTCGAGGAGAAATAGCGATGACAACCGAGATTGATGCAATTGGGCAACAGGCGCGCGCCGCAGCCCGGCACCTGGCGGCGCTGCGCCGGGCCGGGAAGGATGCCGCACTGCATGCAATTGCCGATCTGCTCCAGGAGCGCCAGGAGATGATCCTGGAGGCGAATGCACTGGATATGGAAGCGGCCCGCGCTGCCGGTACCAGCGGTTCATTGCTGGACCGGATGCTGCTGACACCGGAGCGATTGGCGGCAATTGCGGCCGATACGCGCAGTGTGGCCGATCTGGATGACCCGGTGGGCGAGGTGTTTGAAACCACCGAGCGCCCCAACGGGTTGCGTCTGCATAAGCGCCGCACGCCGCTGGGGGTGGTCGGGGTGATTTACGAGGCCCGCCCAAATGTGACGATCGATGTTGCGGCGCTCTGTTTGAAGACGGGCAACGCGGTGATCCTGCGTGGGGGCCGCGATATCCGCCACAGTTGCGCGGCGATTACCAACGCGATTGGCGCGGCGCTGGAGCGTACCGGCCTGCCCGCCGATGCGGTTCAGAGTATGACCAACCCTGACCGGGAACTGGTGCGGGAACTGCTGCGGCTGGATCAGTATGTCGATATGATTATCCCGCGGGGGGGGGCGCAACTGCACCGCTTCTGCCGCGAGCATGCTACCATTCCGGTGATTACCGGCGGCCTGGGGGTTTGCCATATCTATGCGGATAACAGCGCAGATCTGGAAAAGTCGGTGCCGATTATCTACAACGCCAAGGTGCAGCGGCCCAGCGTGTGTAATGCACTCGATACCCTGCTGGTACAGCGCGAGATTGCGCCGCAGTTGCTGCCCGCCGTAGCAGCGGCGCTGGCTCCCGCCGGCGTTGAACTGCGGGCCGATCCGGAAGCGCTGGCAATCCTGGCCGACGCACCCGACGCCGCCAACTGGAAGCTTATCCCCGCCGGCCCGGAAGACTTCGGCACCGAATTTATGGCGCTGATCCTCTCGATCCGGGTTGTGGATGGGCTGGAGCAGGCAATGGTGCATATTGCCGACTACAGCACCGGCCACAGTGAGGCCATTCTGACCACCAATGCCGAGGATGCGGCGACGTTTGTCAACCTGGTGGATAGTGCTGCTGTCTTTGTTAATGCCTCGACCCGCTTCAATGACGGGGGACAGTTTGGGCTGGGCGCTGAGATTGCAGTCAGTACGCAGAAACTCCATGCTCGGGGGCCAATGGGACTACGCGAACTTACCACCTACAAATGGGTTGGCGAAGGGGACTGGCTGGTACGGGCATAGTGTATTGAAAGTGTCTCCTGGTTTACCGATGGATATTACGCACAATACATGATTTAATTCCATATGAAGTATCAACTAAAATTAGCCCATCTCTACCCGGAGCAGATGAATATCTATGGTGATCGGGGGAATATCATCACGCTGGCGCAGCGCTGTGCCTGGCGCGGGATCGAACTTACGGTCGTTACCGTCGGCGTGGGCGATACGCCGGACTGGAGCACATACGACCTGGCCTTCTTCGGGGGTGGTCAGGACAGTGGGCAGGCGCTGATTGCCGAGGATTTCCTGCGCCGCCAGGGGGAGCCGCTGGCCCGCGCAATTGAGGATGGCCTGGCGATGCTGGCGATCTGTGGGGGCTACCAACTGCTGGGGCACTATTTTCTCACCCACACGGGCGAGCGCCTGCCCGGTGTGGGTGTCCTGGATGTGCATACCGTCGGCGGTAAGCAGCGCCTGATTGGGAATATCGTGATCGAGTGTGACCCGGAGTTGGGTATTGGCACCGCCGAGGCGACGGCAGATGGTCGCCGATCACCCGTGCGGCTGGTGGGATTTGAAAATCATAGCGGACGGACCTATCATGGGCCGCGTGTGCGGCCGCTGGGACGGGTGCTGGTGGGGCATGGCGACAATGGTGAGGATGGTGTCGGCGGGGGGGTGTATCGCAACACCATCGGCTGCTACCTGCATGGCTCGCTGCTGCCGAAAAACCCGCAGCTTGCCGATCATCTGCTGCTGCCGGCGCTCCGGCGGCGCTACGGTTCAGCGGTAACATTCCCACCGCTTGAAGACCTGCTTGAACTGCGGGCCCAGCGAACGATGGTCGAGCGGTTAATGTAGGCGCAAGCCCGGAGCAGCACACCCCGGAACGGCGCGCAGCGGTCAGCATTTGCCGAACACTATGGGTTCCTGGTAGTGACTGGAGTTACGCGATCTCTCTCTCCTGGCCGAGGATAGCGCCTCCGGCAGGGTGGAAGATCGCATGCTTTTTCATAAAAATCTTGCACACGGTGCAAGATTTTTATGAAAAAGAATAAAAGAGTACCATGCTGCCGCAGGCGAAACATGCCGTTACCAGGGTCAAACGTCCAGTCTGGGCACCGACCGCGTAACGCATGTTAGTTACAGAAGTTACGCGGTCGGTTCCAAACCCAGGCGTCTGCCGGGACAACTAGCCCGATGCGCCTCCGGCAGGGTGGAATGGGACATGCTTTTTCCGGAACATGTGGCACGCTGTGCCACATGTTCCGGAAAAAGACAAAAACGTACCATACTGCCGCAGGCGAAATATGCCGTTATGAGAGCAAACGGTCCGTTTGAACGCACACCGCGTAACTCCTGTTAGTTACAGAAGTTACGCGGTCACTCCTTGGGAACCTGGTTTCGCCTCCGGCAGGGCGGAACCGAGCATCCTTTTTCACGAACATGTGGCTCTGTAAGCCACATGTTCGTGAAAAAGATAAAAAAGTATCATGCTGCCGCAGGCGAAGACTGCCGTTGTGGGAGCACATGTCTGATTTGCAGACCCCCACCGCGTAAGTCGTGTTACATGACAGGCGTTACGCGGTTCTGCCAATTCCGGCCTTGTGCCAGACCCAAACGCCAGATTCGCCCTGCCGGAGGCGAATCCCATCTATTTGATGGATGACCGCGTAAGTCCTGTCATGATAGTAGAAGCGCGTTTGCCTTATTCTTGACCGAGATGATCAAGGAAAGTGTACAGATCAGGGAGAATCGCCCGATCAAACCCAAACTGAGTAGCAGTTTTTGGCAACTGCTGCGGAGCAATAAACGAACCACTATTGCCCCAATAACACGCTTCATCCACGGTGGATTTTTCTGCCGTCAGATCATGCTCCTGCATCCAGGCCCAGATACAGCGACCAAGATGTTCATTGGTGATAGAGCAGTCGGGATAGCGCTTACGGATGTACAGAATAAACTTGTCATTGCCCATGCTTATACTCACTGAACCTCCTCTTACACCAGGCTGCTATAACTGGAAGGGTCGCTTGATCTCCAAGCTCTGTTCATCGTGCTTCATGCGCACCGTGACCATCCCGTTACGGCGCTGGGGGAAAATCGACTGGAAGGTGACACGATACTGTTTCTCAAGTTGACGCTGGACCTGATTGTAGAGTTCCTGAATCTCCTCCGGGCGTGGGGTGAGCTTATAGATTCCATTCGTCTCCCGCGCAAGTTGCTCCAGGAGCCGACCATCAAACTGTTCACTGATCAACCCGACACTGTAGACCGGCATATTGCTCTTGCGGGCTGTGGCTAATGCAACATCAAACGAGGCAGTGCTCTTGGTATCCGCCCCATCACTCAACAGAATAATAGCTTTGCGCCCCGGTAATTCTGCCATATCGGATGAAACACGAACCAGTGCATCATAGATCGAGGTATCATCAATCGTCTCCAATCCATTAATGGCATCGATAATTGCCTGCCGGTCGGTGCTACACGCGCCAATTTGCTGCACCTGGGTGGCAAATGCGTAGAGACACACCGTATCGCCAGGCCCAAGTTGCCGGACAAACGTGACCGCAGCCTGCCTCGCAGCCACCAGTGGTTCGCCATACATACTCCCACTCACATCTACAGCCAGCGCTACAGTCAGCGGTTCAGCGGTAATATCGACCGGGGCCATCACAAATAACTCGACCGGCTGATCGTCCTGCAACACCGAAACATCGAAATTACCGCCAAGCTGAACCGCCTGTCCTGCCTCATCAACCACCCCAAAGTACACATTGATTTCGGGGTAATTATAGGTGTCAACCTGAATGCCGCCACTGGCAATATTGATAAGATCTATGTTGCTGGGATTGGGATCAAAGTAGACCTTGCGAGCGGCCTCGTGTTCATCCACCCGAGCAAGCACTTCATACGTTCCCGCGAGTGGTTTGGTGGGAAACGACAACTGATACCTCCCGCCGTCCAGCGTATCGAGCTTCGGATCATTCACGCGTGTACCATTATGCCGGACACTAAAATCAATATCTTCGTCCGGCGGGAGCAACATACCACCTCTTTTGATAGTCGCCTGCAATTCGATAAGCTCTGTGCCATTGGCCTGTGCATATAAGTTGGTAAATTGCAGCCGTTCATCTACGTTGTCAGATGCCGGCTTTGCTGTTGGGAAGAATGGTACTGACCAGGCAACGTCGGTATCCTTCGTAAGCTGATAAACTCCCACAAATAAAAATATAATAATCATCGTAACTAAGGCCCATATCACAAGTTTTGCACTGCGCGGTTTCTCCACCTTCCCCTGACCACGTTCCTCTTGCGGCAGCACATCACCCAGTAGCCGCGCCAGCGCATCCGCAAACTCATTCCCATTTTTATATCGGCGCTCCGGCTGTGGATCGGTTGCGCGCTTAAGTACCTGATATAACCCGGCGTGCTCCTTCATCGCCGGCCCTACGACGGGATTCTGGCGCGCAAACACCTCCGATGGCGACGCTTCGCCAAGCAAGGTCAACAATGACGCGCCCAGCACATAGACATCGCCGGCCGGTGTTACGCTTCCCCCGGCGCGTTCGGGGGCGATAAACGTGAGCGATTGATCGGAAGGGCGATGATATGACACCGGTGAGACTCCACCTGCCGCACCAAAGTGGATCGACTCCAGGTTAAAATCCCGGTTACGTTGATAGACCTGGCCGTTGTCATGGAGATAGCCAAAGTGCCGTGCCAGTTGCACCCAGCGAACACCAATGAATTTGAACCGCGCTGCCGGCAGCAGCATGAGAATGACAGAAGCGGGGGTCGCCGCCAGTGGCATAACCAGGTAGTGCAATCCCTGCTGGGTGAACTGCTTCTGGGAGGACTGTCCGGACAACGGTTCGATGGTCGTCGGTGATACGAGCATCCAGAAAAGCCAGTTAGGATCACCTTCGCGTACCAGATAGAGTTCCCGATCGTCGTTCTGCCCAACATGTTCAACAATGCGGTATGAGCCTACTGATTGACCTGGCTGGTAACGGTACGTCTCGCGCTTTGGCTTCGATGCAGTTCGTTTTGCTGAACGTTGCGATGCAGGAGCGGATGGTGCAGCAGCAACTGGTGATTCATCCGGGCCGGTCGCGGCGGCAGGTACCGCTTCTGCCTGAACTGCTGTTGTTGCCGCCGGGTCGGGCTCACCTTCTGTGTTCGGTGTGTCGGTTGCGGTTGGGTCGGGTTCAACCTCTGCATTCGGTGTGTCGGTTGTCGTTGTGGGTGAAATGACCTCTTCGGATTGGGGGGAAGCGTTTGTGATTGCAGCCAGGGGATCGACAGACTCTCCTGCAGGGAGTTTCGCCAGACCGCGCTGGGCGGTGGTATGTTGCGGATTGATTTCTAAAACACGTTCGAGACAGTAGCGTTGTTCTGCCGGGGTACGAACTGCGCCGGACATCCAGAGCCAGGCCTGTTCCTGGTGTGGGTCTTGTTGCAGTGCCTGTGCGAAAAGGGTGAAAGCCTGGTCTTTATCACCACGCTTTAATGCCGCCATGCCTTGCTTGATGAGTTCGGCTGGGGTTTGCATCAACGAATCCTTTGTCGATCAGAGTACGTTTGTGCTGCCCGTTTAAGGGTAGCTTTATCTGGTAGCGACCACGCACATTATAGCATCTTAGCATAACCATGACAAACCGTAGTAAGGATTTGTGCTAATCGTTAGTTTTACAATAAATAACACAACTTTCTGCGTTATGCGTTCGGGCAACCCGGTTTCAGGCGCGGCTGTGCGGTTTTCAACGGGGAATCTGTTGTAAGCTGTGGTGAGCAGGGTGCTTGGAAGCAAAGCAGTCGCCTGTGGCGAACATTTTCATGTTTGTGCAGGAATGTGCGAATTGCATTTGTGGATGAACGTTGCCGGCAGTGTCGCCAGTACGTCACTGAGGGAATGACAGGTGAAACGAGGGGCGGTTGCTACGAAGAAACGTTTCTTCACTCCGTTCAGCATAATTGGTCGCGTTGTCGTATCAAGAGAATAGCGCGGCGATAGGGAGGGACCAACCGGGAACAACATCGTCGCCATCGAGTATATCCGGCTCCCGTAAAACCATAATGTGCGTAAGTGAGCGGTAAACGGTTACGGTATGCTTCCGCGGATTGATGACTATTACCATACGCGTACCAGCATCGAGCCAGTCAGTCACTTTCGCGTCTACCTCGGTATAAAGGTCATGCGGGGAAACTACCTCCACCGCCAGATCCGGCGCGCCATGCCAATACCCTTCAGGTTCTGTTTCCGGGTCAATCCGCGCCTGTTGGATGAACGCGACATCGGCTGCACGCACCGTATCAGGATCGGTTGCCAGTAAGAAACCGGTTTCGGCGGCGCACACTACCCCCAGATCCTGTGTGCGAACATACTGATCGAGGGGTGTGGCAATATTCATCGTCAACCGTCCATGCTGAAATCCGGCAGGTGACATCCGGCGTAGTTCTCCTTGCACAAGTTCATACCGAAAGCCATCGTTGGGCAGTTGGCGCAGTTCATCTGCTGTTCTCGGTTGGTGGACAATAGTCATAGAAGTTGCGGACCCTTTCGGTCAGGTATGAATATCCGCTGTTTGTAGTATATCACGGGTGGAAGTTGAGGTGGATGAATATCATACTGACGCAGTCGAAGTAACCATGCAGATTGCAAATCAGGCGGTATAAGCAGTGGTTCCTGCTCGCTCCTCTGGTTCTCAGTGTTCAGTTCTCGGTTCTTCAAAAAAACCGTCCCACCTTCACTACCGGCACGGGTTCCAGCCGTACCGCCGGAGCGCCCGGCGTGATTGTGGGGATGTAGCGCACCAGCATCAACTGGGACCACTGCTGCTTTTGGTAGGGGCGATAGGGGGTGATATAGTCGCGGACGCCCGCATCGCAGGCATAGTCGATCACTTCCGGGGTGTAGCCGCCGGCTACCAGGTAGGCATCAACCATGCTGTAGTCGCCGCCTGCCCGCGTGTGCGCCAGCCAGTCCACATACTTGAGCATCTGGTTGATGACATTCACATCGCCAATCAGATCTTTTTTTAACTCAACGGCCTTGTAGCGCATAATCGTCGGCGGGAAGTTGGGCGAGAGCCGCTGCGTCGTGTAGCCAAACAGATCGATGCGATCCATATACATCACCGGCTTCTGCGGGGAGGCGGGCATCTGGTTGGCCACATAGTCCCACGCCCCGAAGATGCTCGTCACCTCCGGGTGGCGTACCGTCAGCGCGTGGGCCAGCCATGCCTGCAGCAGCGCCTCGTGGGCCACAATGCCCTCGCGCACATAGCGTGCCAGCAGTCCATCAACGTCGATCCGGTGGGCCGCCAGCCGGTCGGCCTGCGCACCGATCCGCGCCTGGTAAAAGATCGACTGGTCGGGGAAGATCTGCCCATCGGCCAGCGCCAGACAACCGGTGGCGTCGGCATTGCGCCGCAGGAGCAGGTCGGCCATTACCTGGGCCTCGTCATCCTCCACCTGGATAAAGCTGCGCTTCTCGAAGACGCGCAGCCCGCGCACCACGCCGCGCATATCGCCCTGCAATACCTCGTCCATATCCAGACCGCGCGTGAAGAAGGCCGGGTCGGGGCGGAAGAAGACCAGCCAGCGCATATCCTCCTCGCGGTGCTGCCGATAGAGCAGGTGGGTGCGGTCGTCCGGGGGTTGTGCGTGGGGGAACGATGCGCCGGGATAGTTTGCCAGTGCTGCCGTCGGGGTGCCGGGTTGGAGCGCCAGCAGCCGCCCGACGCCATAGATCGTTCGCTCGCGGAAGAAGAAGATCAGGTCGCCGGGCCGCATCGTCAGATAGTCGGCCAGCGTCAACTCGGCGGCCACACTCCAGGAGGCGTAGTCCGGGCGCTTCATCAGCGTGCCATACACCCCAAACTCGACATAGCGCCGTAGCGCGTCTTCATCGGCCAGATTGACGATATAGCCGGACATGGGTTACGGCTTCACTCCGTTGGTGCCCGACTGGTAAGATTGGTAACTACAGACAATCAGCTCTTCGACGCTGCCGCGCTTTTTGCCGTTGCAGTTGATCTTGCGGCTGGCATGGACAATGTCGGCCAGCGGCATAGCGTGGTAGAGTTCGCGGGTAAACTGCGTGTGTGAGTTGCTCAACATCACATAACTGCCGCGCTGCACCAGTTGGTTGAACACCTCAACCAGCCGGCGCTGCTCAGCCACGCTGAAGTGCTGATCGGTGTAGTGGGTGAAGGAGGCTGTCGCGCTCACCGGGTCGTAGGGCGGATCAAAGTAAACCAGGTCGCCGGGTTGGGCGCGCTCCAGCACCTCGGCAAAATCGCTCTGCCGGATCTCGGTCTGCTGCAACGCCGCGCTGACCGCCCGCAGATTAGCCGGATCGCAGATCAGCGGGTTTTTGTAGTAGCCAAAGGGCGTGTTAAACTGCCCTTTCTTGTTGACCCGGTAGAGGCCGTTGTAGCAGGTGCGGTTTAGAAAGATTGTCCGCGCTGCTTTGGCAACCGGCTCACGCTGCGCAAAATCGCTGCGCCGGTCCCAACTACGGATCTCGCGGAAATAGTCGGGATCTTTAAAGTGGGGCGTATGCTCCTGCAGCGCTGCGATCAGCGCCGTAACATCATCCCGGACCACCTGGTAACAGCGGATCAACTCTGCGTTCGAATCGCTCAACACCGCGCCTTCGCGCAGATTGCCATTATTCGCCAGATGGAAGAAGAGCGCGCCACCGCCCACAAACGGCTCATGGTAGCGCCGAAATTGCCGGGGGAGACGTCGGGTTAACTCGGGCAGCAGTTGCCCTTTACCGCCGGCCCACTTCAGAAAAGGTCGTGCTGGCACTGCAAACTCCCGGAACAGGCTGGCCCGCGCCTGATGCCACATAGCTTTACCCTACCACACACCGGTACGTCCTGGGATTATAGCACATGACGGCACGCGTGAGACGTGAAACGTGACAGGCAATAGTTTTCCATTGCACTTCACAATACGGCATACGGCATACGGGATACAGGATACGGCATACGGCATACGGCATACGCTTCACAGCAACACTCCATCATCGTGCGGCAGCAGCAGTTTGCGCAGGAGCGGGATCGGCGGCGCGCCATAGCCGATATACGCATCGTGGAAGCGCTTCAGCGAAAAATTGTCGCCGTGGGCCGCCCGGTAATCCGCCAGCAGCTTGAGCAGCATCAGCTTGCCCAGCGTGTAGTTGAGATAACCGGGGTCATGCGTACCCCGCCGCGCCTCCTGCCGCGATGTCACCTCGTCCATGTAGGCGTTCTGCATAAAGAAGTGGGTCGCCTCTTCCACCGTCATGCCCTGGGTGTGCATTTTGATCGCGCAGACATAGCGGCAGTTGCGGGTCAGCGCCTCAGCCAGTTGCGCCAGCCGCAGTACCGGGTCGCCGTCACCATAGCCCTGCTCCAGCATCATCTGCTCAACATAGTGAGCCCAGCTCTCGATATGCGAATAGGCGGTGAAGACTTTGGCAAGCCGTGATGGTGCGTTATGGATGTGCAGAAAGTGAATGTAATGCCCCGGGTAAGCCTCGTGTATCGAGACATCGGTCAGCGTGGCATAATCGAACTTGGTCAGCCAGCCCTCGATATCCTGGGGTGACCAGTGCGGCTCAGGCAGGGTGACATAGTAGAAGGACTCGTTGGCATGCTCCTCAAATGGCCCGGCGGTACTCATCATCGCAAAGGCCCAGCGGGCAAACGGCGGCGTCTCCTCAACCTGACAGCGTACTTCAGATGGAACCGTCACAATATCGCGGTCAATCAGGAAGCTGCGCAGATTCTCCAGCAGCGCACGCGTCTCGTCGATCAAGCGGTCGGCACTGGGATGGTTGCGCCCCAATGCCTGCATATGCTGCTGGATCGACCAGTCCGGATTGATCTGGGCGGCAACCCGAACAATCTCCGCCTGGTTGCGCGCCAGGTCCGCCTCGCCGATAGCCAGCACCTGTTCCAGCGGCAGATCAACCAGTTCATAGTAGCGCAGCATCGTGCTAAACTGCTGTGTGCCAATCGCAAACTCATCGTGGGAGGCGGGCAGCAGTTCATTGCGCAGGTAGCAACTGAAGGCTTCCAGGGCCGCCACCGCTTTGTCACGGGCTGCCCAGACCGCCTGCTCCAGTGCGGGATCGGTCAGCGGGCCGAGCGCCTCCGGCAGATTCTGCTTGAAAAATGTTATCAGACCGGCGAAGATCGTCAGCGACTCTTCGACCAGCACGCGGGGAACATGCGGTTGCAGATTCTGCCGCGCAACCTGCATGGTCGCCGGGATCCGGCGCAGGTGTTGTGCCAGCGCCGCCGCACGCTCCTCGCGGGGAGCATAGTCGCGTTTAACATAGTTATCCACCATGGCGTCATAGGCATAGACCATCGGGTTGCGCCGATACTCGCACTCCTCCGACCAGCGCCACATCTCGGCATCGATCTGCCAGCGCAGCAGGCCACACTCAAACGCCGCCAACCGCTCTAACCCGGCGGGATCGATCTGATCCAGCCGCTGACGATAGCCCTGGAGTTTTTCAATATAGGCAGAAATCGCGTCAGACTGGAGGTTCATGACCTGACCATCGTAGGCATGCAGGCCAAGCGCGCCGGCAACCGGCGGATGAAAGGCAAAATAATCGGCTAAAAAATTATCGGTAAGCGCCTTCAACGCCTGAGCATGCTCATCAGTCATACGGCATCTCCTTCATTCCAGGCTTCCACCGCAACAGTGTGCCGCGAAAGCATTTTGTGCCTGATACATATTTAGAGCATATATTGCCGGACAAATACAACAAGCGTCACGCTAAACCCGACCAGCGCGACAAAGCGGCGAATAACGCGCGCATCAAACCGGCGGGCAATCGCCCCGCCCGCATACCCGCCGATAATCGCGCCACCGATCATCGTCAGCACCATCGGCCAGACCACAATCCCGGCAAAGATAAATGTGATCACCGCCAGACTGCCGACCAGTCCCGCCAGCACGGTTTTGAGCGCATTCATCATATGAATATCTTCCATGCCGACAACTGCCAGCACTGCCAGGATCATGATACCAAGTCCCGCGCCAAAAAAGCCACCATACACGGAAACCAAAAATTGCAACAGTGGCGCGCCCACCGTCGCCAGCTTCGATTGTTCGCCCTGCGACCGCTCGGCGTAGGCCAGCACGCGATTGGTAAGCGGCTTGCTAAACGTAAACAGCAGTGTTGCGGTCAGCAGCAGGTAGGGCACCAACTGATCGAACGTACGCTCCGGTGTGGCGAGCAGCAGCAGCGCGCCGGACAACCCGCCCGCCAGACTGACGACACTCAGCAACACAACCGAGCGCCGTTGTTGCAGCAGTTCGCGGCGGTAAGCGCCGGCACCGGCAAACAGCCCCGGCCAGAGGGCAACTTTGTTGGTTGCATTGGCGCTGATCGAGGGCACCCCGACAAATAACAGGGTTGGGAAGGAGATCAGACTGCCGCCCCCGGCCACCGCGTTGAGCGCGCCTGCCAGCAGTGCGGCAACAAAGAGGGCAACGGCTTGTAGGATCGTCATACGTGATTTTGTTTCTGTCAGACGCGGACTTCAGGATGACCCAGTTGCATAAACCGGACATCCTCTCAAATATAGCACAAGTCCGGCAACCTCTGGTATCATACGCTACAACAGCAGCAAGAAGCATAAGCTGAAGTGAGGAATAATGACTGAGATAACTCCACCGGTACGCGTGCGTTTTGCGCCCAGCCCGACGGGCTTTCTGCATATCGGCGGCGTGCGTACCGCCCTGTTCAACTGGCTGTTTGCCCGCCACTACGGCGGGCAGTTCATCCTGCGCATCGAAGACACCGACGAGAAGCGGTTTGTACCCGGCGCGGTCGCCGATCTGCTGGCCTCACTGCGCTGGGTAGGCATCGACTGGGACGAAGGCCCGGACTGTGGCGGCCCGCATGCGCCCTACGTGCAGTCCGAGCGCCGCAATGCAGGCATCTACCAGCAGCATGTAGACCAACTGCTGGCAAGCGGGCATGCCTACAAATCATTTACTACTGCGGAAGAGCAGGAGCAGATGAAAGCCGAGGCTATGGCGCGCGGCGTCAAGAGCTTCCGCTTTCGTGGCCCCGACCGGGACTGGACACCGGAGCAGGTCGCCGCTGCCGAAGCGCAGGGCAAACCCTACACGATCCGCCTCAAGGTACCGCTGACCGGGACAACGCACTTTCATGATCTGATCCGGGGCGGCGAGCAGATCGCGGTCGATAACGCGACACTCTATGATGTTGTGCTGCTCAAATCGGACGGCATGCCGGTCTACCATCTGGCCCACCTGGTGGATGATCACCTGATGGGAGTGACGCATGTGATCCGGGGCGAGGAGTGGGTGCCCAGCACGCCCTACCATATTCTGCTCTACACCGCCTTTGGCTGGGAGCCGCCCACCTTTGCGCATGTGCCCAACATCCTGCGGCAGGATGGGCGCGGCAAACTCTCCAAGCGCAAAGATGATGTTGCGACCAACCGCTTCTGGGAGCGCGGCTACCTGCCTGCGGCGATGCTCAACTATCTGGCGTTGCAGGGCTGGAGCTATGACGAGTCGACCGAGATTATGTCGGACAATGAACTGATTGAGCGCTTTACCATTGATCGGGTCCAGCCCTCACCGGCGCGCTGGAACCCGGAAAAACTCAAGGATATGAACGGGATCTACATCCGCAAGCTGACGGTGGCGGAGTTGACGGAGCGCCTGATTCCCTTCGTGGAGCGGGCCGGGTTGATCGATACGCCGCCTATGCCCGAAGAGCATGCCTACCTTGAGCAGTTGGTACCGCTGATCCACGAGCGCCTGGAGGAGTTGAGCGAAGCGCCCGATCTCCTCGATTTCTTCTTCCATGATGTGAGCTATCCCGATCCGGCGCTACTCATCCCAAAGAAGATAGACGCCGCCGGCACCGCTGCCGCCCTACGCGCCGCCCACGAACGGCTGACGCAGCTTGAAACCTGGGACGAAGCCCACCTGGAGGAGACCCTGCGCGCGCTTACGGGCGAACTGGGGGTCAAGGCGGGACAACTCTTTGCGCCCATCCGGGTTGCGATTACCGGACGCACGGTTGCGCCGCCGCTCTTTGAAACACTGGCGGCCTTGGGACGCGAACGCAGCCTGGAGCGCATCCACGCCGCCGCCGAAACCCTGAGTTGACCCTTGAGTGCATAGCGCGATGTGTTGACCGAGGAAGATATCCAGAAGTATTAGCAACTGGCGCGGGAGCAATTGGAACCCGCCTGCATTCAATGGCTGGAGACTGGAGAACTGCCGGAGTAGTCCGACGCGGGAGATGCTGCATCGGGTAGAGCATCTCTCGCCATCTCAGTCGAGATTCTGCGCTACCATATACCTTCCAGGAAGCGGTTTATCCGTACCATCTTGATACGAGCTCCCATCGTGCCATGCGGGTTGCGTATTCGCATCCTTTCCGCTATACTGCCGGCGGTCCGGATGCTGCAAGAGAAGAAAGTTACCCGTGGATCATATACCGCGCAACTCACGCTATCGTCAACTTCAGGAGCGCCGTGCAGCCGCCGCACGGCGGCGCAGGCGCGTTCTCTTCGCCCTGGCGATTGTGGCTCTGCTGATGGCCGGGACCGTATCGCTGCTGCATTCGCCTGCAGACCAGGTGGCCCAGGCACCCGGGGCCGAACCGACGGTCACCGGGCAGCGCCTGCAACCGCTGATTAGCACGGCTACACCAACCGCTCCCGGTACCGCATTCGAGGATGTTCTGCCCGCCATTGGTGCAGCCGGCGCGCTGGCAACCCCGCCGCCGGTCCCAACGCTGAATCCGTCCAATCCCATCTTCGATCCACAGCGCTTCTCGTATGAGCCGGGCTTCTACCAACCGGAGATCCAGGCATTTCTGGATGCCCAGCCGGGTCCACTCAAAGATGTGCGCTTTCAGATTGGTGACCGTTCGCAGTCCTTTGCCGAGGTATTGAACGGCATGGCCAGTCTCTACAGCCTGAACCCGAAAATTATGCCGGCCCTGCTGGAGCAACAGAGCCGGCTACTCTCCAGCGCCGAACCCTCGCCCGAGCAGATGAGCTGGGCATTGGGCTTTCGCGGTGAGGATGGACGACGGCAGGGGTTGTACCAGCAGTTCTACTGGGGCATGATTGAACTGCGTCACGCCGTGCGCGACTATACAATCACTCCCGGCGATGCCCTGCCGGAACTGGTCTTTGCCGATGATGAACGGCAGCGCCCACCCTCCGATATTAGCCTGACACGCTATGCCCTGGCGCGCGTGCTTGCACCGACAACAACGCCTGATCAACTACCGGCAAAACTCGATGAATTTCTGCGCACCTACACCCGTCTGTTTGATGACCCGCGCCTCCCGCCAACCGGCTGGCCGCAACTGGCCGAGCCCTTTCTTACCAACCCGATGGAGGTACAGACGCGCGTCACATCGTTCTTTGACCACGACACGCCGTTCCTGCGGCAGAATGGCTCGCTGGTCTCCTTCTGGGGACGCCGGGAGACCATGCTCTCGTACGATGGGCATACGGGATGGGATTACGGCATGCGGCCACCCGACCGGGTGCTGGCGGCGGCTGACGGTACGGTAGTCTTCGCAGGTAACTCGGATGATGGCTGCTTTACCCCCGCGCGTGGTGTCATTATCGATCATGGCAATGGCTACCGCACGCTCTACTGGCATCTCAGCGAACTGTTTGTCGAAACCGGTCAGTCGCTCTCGGCGGGAACACCGATTGGCGCAGCAGGTGCCTCCGGCTGTGCGTTTGGTCCGCATCTACACTTCCAGGTGCAGTATCTCGGGCGCGATGTTGATCCGTATGGCTGGTGCGGCAGCGAACCCGATCCCTGGGCCGGCAGTCCGGCCGGGCAGATCAGTGCCTGGCTCTGGGATGATATGCCCTCCCCCTGTGCGCCCCCGCCGGCAAATATTATTGTTGTTGATAATAGTGCGCCGGGGTTTGCCCAGAGCGGTAACTGGCAGGCGATTGAACCGGGCTACGACGGTGGTGCGCTCTTCGCTGCCACACGCCGCAGTGGCGCCGACAATCAGCCCTGGCAGACGCGCTCGCTGGCGACGCCCTCCGTGGCGATCTGGCGGCCGGAACTGCCCCATGCCGGGCAGTACCGGGTGCTGGTCTATATTCCCTATGTGCTCAATGGCCTGGACGACTCCCGATCCGTGCGCTACCATGTACGCCACCAGGAAGGCGAGACCGAGGTCTTTGTCGATGGTGAGGCGTATGCCAACGGCTGGGCCGACCTGGGCGTCTATGCCTTCGACCCGTCCGGTGATGCGCTCGTCAGTATCAGCACCCTGGCGGGTGATAATGGCCGGGGCGTGTGGGCCGATGCTGTGGCCTGGGTACCGGTGCAGTAAGTCAGTGCAGCAAAGAGATTTGATTTCCTCTCACCGTAGAGAGATAGAGGATACAAAAGGAACTGAGGAGGTGTTTTTCAGCATTCTCCATGTTGCGGTGGCTGCTGCTCCGAAAGCTTGTTGGTGGTCCGCTCCCTAACCTTACCCCATTATTGATTACTAAACATAAGATCGCGCTGGCCAAAAGAATAGATTGCCAACCCCAGGAGCGCTACCAGCAGGCTCAACTGGGCAATGATGATAAACAGCGCCGAGGCATCATAGTTGCGCTGCACGGCCAGGGCAAACCCGCTAAAACCGGGGACAAGCGGCCAGCTTAGAATGGTCTGCGCACTATCGAGGAGCACCTGGATCGTTCCAGGCAGTGCGCTATAAATTGATGTTGGAATAAAATTGCTGGAGAAGGCCAGCGCGATCAATCCCAGGACAAACAGCCGCCAGCCGGGCGAGAAGACCAGGGGCGAGAGCATCAACAAAAGTGCCGCCAGCAGCGCAACATTTAACAGCAGCGGCAGGGTGCCCAGGAACCAGCCGCCCAGGGTAAGCTCAGACGGCGCGTTGAGCAATGCCGTCACCAGGCAGATCAGCCCGTAGATGCCGCCGAGCAGCGCCAGCGCACTGTAGTAATACCCCAGCAGATAACTGGTGCGGTCCAGGCGGCGGGTTAGCAACAGGTAGCCCTGTGGCCGGTCGCCAATACTCAACATTGCCGAGAGGGTGTAGAGTGTCAGGCCGAACATAAAGATCCCGGTAACGGTAAAGAAATAACCGGCCTCAATCGGTCGCCCGGAAGGGCGCAGAAAGATGACGAAGAAGACTGTTGCGGCGATCAGGTCAATCATGATTCGCCCGGAGCGGAGATACTCGAGCAGGGTAAAGCCAATAAAACGCAGCATGCGAAGAACAGTACGCATCATTCAACCCATCACTCAGTCGGTTCGATCTTCCGTTGTCGCTTCATCCTGCTGGAACGAACTACCGTTTGCCGCCGATTTTTTATCCCGGTGCAGCAGTTCGTTGAGCAGTGTATCGCCCTCACCCGGCCGGCGGGGCGCAAGATTGGGCGACTCGTCCGATTTTGGTTCTAACAACCCGGCGGGGAGCGCCTCGGTTATATCGGTGGTTGCGCCACGTACCGCCTGCAGATAGAGCCGCTCCAGGGGGCGTTCCAGCGGCTCCAGCGTCAGAATAGCGATCCCCTCGTCCAGCAAAACACGCAGCACCGCCGCCTGCAAGGGCTGGTTGTTCGGGCGCAACACGATAGTATGGTTCTCACAGCGGACAGCCGGGGAGATGCGGTTGAGCCGTTCTTGCAACTCGGGTGCGAGCTGGTCAACCCGTATGGCAATGCTGGTCCCCGGCCCCTGGAGTTGCGCTACATCAGACTCGGTGACGATCTGACCCCCGGCCAGAATACCCACACGATCACACAGATATTCAATCTCATCCAGATAGTGCGTGCAGAGCAGAATAGTCTGACCACGCGCGCGTACCTCGTTTAACAGCTCGAGCACTTCCTGCTGCCCGGCCGGGTCCAGACCACTGGTTGGCTCGTCGATCAGCAGCAGTTCCGGTTGATCCAGCAGCGCCTGTGCAATACCCAGCCGTTGCAGCATGCCTTTGGAAAAGGTTTTTAAGCGACGATTAGCAACCGCGCTCAACCCCACTCGCTCCAGTTCCTCATCAATGCGGGTACGCAGACGCGCCTCGCGCATATCGTTAAACTGACCCAGAAAACGCAGGTATTCTCTCGCACTATAGTTTAGATGATAACGCATGCGTTCGGGCAAGTAGCCAATGCGACCGCGTATTTTTTCCAGGTTGGTCTTTCCCAGGACACGCAGGCGACCACCGGATGGCTGGAGAAATCCGAGCAGCAGGTGGAGCAGTGTGGACTTCCCCGATCCATTCGGACCCAGGAGACCGTAGACCTCACCCCTGGCTACCCGCAACGTCAGACCTTGCAGTACAGACAGATCGTCGTAAGACTTACTTAGATTTTCAACCTCTATGATATGCATAATAAACGGTCAGGTATCCCTGGTCAGATCGGTCATCTGACTACTGATAACTGATAATTCCCAGGTAGACGCCGGCCACCAGTACCGGCGGCAGCACGCGCCACCAGCAGATGCGCAATGCGTCCGGCAGCGTCTGGCGGGGCAACCGCCCGCTGAGTCGCCGGAACAGCAAACTCACCAGAATAAAGCCCACTGCCGGCAGGAGCAACCCCACCCAGGGCGGAACAAGCGTAAGCGGGAGCAGGGCAACCAGGCTTGCCGCCAGCAGGGCGGCGGTACGGATGGTACTCGCCGTCGCCGCCAGAACTGCGGTCTGCCGATCCAATCCATGCGCGGTACCACCGGGGGTAATGGTTGTTTCGGCGGCAAACGGCCCCCAGCCGACAGCCGCAGGCAAGGCAAAGGTGGCAGCCGCAATAATCAGCAGATATGCCGGAAGCGTCAGCAGGCGTCCCTCAAACGGAAAAAGCAACCCGATTGCCAGCACCAGCCAGAGCAGCGCCCGACCGGCAACACCAATCTGCGCTTCACGACTGACCGCACGTACAACCGTGGGTGTGCCTATGAGCAACCCCGGCAAGAGCGGCAGCAGAAACGCCCCCTCGAATAACGCCCAGGCCCAGAGCCACACGCCGGGATCGGGTGCAAGTGGATGTAGCGGCCAGGGGAGCAGCGCCAGCCCACACCCGGCCAGAACAATACTTAGTGCATTCATGCCACCTTCGACGCTACGCCCGGCAGCGCCGATTGCACTCCAGTTTACTGTCGGACGCCCGACAGTAACAACAGTATAGAGCAGACTCAATCCGAGTGCCAATAGCAATCCCGGATAGAGCAGCAGAGCTATGATAGTTTGTGTAAGCATAAATCGTATATCAAAATAGTATTACTGACAGGACTTACGCAGTTCTCCACCTGGAGATGTATTTCGCATCCGTCAGGGCGGAACAGACCACCTTTTTCACGAAATTTTGCACAGAGCGCAAAATTTTTAGCAAAAAAGCTACAAAATGTACCATGCCGGCGCAGGCGAATTGGGCGTTCGGATCCGGCACCAGGCCGGAACCGGCCCCACCGCGTAACCCGTGTTACTGATAACCAAACTATTCATCTGTTGTATCAGGTGGCGCTTCGCCAATCGGTACTTCACTGTGACCTAACGCTGTGTGAATTGCCGCCGCAATCTCTTTGGGCGCGGGTGGGCAGCCCTCTACCTGAACCTGGACAACGAGATCGCGCAGTTCCCGCACCCCACCTCGCCCAAAGGGGTGCCCGTCTATGGCGCAGCGACCGATTGCCAGCACCGGCAGTTCTCCCACTTCGCGTAGCAACCGGAGGAGCGGCTCGCGACTGCTGACGGTTGCCGGCCCGGTCAGCAATAGCGCATCGGCGTTGTAGGGCGAGTCGGCCCATGCCAGGCGTGCATCGGCGACAACTGCCGCGCCGATGGCGATATCGCATCCGCCGCATGAACCAGTATTAATCCGATAGAGATAGATCATTGCGTTATCCATTCTGGCATAGCGTACGCGGTCGGTTCCAAACCAGGCACTTGCCTGGATAAACAACCCGATTCGCCTGCGGCAGCATGGTATTCTTTTACCTTTTTCTCAAAAATTCGGCACACTGTGCCGAATTTTTGAGAAAAAGATGGTCTCTTCCACCCTGCCGGAGGCGATATACACTGTCAAACGCAGGATTGTGTAAAACACGTTAGCACTGGCAGGTTCGCGTTTTTCGCTCATTTCGTGTTTTTCGCGGTCCAGGCTCTCACCGCATAAGTTCTGTTGTTAAATGGCCCGGATAAATGTCAACCCGCGAATAACCTCTTCGATTATTGCCAGCAGCGGCTGCGGATAGAGCCCGATTCCCAGGCAGATCACCAGCAACAGCACGGTGAGCAGCGCTGTACTGCGAGGTTCCGGCTCCAGGCGGCGTGCAAACGGGCGGTCAAGTTCCGTCTCTCCCAGCATGAGCGGCTCGGCGACCGGCAGTTCATCGCCGGGACCGAGCAACCGGTCCCGCGCCAGGCGCAGCAGGGCCAGACTCGCCAACCCGGTTGCCAGCAGCAGCGCAACCAGTTCCACCCGGTTATGCTGGGCCGACGCCTGGTAGAGCAGCATCTTGCTGATAAACCCGCTGAACGGCGGCAACCCGAGCAGCGCTAATCCACCACCGAGAAACCCTAACCCGGCAACCGGCCAGCGGCGCAACAGATCGCGCCGAACCACCCCCGGCGTTCGGCCATCGGGCCGTTCCAGCAAAGCCAGGCTGATAAACAGCAGCACCGCAACCAGTGCCAGGTTTAGCGCCTCGAAGAGCGCCCCTGTCAACCCCACGGTCGAGGCCGATGCCAGTCCATAGAATACCATACCTGTATCATAAATGAGCAGGTAGGCCAGGGTACGGCGCATACCCGGTTGGTTTAAGGCCAGCAGCGCACCAATGATCGCTGTTATGATACCACCAATACGCAGCAAGATCAGCCCGAAGGGATTCTCGACCAGCAAGATCGGGAAGCGCTGGAATGAGAGCACCAGCACCAGCAGACTGGTAATATTAATCACCGCGATGACCAGCGCGGAGACCAGCGGCGCGGCATCTTCAACCATGTCGGGTAGCCAGGTGTGGAAGGGAATAAGCGCCAGGCGCAACGCAAATCCCGCCGCCAGTAGTGCCAGAATAAAGCGTGCCAGCGGAATGCGGCCCGGTAGCTCCCCCGGCCGGTAGATATCCGCCAGCACAAACGCCAGGTACATCAGCACCCCGGCGAGAACCATCAGCACAAGATATTTCAGCGCCGTTGCCAGCACGCGGGTTCCTACCAGCATCCCCGCGCCTGTGGGCAGATCGACGATTGCCAGCACTGCGGCCATGCCCGCGCCAACCAGCAAGAGCGAGACAATAAATGGATCTTGCAGCAGCAGAATAGTGCAGACTAGCGCCATTATCAACAACCCGACGGCAACAAAGTTTTCGCCGTGGGGGAGTTGCAGTGCGGCAATAAAAGCCAGCGCGCTTAACCCCAGGAAGACCAGAATAAACAACTGCGTCAGGGCATCCAGGGTCAGTGTAACCCCCAGCAACCGCGCCGGTTGGTTCAGCGGGAGTTGAGCGATCAGCGCCGCCTGCGTCGCCAGTACCGCAACTGCGGCGATGATCACAAACTGCGTATATTTACGCAGCACAAAACAACTGGCTGCCATCGAAACCGGGAAGAGTATTACTAACAGATAGGTCATATGTGTATCGTAAAACGCTGCCGCCGACGGGTCTGCCGGCCTCAACGTTGCATTATTCGCTGCCGGTAGAGTTCATTCAGTTCAAGCGTTTTGAGCCGTCCGTACAACAGGCCGCTTAGATAAGCCACAACCAGCGCCAGCAGGATGGTCACCAGGCTCAACAATGCCAGCGGAACTACGCCGACGCCACTGGCCTGCGGACCACTGACCAGGGCCGTGTAGAGCAGATCGATGCTGCTGGTGCAGAGCAGCAATCCCAGGCCGATTTTCAGCAGATCGCCCGCGGTTGCCAGGGTAAACAGCCCGGTCAAGCCCAACCAGTACCAGGCAAAGTCAACCGAGCGTACCGCAGATATTGGATAGATCCGTGGCAGGGTCAGGCTGGCAAGCAGAGCCAGCACAATCGCCCAGAAGGGCACAATATAGTCATCCAGGCGCGGCAACTGGTTGAGGCGCTGCCGCTGGGCCGCGCGCGCCGCCCGGCGCAACTCCGACAACCCAAACTCGTCCAGATCTTCCAGGCCATACTCACGCGAGAAGGTCAGCGCGGTCAGCACCAGAATGGCGGTTACGGCCAGACCTGTGACCACTTTGATCACTACAATCGTCCCGATCCCCAGCACTTCGGCACTCACATTGGGGTCGAGAAAGCGCTGCTGGGCCAGGAAAATTGCCAGGAAAATATAGTTTAGCAGCAGTGCCGGGCATGAAATCCGCCAGTCGCGCATCAGCAGCACCGTCCCGGCGCTTAACGCGATGCCAATCACTACCAGGTTGGAAAAGATACTCATGCTTGTGCCATCAATACAATTACACTGATAACTGCCAGAAAAACTGCGGCCAGATAGTAGCGCTGCTCAAACGGTGCAAGGGCGGCCGCAATACTATCGCTCAGGAACTCCAGGCCACGCCAGAGCTGCTGGAGCACCCGGTCGGGCCGGCCCAACCGACTCAGAAAGGTCAGGCTCTGCGCCAGGGCATCAGGGGCCGGCACCACCGGCGACACATCCGGGTCGGGCATGGTGCGACGCGCCGAACCGCGCCACAGCAGCAACCCGAAAACCAGAAGCCCCAGAAGCCCCACGACTCCATTCACGATCAGGGCCGGCGTGCTTACAGGCAGCGTTGCGGGTGTTCCCGGTACTGCCTGGAGCAGATTCTGCCAGGCCGGATGCGGCCAGATCCCCAGGAGCAGCAGGGGGAGCAGTGTCAGAAAGAGCACCAGCAGATCGCCCGGTTGCAGTGCCGCACGCTGCTGCGTGTCCGCCTGCGCCGAATGTTCACCACCTTCGAGAATGGTGCGACTGCTGGTGCCACCCCCCAGAAACTTCGCCAATGGACCCAGGTAGGTTACTGCTGCCGGCAGACTCGCCGCCAGCAGCGGCGGCACAACCCAGGGCGCCTGCACGACCGCCGCCTCCAGCAACCAGCGTTTTCCCCAGAACCCCCAGAGCGGTGGTAGACCAACCGCCGATGCGGCCGCCAACCCCCAGACCAACCCCGGCACTCGCAGCCGGATGACCGCTGTCGTCTGGGTAAAATCATCACTCCCGGTGAGACGTTCGAGGATGGTTGCGGCCAGGCTGCCCGCCAGTGTGGTCAAGACCAGATTGATTACCAGCACGGGGGCAGCCAGCGCCGCCAGGGGGCCACCCACACCCACCGCCAGGATCACGCCACCGGCCTGCGCACTGGCCTGCCGGCCCAGCAACCGGCGAAGACTATGCTCACGCAGCGCGCCTGCACTACCGGCCAGCAAACTCAGGAGCCCCAGCAACATCAGGATGATGCGCCAGGCAGTCGGCAGGCCCGCCGGCAATGCCTCAACCAGCCGCAACAGCGTGTCGAGTGCCAGTACCGGAAAAACAATGCCGTACAACAACGCACCCAGGGCAGGGGGAGCAGTTATGGCTTCATCGAATGTGTTGTGAAATGGCGCACCACCCGTCAGCATAACACTGGCGGTAATAACCAGGGCAATGGCGAGACCACCGGTCGTTTCTCCCAGGCGCAGGGTCGGCTCAATCGCCAGCAATCCGCCCAGCAGGAGCACACTCGCCAGCAACCCCATGGTCAAACCCTGCGGCAGCGTTTCACTCCGGTTGAGCGCGCCGCTGGCCCGAACCGCGCCATAGCCCAGCAGCACCGCCATGGACCAGGCAAACGGCATCAGCAGCAGATTGCCGCTTAACCCGATAATCGCGGCAGCCGGTGCGAGCAGCGACCAGGCAAACAGCGTCCCAAAGCCACGCACGGTTGGCGCAAGGGTGAGCGCCAACGCCAGGAGCGCCAGCGTACTCCCAAACAGCAGCGTAAGCGCCAGCGCCAGATCGCCCGGACTCAGATCGGGCAGCAGATAGATCACCATCTGATCCAGCGCCATCCAGAGCAGCGGCGGCGGATCGAGCAGCAACCGCTGCACCGGCATTGGCACGAGGGCAGCTACCGGATCGCGCAGCCAGTCGAGCAGCAGGAAGACGCCCGCCAGCAGCAGTGTTCCCGCCGATACAAAGCCGAGTACACGCGTAGCGACGACCCGGCTCAACCCGACACAGAGGCCGGCAACCAGTAGCAACAGGATAAGTGCGAGGTAAAACATATGGTAGGGGTCAGCGATCAGCGGGCAGCGGTCAGGAGCAAAGCGCAACCGCCTGCCCCATAACCGTCAACCATTAACCGTCAACCATTAACTCCTGACATTGACATTTAACATTCAGCACAGGCAACACAGGGATCGGTCGAACTGACAATCAACGGGACATTATCGAGCAGCGCGCCGATAAGCAGTGTACGCGCCAGTAAGCGATCAAGCTGATGCGGCGGATCGATCACCGCGCCCGTAATCCGCCGTCCATCGCTCTCCAGTCGGTACTGCAACAGTCCGTGCGGTGATTCCACGGCGGCTTCGGCGCTGCCGGCGACAAGTGTGTTGGGCAGCGCGCCCTGCCAGTCACCTGTGGGCAGTCGCTCGAGGGCCTGCTCAACCAGTTTGCCACTCTCAAGCGCCTCAAGCAGCAGCACCACCAGTCGGGCATAGACATCGCCGCCATCCTGCACCACCAGTCGCACCCCGAGGTGTTCATACGCGGCGTAGGGTTGCTCCAGACGCAGGTCGGCAGTCAGGCCGGAGCCACGCCCCAGCGGACCCCGCAACCCGAACTGCGCCGCTGCGGTTGTCGAGATTGCGCCAACATTGACCGTACGTGCCAGCAGCGCGCGTTCATCAATCGCGCGATCAATCAGGCTGAAGAGGCGGCGGTTCAGTTTGGCCTGCACCGTCAGCAGTTCACTACGCTGCGCATCTTCCAGATCCTGCCGCACACCACCGGGCAGGCAGATATTGGGCAGGCTACGCACGCCGGTCAGCAGCAGCATCGCCTGATGCGCGCCTTCACTCAACTTCCGCAGCCGGTCAGCATAGCGTGCCTGGCCCAGTATGTCAAACAACGTCGTCAGCGCCGACAGATGCGAGATCAGGCGCTCAAGTTCGGCCACGGCGCAGCGCAGGTAGGCCGCCCGCTCCGGCACCGTCAGGCCCAGCAGCGCCTCCAGCGCCTGGCAGAAGGCCAGCGTGTGCGCATGCGAGTCGCTGCCACAGATACGCGAGACCAGGTGCAGCGCCTGTTCCAGATTGAGACGCGGGATACGTTCAGCACAGCCGCGCTCGTTATAGCCCGCTTCGTAGGCCACATCGGTGACAACTTCGCCTTCAATCGTCAGCACCAGCCGTAACGGGCCGCGCCAGTTGGCATCAAATGGTCCAAGCGCCAGGGTATAGCTCATAGCAACTCGTCGGACCTCAACAAGATCCGGTTATCTGAATTACGTCTACTACACTGCCGGTATGCACTGGGAGCGCATTATACCACAGGCGTTGCGCGATGCGTCATTGATACGCATTACGTGGTGGGTGTTCAAACCGGATGTTTGATCATTTGACAGGAGTTACGCGGTGGACGTTCAAATGATGCGTTTCGCCCCATGGGAGCCGGATGCGCCTGCGGCAGCATGGTACTTTTTTATCTTTTTCACGAACATGTGGCTCTGTGAGCCAAATTTTCGTGAAAAAGGATAGACTCTTCCACCCTGCCGGAGGCGCATCCCATCTGGCGGATGGATGACCGCGTACGTCCTGTCATTTGACAGGACGTACGCGGTAGACGTTCAAACTGAGCGTTTGACCAGATGCAAGGCAGATGCGCCTGCGGCAGCATGGTACTTTTTTCTTTTTCACAAAAATGTTGCACAAAGTGCAACATTTTTGTGAAAAAGAATGGGATTTTCCGCCCTGCCGGAGGCGAAATTCCCTGTCGGGTCAGTGAACGCGTAACGCGTGTCATTTGATCAGCGGGTAATGAACGGAGAAGTGAGAAGTGAGATAGGAGGAAAGACGGATCAAGCCGGCTGCGCGTCCTGGACCATATGCACCAGGATGCCGACGATACGCTCAACCTCTTTGATGTAATATTTGGGCAGATCGACACAGACAGTTGTGTTTGTTTGCGTTCTGTAATGCTAAATATAACGAACTTGATTCTCAATTTCGTCTGCCGTCACATTATTGAGAATGAGCAGTAGTCGCCGCGCAATCTCATAGGACGGATTGCGGAATGCCAGGATAAGCCCATAGTGCGTTTGGCCTGTGGCGGCATAGGTCTGTGCAAGAGCCTCAAAGTCAGTGCGATTATGGATCAGGAGTGTTTTACCCTGACTAACAGCATACGTAAGCTGTTCTGGATCACTTTTACCAAGTTGATCGGCTTGCTGAGCTGTAACTGCTATAAAGCCCTTTGCACGGACCGGATCTGCCACTAAAATGTTTACATCTTCGTCAAGATAGAGTTCAATGAACAATCGGCTCATTGAGCTTT
Organism: Chloroflexaceae bacterium; assembly: GCA_034437035.1. Lineage (GTDB taxonomy): Bacteria > Chloroflexota > Chloroflexia > Chloroflexales > Chloroflexaceae > CAKZQX01. Next base: position 60,581 of record DAOTUI010000247.1, read on the forward strand.
GACCAGCGGATCAATCAACTCATCGGGAATACGATTGCGTTCAATGTAGGAATTAATTTCGTCCTGGTGATCGCTATAATAACTCAGGGCATCAAATACCTGGGCCAGCGTCAGGTGGGGAAGCTGGCTGGGAATAACTTCCGGTGCAACTCCCTGTCGCCACGTCTCAACAATCGCACGGACAGGTGTGCGCGTACCCCAGATGACCGGTTCCCCGTTCAAAATCTGGTTGTTGTTGACAATGTAAGGATGCGGCAGGGTACTTGCTCTAATTTTGCTAAGTGCCGCTTTCAGGGTAGGTGTTTGCATGCGGTGTAGTATCTCGGTTTCATACTGCGGCATCAATGGTGTGGAAATACCAGAGCTTTTAGCATGCATTAAATAACTGATACCGTCTCTGCCATGATGATCTGTCGCTGACAGGTACAGATCTTCTGCACTCTTGATCGCCCGCTTCGCCAGATCCCCTGGATCCGGATGCGCGATCTTACCGGAGTCCGGAAAATCTGTGTAGAGCACGACATCAAGACCGACAAAATTCTCCAGTTTCTTGATCAGCACACTATTGGGAGTAGGGGTGGATTGACGTGTATAGTGACAATCCCTTTGGCCCACCTTGCCCGTCTCCCGTCGCCAGAGTATATTGGTTGCTTCTTCTTCTGAGATCGAATCTTTATAAACGAAGACAACAGCCTGCACCTTCGCACCACCTTCGTTAACCGGGACAAGGGTTGGTGCTCCTTTACGCGTCCTGCTTGAACGTGCAAATTCTATCTTAAACGGCGTTTCAATATTCTTCCGGCGTTCGACGGTAATCGCTTCAATCTCTTCCCCTGGATCATTAATAAGCGAACCATAAGCGAGTATGCCTGTCATCATACCCTCCTGGGGAATAACTAAAATATGCTATTTGTAACACCCGGTTTTGACGCTTTAGCCGTTATATCAGATTACACCATTTTATCACACTTCCTACCTCACGCCCCATGCCTCACCACTGTGTCCTGCATCCCAACCTGCTCGACCAGCGCTGCAATCGGTTGATCCGATCCCGGCGGCACCAGGTTGGGGGCGATCTCCGCCAGCGGGATCAGAACAAAGGCGCGTTCGGCGAAGCGTGGGTGCGGAATAACCAGATCAGGTGTGTTCAGCACTGTCTCCCCGTAGAACAGAATGTCCAGGTCGATCAGGCGGGGACCGTAACGCTGTCCGGGTTGCCGACCAAGCGCGCGCTCCAGATGCTTCAGGAACGCGAGCAGAGCATGGGGCGACAGCGCTGTCGTCCCTCGCACCACCATGTTCAGGAAGCGCGGCTGCTCGGTGACATAGGCCGGTTCAGTCTCGTAGACCGCGGAGCACTGTTCGATGGTGACATGCTCCCGCAGCATCTGGAGTGCCGTCCTCAGGTTGCCCTGCCGATCTCCCAGGTTTGTACCCAGCGCCAGATAAATCGACTGTGACGGCTCCGGCGGCCGGCTCACAACGCAAGCTCCTCGCGGTAGATGCCCGACTGCCCGAAGGTCTCTTCCACCTCGACGGCCATATCGGTCAGATGACTGAGGCGGTACTCCCCGGCCCGCAGTTCATCCTTGAGGCGTTCGCACAGGTAGCGTGCCAGCATCTCTGCCGTAGTGTTTGGGATCGGCAGCAGCGTCACATCGGCGTGCGGAAAGAAGTAGCGCCGGCGGGTGGCCCCCTGGACATGGACCCAGAGACCCTCCGGTTGCTCCTCCAACGTGATCAGCGGGTTGTGCAGCGGCAGCAGCATGCGATGGTCCAGTTCATCCACCAGTCGCTTCATAATGCGCTTGAGCGTGACAAAATCGAAGACATACTGGTTCTCGTCCACGGTGCCGCCGAGCCGCACCGCAACCCGGTAGTTATGCCCATGCAGCGCCTCGCACTGGTTATCGCCATAGGTGATAAAGTGCCCGGCGCAGAACACCAGGTAATCTTTCGTAACGTAGGTTTCAAAATTCCCCATACGTTATCTACTCCTTTTTAGGGTTATCGCACCAATGCATCGCTCATACGCGCAACCTGCGCATTAAGCTGAACATTATGCACCCGGATAATATCGGCTCCGCGCTGGATTGCCAGGCTCGTAACCGCCGCGGTACCCGCGTCCCGTTGATCGGCAGGGACGTTCAACACCTTCCCGATAAATGATTTGCGCGATGCGCCAATCAGGATCGGCAGTTGCAGCGCGCGCAACTTCGCCATATCGCGTACAATATCCAGGTTCTGTTCGGGGGTCTTCCCAAACCCGATGCCCGGGTCAATAATAATCCGCTCACGCGGGATACCCTGCGCGGCAGCGTATGCGACCTGCGTCTGGAGTTCGTCAATAATCTCGGCCATGAGATCGGTATAGTTTACCGTTGGATAGTGCGCGCCGACCGCATCAACGGCGGGACGCGCGCGGCGGTTATGGGTCAGGACGAAGGGCACCGCTCGCTCCGCAACAACCTGGGCCAGAGGTGCGTTCCAGGTGCCTTCGGGCGTCCAGAATCCCCAGATGCTGTTGATCAGGTGCGCCCCGGCAGCGAGTGCGGCGGCGGCGGTCTCGGCATGATAGGTATCAACCGAGATGGGCAGCGCAATTTCGCGGGCCACCGCGCGGATGACGGGCACTACCCGCGCCTGTTCCTCGGACGGGGTAACGGTGGGGGCGCCCGGAAATGTGGCCTCGCCGCCAATATCAAGGATGTCGGCCCCTTCCGCTGCGGCCTGCCGGGCCTGCGCCAGTGCCCGGTTGACCCGATCGTCACTGGTTGCCAGACCATCCCCACTAAAGGAGTTGGGGGTAATATTCAGAACAGCCATGATGTAGGTGCGCTGCCCCCAGGCAAAGGTATGTCCGGCCAGAGTCAACGGACTCAGAGTCAGATGCTCATCTACTGGTTGATCATGCATAGGGTACCTCTTGCAGGGAAATGCAGCAAAAAAGGCACCACCGCAATGCGAGGTGCCCAGCCCAGGCGAACGACTGTTTCCCGAACAACTCCAGGCTTCCTCGTGGTATCCACTCGCTTCGCCAGTCACCTGGAGACATAAATTTGTCATACTAACAGTATACAAAAGTATACCGCGCACACGGTTCCGGTGTCAAATATGAGATCTACCTGCTATGTGGCCGGGTACGTATAGGAATGAACCACAGGTACCAATCACTATCAGTCTGTTTAGGCTATGGATGCACCCGGCAGAGCATGCTACAGTCATTAGAAAAGATAGAAGATCTTTAACAAAACTTAACCAAAAATGTGTGCCCAACATGCATCGACACACTTCTTGCTTACGTCTATTATAATAGACTAGGATAGATCGACCTATGCAGAAACACCATTCTGCCGATTGCCGGGTTCTTGTTGTTTGCATCCTCTGGAAAGGAAATGGCCTATGATCAGGAAGTGCTATCTCACGCCACTCCTCGTCGCCTTCGCGGTCGCAATGCTGTTGCTGCCGCCGGGGACAACCTATGGTCAGTCCGCGCCGGTTGAGAGTGAAGATATCATTGCCGCGCCGTTTGTTAAGCACTACTGGGGACACCAGGGACCGCGTGTTCTGGGGTATGTGCATTCACACCAGGTCAATGCCAATGGCTATTTTGCTCAATATTTTGAAAAGGGCCGGCTGGAAGATCATAGTCACGAAATCTCTGATCCGAACTGGGCGTTGATGTACGGGCGGTTGACGGTGGAGTTGATGGAGCAGGCGTCCTGGTTCCCGGTAAATGGGACAACAGTTACCTATGGCGATCTCTGGTACTACTCGGCAACGCGGCATCCCGCGCCGATCGGGTTTACCGGCGGAACGATGGTTGTAGAGGGTGGCACGTTCGTTCCCTTTGATGCAATGCTCAACCCGCAGCCGGGGTATGTCGTCCCTGACTACTTCTGGGCCTATATCAATCGCCAGGATCTCTTTCCGGGCGGCTGGATGCACGACATCGGTCTGCCGCTGACCAACGCCTTCGGTGTGCAGACAATGAAGGATGGGCAGACGCGCATGATCACTATGCAGGCGTTTGAGCGCTCCATCCTGACGTTTGATCCGATGAACCCGCCTGAGTGGCAGATCGAGCGCGGGAATGTCGGCACCGATGCACTGGTAGCCAGCGGTCAGACACCGATGGGGGTCAAGCCGATCCGCCCGACCGGACCAAAGCGCATTGAGATTAGTATTGATAACCAGTGGTTGTATGCCTATGAAGGCGACTACATGGTGTTCGATGCTCCGGTCTCAACCGGCAGAAATGGCTTTGAGACGCCGCGCGGCTCGTTTTCGGTCTATTCTAAGCTGCGGACCCACAGGATGCGCGGGTCTGCCGGTGGGGAAACCTGGGACGTTCCCGATGTTCCGCATGTGATGTACTTCCGCGCGGGTGGGTATGCTATTCATGGAACGTACTGGCATAACACTTTTGGTACGGGCGCGCGCTTGAGCCACGGCTGTGTCAATCTGCCGCAGGATAAAGCGGCCTGGCTGTATGAGTGGACGACCAGTGGCACGCCGGTCATTATCTATTAGTTTCGTTTCCGATATTTTCAATACAGTGAGCAGCGGCCCGTCACATCAATGTGACGGGCCGCTGCTGTTAAGTTACACGCGTTACGCGGTCGTTGACCTGACAGACAATTCCGCCTCCGGCAGGGCGGAAGAAACCAGATCTTTTTCACGAAATGTTGGCTCTTCGAGCCAACATTTCGTGAAAAAGATAAAACAGTACCACGCTGCCGCAGGCGAAACCGGCATCCGGGTCGGGTACGCGGCCGGAATAGTCCGTACCGGGTATGGATAGCCTCTTCGTCTCCGGCAGGGCGGAACCGACCATCTTTTTCACGAAATGTTGCATCTTGTGCAACATTTCGTGAAAAAGATAAAAGTACCACTCACCGTTAACGTAGCATTCATGTGCCCAACGGCACACCACTGTGAATGAAAATGAGCAATTTTCGGCCCAACGCCACACTCTATTCGCACAATGGGTCTTCCTATAGTAGAATACCAACGACCACAAACGGCGGCGGGCGCTGGACCACCGACCACAATCCTTCGTCCGTCGTCGTGTGGATGCCACGATTGCCTGTCCAGATTATCAGGTCAGCTTTGGAATAACCTCCTCGCCAAAGACCTTGATAAACTCCTCCTGGTTCCGCCCGACATTGTGAACATGCACCTCGTCAAAACCCAGGTCGATAAAGCTCTGGAGATGCGCGCGATGCTCATCAAGATCTGTTGAGATTAACACGCGTCCCTGAAAGTTTTCCGGACGGACAAGTTTTGCCATCGCTGCAAAGTCTTCCGGTGAGCGAATATCCTGCTTGGGGAAGCTCATGCCGCCATTGGGCCACTCGGTCAGTGCGTTTTGCAGCGCTTCCTCCTGCGTGCGGGCCCACGACACATGGACCTGCAACAACCGCCGGAGTTGCCCCGGATCACGCCCGGCATCACGCGCGCCCTGCGCCAGATTGTCCAGAATGCCGCGCAATTTCTCCGGGCCGGCGGCGGGAGTAATCAGGCCGTCACACTTCTGACCGGCGTAGCGCACCGTTTGCGGTCCGGTTGCGCCGATGTAGATTGGCGGTGGCGTATCCGGCAGGGTGTAGAGCCGCACCTTCTCCATTTTGAAATACTCTCCACGATAGCGTACCGGCTTGCCACTGAACAGCCGTTGAATTATCTCGATGCTCTCGATCAGCATCTCCATCCGCTCCAGCGGTTCAGGCCAGACCCCACCAACCACATGCTCATTGAGCGCTTCGCCGCTACCCAACCCCAGCCAGAAACGCCCGGGAAACATCGCCGCCAGCGTTGCCGCCGCATGCGCGATCACCGATGGATGGTAGCGAAAGCTGGGGCAGGTGACACCAGGGCCAAAGGTGTGGCTAGTAGTTGCGCCCAGCGTGCCCATCCAGGCATACACAAAGGCACTCTGGCCCTGCTGCGGCACCCAGGGCTGAAAATGATCGGCGGCCAGGACGCCGCGAAACCCGTGCTGTTCAGCCAGTTGACAGTAGTGCAGCAGTTCATTCGGATGAAACTGCTCCAGTGCTGCGGAATAACCAATGGTTGCCATGCTGTATCCTTTCCAGAATGGTTTATCACATTCAGGGTTTATGTCCGATACTGGGTAAAATCCTCCGGCGTGTCCACATCCAGAGCCAGTGTGGGTGAGGCATAGATTTGGGCCGTCAATCCCAGGCGGTGCGCCGTTTCCAGATGTTGTGCAAAGCTGTCGGGGCCAAACTGGAATGGTAGCGGCGAGGGCAGGCGCAGGCCCAGGGCATTGGTGCCATATCCGGCGCGGTCCGGCGCAATGACCAGCGCGGAGCCGGCCTGTAGGGATGCAGTCAACCCGGCCAGATCAGCGGGTGTAATGCGAGGTACGTCGGCGGGAATGATCAGGAGCGCATCGGCACCGGCAGCGGTGACAACCGTTCTGGCCCACTCCAGGGCGGCATTCAGGTCAGCGGTCGGGTCAGGCAGCGGACGGGCACCAAGTTTGGTCGTTAGCGCCAGGATGGTCGGGTCGGCGCTCATGATCCAGACGCTCTCAATGTCAGATGTAGTCGGGTGCGTTCCGGCAGGTGCCACGGTTCCATGTTGCTCCCTTCCCGATAGCAGCGTTGCCAGCACCCGGCGTAACATGTCCAACACCAGGTCGCGGCGGGCTTCGGGGGAGAGTATTTCAGCCAGGCGACTCTTGGCGCGTGCAAGATCTTTTATTGGAATAACCAGATGCAGGTGCCGAATGCTGGATTGCGGCTGGTGGACTGCTTTCATAGGTGGAGAATAATCCCGAATCTAGCGATGCTGTAGGGCCACGCGTGCCAGGTTCGCCTTCTCGGTCGGTCCGCGCATGATGGTATCGGTGACAATAGCGCGGATACCCAGTGCCTCGACCGCATCCTTCAGGGCCGCGTCCACCTGATCAATCACCAGCACATCCAGCAGATCACGGTAGGTCTGCGCTATGCCCACCGCTGAGATTTCCAACCCGGCGGCACGCATCAGCGGCACAGCCGGTCCTTTGATGGCGGCACCACCCACAATCGGACTGACCGCCACAACCGGCGCGGATGTCTGGCGCAGAGCGGCGCGTATCCCTGGTACAGCAAGAATTGGACCAATACTCACAATCGGGTTGCTGGGGGCCAGTATAACCGTCTCGGCTTCCAGGATGGCGTCCAGCACACCCGGCGCAGGTGCGGCCTGCTCAACGCCGACAAAGCGCACACCCAGTACCTCGTCGGCGGCGCGGCGCTGCACAAAATATTCTTCAAAGTGAAGTTCGCCCGCCGGGGTCAGCACATGGGTCGGCACCGGCTGATCGCTCATCGGCAAAATCCGTACCGCCACGCCAAAAGCCCGGCGAAACTGCTCAACCACCTGACTCAGCGTGTGGCCGGAGCGCAGCAGCGCGGTACGCTGAATATGTAGCGCCAGATCACGGTCGCCCAGGTTAAACCAGGTAGGCGCACCCAGGCGGCCCAGCCACTCCAGGCAGGCATAGCTGTCACCCGTAATACCCCATCCCTGCGCCCGGTCGATCACCCCCGCCAGCGTGCAGGTGACAATATCCAGGTCCGGTGCAATATATAGCCCATGCAGTTCAAAATCATCGCCCGTGTTGACAATCGCCGTAATGGTTTCCGGCGGCACCACCTGCACCAGTCCTTCGAGAAAGCGTGCCGCGCCAACCCCACCCGCGAGTGTGACAATCATACAATTTCTCCCGGCATCTCAGGTATCCGGCTGATCCGGGTCGATCCCCAGGGCACGCAGGCGGGCGGCCAACCGCTCGGCACGTTCGCGCTCCTGCTCGGCACGTTCGCGCTCCTGTTCGGTGCGCCGCCGTTCTTGCTCAACACGCCGCTCTTCTGCTTCGGCACGCCGCCGCTCTGCTTCCCACTGGTGCTCCAGTTCGGTATAGCTTAGGAACCGCTGCCCATCGGGACGATAGATGTGAAGCGTATCGGGCTGAAGCGAGAAGCGGATACCCAGGCGTGGGCTGGTCCACTCCTCAATTGCGTCAATCATCCGTAGTTGCCCTTCGGAACGCAGCCAGCCGCTCAGCTCATTTTCATCAGGATCATAGATATAATACTCCTCAACGCCATAGTCATTGTAGAATTGCAGCTTTGTAGCCCATTCTTTCAGCGTGTTTCCCGGCGATGCAACTTCAAACACCACCTGCGGCGCAATCTGGTCCTCTTTCCACTGCAGGTATGCACCCCGGTCGCCTTTGGGACGACCAAATACGACCATGACATCGGGCGCGCGCCGAATCGCCGGCCGGCCTTGAACCGGGTACCAGAGCAGGTCGCCGGCAACGAACACATCCGGAGCATCCCGATAGAGGGCATCCAGGCCACCCTGGATTGTTACAATCCAGCGAAACTGGCGGGTATTATCAGCCATTGGTTGTCCATCACTGGTTGGGTAGGTTATTTCGTCGCTAACTATTTCGGCCGGAAGGGTTGTGGTCATACTTTCCTCTACCATCACTTTTCACGTTTTCACGTTTCATGTTAAAACATATCCGGCGTCCATGGGCAGGGTCCGGCGAAAACTTGACTCATCGTCAGCAAGTCCTGCACTGGTGCAGTGATAGCGCCTACAGACTGCACTTCAAAGGGTGTCAGGTAGCCACTGTAGAGCATTGCCAGTTCGCGCACACCCAGGCGGATATGCCCCTCACCGCCCGGTTGTACGGTCGCCTTGCCTGCATCAAGCTCAAGGGTAAAACGCCCGTTGTTCCAGGGCAGCACCTCATCATGGATCTCAAGCTGTAGTGCGGCCTGTAACTCCGGCGGATAGCCCCGCGCGGTCAGTGCTCCTGCCACATCGACAATCCGCAGCATCAGATCAAGCGACGAGGTCACGGTATGCTGCGACTCCGGTGTCAGAAAAATCAGGGGATCATACGCGCCCCCCGCCCACTGGAGCGTCTTGATCGTAGAACGGTGGGCCGCCAGCAGCGCCAGCAACCGTCGCCCGGCGTCGCGGGTCAGAAAGCAGATATCGCTAATCGACAGCGGATTGTTCCAGTCGGTCTGCGAGAAGATGATATACCCTTCCGGTTGACCATCCCGCAGAACCATGTATTTGTAAGCGGTATTATCGGGCGGTTCCAGGTAGTGCTCCCAGAAGTAATCCGGACGCTCCAGATTGCCCGCTGTTCGCCGCGCCCGTTCGCTGTAGATCTGCCGGAGTTTTGCATAGTCCGTCGGTTCAACCTCAACGATATCCGGCTCCTGCTGCCGGATGGTTATGGCCCGGGTCGGCATTTCGTAGACGGTGCGGGTCGCGGCGCGTTCATACCCGAGTCGCCGGTAAAAGGTGACGGTGGCCGGGTAGAGGGATGAAAGCGGCACGCCGGTGGTATGCAACTCCTCCAGCGTATGCCGCAGCAGAGCCAACCCGACGCCGCTACCACGATACTCCGGAGCAACCCCGACCGCCGTAATCCCGCCGGTCGGGATGCTCATGCCGCCAAACCACTGGCCCATCGGTATCAAGCCCAGGCCGGCGATGACCTTGCCATGTTTACGCGCCACGCGTCCCTGCCGGTACCCCATTTTTATCCAGGGGCGGCGCATCCGCTCCAGCGGTAGGCCAATGGCCTGGGCAACCAGGGCAACCGTGCGCTCAAACTCGTCCTCGCGCATGGGACCGATATCGAGATCGGTATGCTGGTTCATTGCTGTTTCTCACTCCCGCTCCTACTGCCACTGTACCACTAACTCCTCCAACGGACGGCGTTCGCGGCGCAGCGGGTCTCTGATCGCATAGCCGATGGTGATAAGCGCATGCGGAGTCAATGTTTGCTCCAGATCGAGGGCGGCGCGCACGGTCTCGGGACAGAAGAGCGGCGCACACATCCAGCCGCCATCCAGCCCCAGACTATAGGCCATCAGCAACATATTCTGCGCGGCGCACCCCAGGCTCTGGATCGCCATAATCGTCTCGGCGGACTGCCGCTCCGGGTCGGAATAGCGGTCCAGATCTTCGAGATAGAGGCAGGGAATGATCAGCGCCGGCGCATTCAGGATGCGCTGACGCGACTTCTCCAGGCGCAGATTGATCACCGCTTCGTCCTGCCGGTCAAGCGCGAGTTGCCGGCGCCAGGTTGCGCCCATCGCGGCGGCCAGACGTTCGCGCGCATCTGATCGCGTAATGACCACAAAGCGCCAGGGCTGGCGGCCGTGCGGCGACGGTGCCCAGCGCGCGGCCTCCAGGATCTCCACCAGATGTTCCTCCGGCACAGTGCGCGGCTGGTAGGCTCGCACCGAGCGCCGCCCTTTGATGATCTGCATCATTTCTTCCGGAGACGTAGGACGAACGACGGCGGACGAAGGCTCAACCGATTGATGCAGCATGCCATCTGTCTGTTGTTCGTCATTCGTCATTCGTCGTTCGTCTTTCTAGCGGAACAGATCCTGCTCGGGTTTGCGGATGAGGCGTTGGGCACTGCTCGCAGTCGGTGTGTAGGTGTACCCCCGAATAATCGCGGCGGGCACCGCGTCGATCTTGCCCATGACCAGTTCGGCGGCGCTTGCCAGTTCATCGCCGACGGCCATAGCACTGGCTTGCATCTGGTAGCCGTGGGCATCCTGCATGCCGGCATAATCAACCAGCGGGTCCAGCCCGCCCACGCCAATGGCAATGTTTACCTGTCCCTCACGCCAGGGCCGCCCAAAGCTATCGGAGATAATTACCGCAACCGGAACACCCGTCCGGGCAAGCAGTTCGGCGCGCAGGTTGGCGGCGCTCTGATCGGGATCGACCGGCAGCAGTGTGACCATCTGCCCACCGCCGACATTCGACTCGTCCACCCCGGCATTCGCGCAGATCAGCCCCTGGCGATTCTCCGTAATCAGCACACCGCGATCCATCTTGACGATGCGACGCGTCTCGCGCAGCACGACCTCCTGGTAGTGAGCATCCTTGCGCCCCTGCGCCGCGACAGTGTGGGCAAACGCCGACGGCTCAACCGTTGCCGGGTTGACAATCCGCCCCTCGGCCTTGGAGACGATCTTCTGGGTGATAACCAGCACGTCGTCCGCTTCTAATGCCTGGTCGTGTTGCGCCAGCGCAGCCAGCAGCAGCGTGACCAGATTATCGCCCGGCCCAACTTCAGCGATACCACACACAGGAATAATGCGGATTTCACGTTGCATATGTTATCCAAACGCTAATACCCATTTTTAACAGGACTTACGCGGTCACGAACCCGAAAGGCATTTCAGCATCCGGCAGGGCGGAAGAAACCGGATCTTTTTCACAAAAAATCCACGTCGTGAATTTTTTGTGAAAAAGAAAAAAGTACCATGCTGCCGCAGGCGAATCGGGCTTCCATCGGGTGGGATGTCCGGTTTGCATGTCAACCGCGTAACTCCTCTTTATTAAATACACGGCGATCACGATCGGGACAACCGATAAAACATTTGACATTTTGTTGAATTCAGGCAAAAAGGCCAGGCCGGATTGATTATACCCGATCATCAGATCTCAGGCGGGACCAGTCTGTGCGACTGTCGGGCCTGCCTGCGCGCGAACCCTGCGACTCCCGCGCAGATGTGCTATAATCGACAGAGATAACTGCAAGTGATGCGACTCAGCAGGGAGAGAGCTATGCCGGCGGGCACCAGTCGCAAAAAGACAACGACACAACGCAAGGGAAGCACATCCCGCACATCCAAAGCGAAAACTTCGAAGGGCAAAACCGCACGCAAGACGACCCGGAAGCAGGAAACCCCCGCATTTGAGTTATCGTTGCGCCCCGAACATCAACGGGAACTCTTCGCGCTGGCACTGATTACCCTGGGCCTGGGGACGCTACTCTTTTTTATTACCGGCACAACCGGCGGTATTGGCAGCGTTTATGTGCTGGCGGTGCAGCAGGCGTTTGGCCAGGGCGCGTTGATCGTGCCGCTGGTTCTGGGCATGCTCGGCGTGGCAATCCTTATCCAGGAGCGCATGCAGGAGGCGCATCTGACCGGAGCCAATATCATCGGTACCCTGCTGGTGCTGGGGATGCTGCTGGCGATCCTGGAGTTTCCTGTGCATGCCGTTCCACTGGAGGAGCGTACAGGTAGGGGCGGTGGGCTGATTGGCTACACGCTGATTAATCTGCTCGACAGCGCGGTTGGTCGTCCGGTGGCGATGCTGCTGGTCGGGGTGATGCTGCTGGCCGGGATTATGTTGACCTTCAATCTGACCCTGCGCGAACTCACGCTGGGGACGGCGCAGCGGATAGGCAACTTCTGGGCGGTAGTCTGGGGCGCTCCCCGCCGCGAGGACGCCCACCAGTCGCTGCTCCCGCCGTCGGCGCAAGAACCAACCGCCTTTCTGCCGCCGCCCGGCGCAACGGATGAAAATGATTTTGTGCCGACGCCGATTGCCGCGCGGCTGACGCGGGCCAGCCTGTTTCAGCGACCGGCGCGCGAGGACGAGAAGCCACTTGCTCCGCAACCGCACCCGGTGCCGCCGGAGCCGGCGGATGCGGCGAAACCCAAAAAAGCCACACCCGCCGCGGATGCCACTCAGAAGTCACAGGGCAAAAAGAGCAAGAAGAGCACCACTCCGGCGCAACCGGCCTCCGCCGCACCAACATCCACCGATGATGACATGACCCAGGAGCCACTGGAGGGCTTTGATCTGCCGGAGGTGCATCGCGCCTGGCCGTTACCGTCGTTTGAGATGCTGGAAGCGGCGGTTGAGGGCGGGATCACCGACGAAGAACGCCGCGAGCGCGCCCGCCTGATCGAGGAGACGCTCGCCAGTTTTAAGGTAGAGGCGCGCGTTGTGGGCGTCAACACCGGGCCGGCGGTGACGCAGTTTGAACTGCAGCCCGCGGTCGGCGTGAAGGTCAGCAAGATTACCACGCTGGAGAAAGATCTGGCGCTGGCGCTGGCCGCGCAATCGATCCGCATCGAAGCGCCGATCCCCGGCAAAGGCGTGGTGGGTATCGAGATCCCTAACTCGGCCATCTCCATGGTGACGATGCGCGAGGTGATTGATAGCGAGGAGTTTGAGCAGCACAAGGGCAAGCTCAAACTCCCGTTGGGGAAAGATGTGAGCGGTATGCCGGTAGTGGCGGATATGGCGCGCATGCCCCATCTGCTGGTTGCCGGGAGCACGGGCAGCGGTAAATCGGTGGCAATTAATGCGTTTCTCTGCGGGTTGCTGCTCAAACATACGCCCGAGAATCTCAAGCTGATCATGGTCGATCCCAAGATGGTCGAGTTGATCGTCTACAACCATATCCCGCATCTGCTCTCGCCGGTCGTCACCGAGCTTGAGCGGGTGGTGCCGACGCTGAAATGGGCTACGCGCGAGATGGAGCGGCGCTACAAGGTTTTTGCGAAACATGGGTGTCGCAACCTGGAAACCTACCGGCAAATGGCTCGCCGCCGGGCCGATCTTGAGCCGATGCCCTACATTTTGATCATCATTGACGAACTGGCCGACCTGATGATGATGGCCCCCGATGAGATTGAAACGCAGATCTGCCGCCTGGCACAGATGGCGCGCGCCACCGGGATTCATATGATTATCGCCACGCAGCGCCCGTCGGTCGATGTGATTACCGGCCTGATCAAGGCCAACTTCCCCTCGCGGATGGCGTTTGCGGTCTCATCGCAGGTAGACAGCCGGGTGATCCTCGATACGCCTGGAGCAGATCAACTGCTGGGACGCGGTGATATGCTCTACACGGCCGCCGATGCCGCCAAACTGGTGCGTATCCAGGGGACGTTTGTCTCGGATCGGGAGATCGAAAAGATCGTCTCCTTTTGGCGGACGGCGATCCCGCCGGAGATGACAAAAGAACAAAAACCAAAGGGCCAGGAGTCGCGCGCAAGGAACCAGCAACCCGAAGGCGGGAAGCCGGCAGTAGGCGCGGAAGCACAGGATGACGGCGGTGCTCCATCTTCCGACGAACGGGCTCCGGACGCAGATGCGTTTCGGCCACCGGCGGACTTTTTGAGCGTTGAAGAGCAGGATGACCTCTTCCCGCAGGCGCTGGAACTGGTGCAGCAGCATCAGCGGGCATCGGCCTCGCTGCTGCAGCGGCGGTTGCGGATTGGCTACAGCAAGGCTGCGCAGTTGATCGACCTGCTGGAGCAGCAGGGCGTCGTTGGCCCCGCCGAGGGGGGACGGTCGCGGGAGGTGCTCCACCGGGATGAAGCCTAGCTACCGATCGAGTGGTATCCCCTCAACAAAATGACGGGTAATAACGTCCTATAGCCGACAACCGTTTTTGTTCGTTAACACGAGTTACGCGGTTCTGCGTTTGGCAACGAATACCGCCGCCGGCAGGCTAGAACGGAACATGCTTTTTCACAAAAATGTTGCACAACGTGCAACATTTTTGTGAAAAAGACAGGAAAGTACCATGCTGCCGCAGGCGAATCCAGCTTTATGGTCCGTCAACAAGCCGGAATAGACTATACCGCGTAAGTCGTGTCGTTGAGAGGAAGAATCCTATGGCTGTAGAAACGTTCCGCGATAAAGCGCGCTTTATCTTGACAAATCTGTTGAACGAGGCTCCGCAGATTGAGCGTGAGCAACTGATTGATGCGTATGCCGATATTCTGACACAACTGCACGCAACCGAGGCGCATGGCCTGCTGACCGAAGTTATCGAAGATACACGCACTCGCCTCGACGCGCGCCTCTCGCCCGACCCGCTCCGCCAGACAATCGCCAGTGTGCAGACAACGATGCAAGATCTCTGGCGTTCCCTCTGGCGCGAGTAGGGACGTAGTTGCGACATCAAGTTAATCGCTTTCCGAATGGCTCCACGCCTCTGGCGTGTGAGCCTTTTTTGTCTATTGCACTGCTTATGTCAGGTTTTTTTATGTAATTCCTATAGGCATAAAAAGATCGAGAGATAAAAGAAAGTTTATCAGTCGTGCTACTACCAGACCAGTACAATGCTGTAATTGTTTGTGCTACATAAATTCGTATCTGCATGCTGTCACATTCCATTCATCTGGTGTAGTCATAATAGAGAAGATGTAAGGGAGGATAAGGTATAATTGTAGTAGGGTGAAGGTGAGGGAATGAAGCTGTCCTCATTCAGGATTGTTTACCAGCGCACACTCCAGTCTCTGTCACAACAGCCGCGCCGTCGTCACGCCTGGTTCCTGGGATTTACGCTCGTTATACTTATCGCGCTGATTGCTATCCCGGGCATGCCGCTGCATCGAACCTTCAACACTGATCCAGGTCACGTCCGTCCGGTTGGCCTGCTGGTCGAAACCGATCAGCCGGAAGCACCGTCACACATTGTTGTCCAGTCCGGTGACCGCTTTGAACTCCATCTCGATCAGGCCGGGATCGCGGCCTGGTATGATCTTCAGCGTGACCCGGAACGCCGGCACAATCTGGTCATAGCGGGAACCCATCTGCTGGAGCACAAACCGGCAACCGGCGCGGTGCCGCTGAGTGGTACGCTCACCCTGAAAGAGCAGTCGCCCGTGCGTACACTGGTCGCCTGGGAAGGCCAGGTGGGAACACCACCGCAACCCTTTACCGTTGACTATACCATCTGGGCCGGTGGGCAGGTCGCCGTTACACTCGACAGTGCCCAGGAGGTACACACAACCCTGCGCACTGACCGGCAGGCGATCACCGGGTCAGCTTTGCAGGAACACCCCTCCCCCGCGGACAGCGGCGACACATCGACGCAGTCGTTTATGCTCTTCCTGGATGCCTGGACGGGTGAGAATACGGCCCCACTGCCGACAGCCAGTGAGTCGCCACCAGCAGCGCCCCTGCCCGACACCGCTGACCAGTCCAACCTCTCCGCGACTGCTACACCGGCTACTACACCCGTTCCGCAGTCACAGCCGGCGGTCGCCTCCCTGACCTACAATCCGCAGAGTGGCGCAATCGAAACGCAGGCCGCACCGGATCAGCCGCTGCAGATCGAGTTGCCCGCCGAGGTCGCCCTGCGCCAGCCGCGCTTCGAGGTTGCCGACTGGTCCAGCCCCGATCTGACGGTGCAGCGGGATGACACCGTGCTGGTCGCCGGGCAGGACTACCTGGCCGACTGGGATGCGGAGACGGAGCAGCTTACGATGCAGTATCTTAAACCAGTGGTTGACACCGGGTATCGGGCAACGCGGACCTTCACCCTGAGCGCCGAGCCGCCTGCGCCGACCCTGGGACTGAGCATCAGCGGCCACACGCTGGATGAGCAGGGGCAGTTGATTATCGACGCCAACCTGCCGGATCTGGGGGGGACGCCGACCACGCATGATATTTTCCATGTTCCCTACATTCAGTCATCGCCCGACTTTACCGCCGAGGCAGTGCTTCAGAATGCCCCGGACGGTGCCGGGGTGGAGTTTGTGCTGACCCTGGCTGATGGCTCAACCGAGACGATTACCGATTTTAGCGCGCCCTATGCCGCAACATTCACAATGCCGGTATTTGGCGAGCATCGGCTGAATGCCTATATGCTGAATGCCGACAGCACGCGGCTGCTGGAGACGGGCAGCAGTGACAGCATCAACCCGCTGGGATATGGCCGGATGCTCATGAGCATCGGCGACTCAATTACCGCCGGGAAATATGGCGATATGGTTGAGAACAGCGACCCCGGCTATCCGGTGACCGGCTGTTCTACCGATCCGAATGATCCGGACTATCTGCCGGCGGCGGAGCGCAGCGCCGACTGCCGCAATTTTTATCAGTATGACAATGCCCGTGATACCGAGCGACCGTTCTATCGCAGTTTCCACGCCGATTTGAATGATAATCTGACAGCATGCAGTGCCGCGCCGGTCTTCATTCTCAACAATGGTATTAGCGGTATGACCGTAGCCGGAGTTGTGAACCGTATCCCCGAATATCAGGACCATATCGACAAACTGGGCGTCAGCTCCGTGCTTCTGCAGATCGGCACGAATGATGTCTCCTCGGGACTTGATCGCTACACCTGGCGCAGTCGGTTGAGCAATGCAATTGAGTCACTCCAGTCGCCGGACCCGGATTTGAATATCTGGGTGGCACGGCTGCCGTGGCGACTGGACGGGTATACCGGCGATCTGACCAGTCAGTACAATGAGATGGTTCCCCAACTGGTGAGCGAGCGCCATAGCAGCAGCGACCCGGTGTACCTGGGACCGGATTTTTATACCTATTTCCGGAATAATACTGATCAGATGAGTGACGCGTTACATCCGAACCAGGCCGGCTTTGTCGCTATGGCGGATATGTGGCAGGATAGCGTCTGTGGGGCCTTCAACGGTACCTTGCCGACGCCAATCAGTACAGCCACACCCGGCAGTAGCGCCGGCCTGATTACCAACCTGACTGTGAGCAGTGGGCGTTCAACCAGCATCGCAACCTTGACTGAGAGTGAACCAGTCTACACCGACCGTTCCTACCTGTTCACAGCCATACCATCCGCCTATGTCGGGCAGCCCTTCATTCGCACCGCCAATGATGACAAGTCCCAGGAAACCGACAACTATCTCCAGTTTAACCTGACTGCTCCGGCTACGGTGTATGTGGTCTATGATGAGCGGGCG
>DAOTUI010000248.1:0-4700 GCA_034437035.1 Chloroflexaceae bacterium
AGGGCGGGGGTGGGCGGGTGGATCTGCGTCGTCTGCGTGGCTAAGGAGGCTCTGCCGGGCACCGTTGGCGCGACGATGTAGGGATGCGCGGCAGCCGGCGTCGGCGCAGCCTGCGCCTGTTGCAGCGCCTGCACCAGTACACCCGCCGTCGGGTAGCGCTCGTCGGGGTTCTTGGCGAGTGCCCGGAGCAGCACCGCATCAATCGCCGGTGAGAGCACCGGATTGAGCGTTGAGGGTACCGGCGGCGGCTGGTAGAGATGCGCCGGCAGCACTTCCTGCGTGCTGCCGGAAAAGGCACACTGGCCCGTCAGCGCGCGGAACACCAGCATTCCTAACGCGTAGACATCCGCCCGTCCATCGACGGCGCGGTTGCCAATCTGCTCGGGGGCCATATAATCGGGCGTGCCGATCAGCGCGCCGGTTGTGGTCAGGCCGGGCGTATCGCGCACCTTGGCAATCCCAAAATCGCTCAGATGGGCGGTTGCGCTATCCAGACGGGGTACGGGCGGCGCGGCGGGCGCGAACTCCAGCAGAATATTGCCGGGCTTGATATCCCGGTGAACGATGTTCTGCGCGTGGGCATAATCCAGGGCACCGGCAACCTGCTCCAGCAGCGGCAGCAGTTCCTCCAGGCGGAGCATGCCCCGCTCGTTCAACACCTCCTGCAGGGACGGGCCGCTGAACAATTTCATGGCGATAAAAACAACACCCTGTTCCTCGCCAACATCATAGATCGGAACAACATTGGAATGATCCAGACCGGCGGCGGTAATCGCCTCGCGCTTAAAGCGCTCAACCAGGGTTTTGTCGGCAACATACTGCGGATAGAGCACCTTGATGGCAATATCGCGGTGGAGGGCAGCATCATGCGCGCGATAGACCGCCGCCATACCGCCATGCCCCAGAAGCGCGGTAATGTTATACCGCCCAAGATACTGATTGATAAGCGCATTAAGCATGTCACCAACACCTGTCAGCACATACCATGAGTGCAGACGTTGCTATTTTATCAACAATTCAACAATTGCGAGACGATAGTTCGGCGATTTCTCAACAACTTGAACGCAACCACCCCAAATTATAGCACGCTATCTCACACTATTCTCAGATCTAACCCACGGGAATTCAAACAGTGGTAAACTAGAGCCGGCGTGCCGTCTGAATATCACAGATTTATCATCCTCTGTAGTAGACGTGTGTGCTATACTATGCCGAATGTTTGACCCGGCATGGTTCGGGCGGATAGGGAACCGAGAATTGTTAATTGTTGGATAGAACCTATGACATTAGACCGCTACACGCGCAAAACCTATGCTGGTAAGATGGTGCCACGTCGCCCGACTTACCCCCGTTTGCTGCGGCGTGGTCGGGCCGCCGGTCATCCGCGCCCCGCGATGACGGGCTTTATCATGCGGGGAATTGCTGTTTTTTTCCTGCTTGCCGTCGTGCTGCTTGCCGTGTTTGCCATCAGCAGCTACAGTGCCTATGCGCAGATTACGGCCTCGCTCAAGCCGCGCCTTGCCGCACTCAACAACCGCAATGTTTTTGAGACCTCGCGCATCTATGACCGGAATGGGACGCTGCTCTACGAGTTTTTTGATGCCGGCAGACGTACCCGGATTGATCTGGCCGATGTCTCGCCGCTGGTCATCAGTGCAACCGTGGCAATCGAGGACAAAACCTTCTTCACCAATGCCGGTGTGGACTACGAAGGAATTGCCCGCACGCTCTACAGCAGCCTCAGTGCCGGAGAAGAGACCGGTGGCGCTTCGACGATCACCCAGCAGGTGATCAAAAATATTGTCCTGACCGATGAGGAACGGCAGTATGAGAACCGCTACCAGCGCAAGGTCAAAGAGATCTTTCTGGCGCAGGAACTGAATGAACTCTACAGCAAAGAAGAGATCCTGGAACTCTACCTTAATGAGATCTTCTATGGCAATCTGGCCTACGGCATTGAGGCGGCCAGCCAGACCTACTTTGCGACTCCCTCCAAAGATCTGAATGTGGCGCAGGCGGCGCTGCTGGCCGGACTACCGCAACTGCCCTCCCAGTATAACCCGATCAACTATCTCCAGCGCGATGAAGAGAGTGGCGTGGGTGTACTGCCGGGGGTGACGCTTGCAGACGGATGGGTCAGTCCGGCCTATCAGTTGCCGGCGACAATTGTGCCAACCAAGTGGCGGCAGATCGCGGTCTTCCGCCAGATGGTCGATGAGGGCTATGTCACCGAGGCCCAGGCGCGGGTGGCGATTGCGCAGGATCTGCGGTTTGCGCCCCAGGAAGTCCCACTCAACGCGCCCCACTTTGTCTTCTATGTGCGCAACCTGCTCCAGGAGCGCTACGGGCAGCAACTGGTCAGCGGGGGTGGCCTGGAGATTCATACCACGCTCGATCTGGATATGCAGCGGATGGTGCAGGCCAAAGCTGCCGAGCATATTAATGGGCTGGATGCGCGGAATATTCATAATGCCGCCGTGGTGGTGATGCAGCCCAACACCGGGCAGATCCTGGCGATGGTCGGCAGTATCGACTATAACGCGGTTGAGGCAACCAGAACGCCCGGACAGGATGGTAATGTCCTCGATGGGCAGGTCAATGTTGCCACCCGCGAACGACAGCCCGGCTCGGCGCTCAAGCCGTTTACCTACCTGGCAGCGATGGAGCAGGGCATGACGCCCGCCTCGCTCCTGTGGGATGTCTCCACCGAGTTTCCGCTGACCAATGGTGAGTGGTATGCGCCGGAAAACTACAACGGGCGCTGGAATGGCCCCGTGCGTATCCGCACCGCGCTGGCAAACTCGCTCAATATGCCGGCAGTCAAGGCGCTCAAGTTTGCCGGGGTGAACTATACCCTGCAGTTCCTTGACCGGGTGGGCATCAAGTCGGGCCTCAAGCGGGGCGACGGCTTCTATGGCCTGTCGCTGACGCTGGGCGGCGGCGAGGTGACGCTGTTGGAGTTGACGACCGCCTACAACACGCTGGCGAATCACGGACGCTATATTCCATCAACACCGATTCTCAAGATTACCGATGGCGACGGCAATGTGCTGGAGGAGTATCGTCCCGGACGAGGCGAGCAGGTGGTCGACTCGGGCATGGTCAGCATCATCACCGATATGATGAGTGATGACGAGGCGCGCGAGCCGATCTGGGGGCGCAACAGCAAGCTACAACTCTCGCGCCCGGCAGCCGTCAAGACCGGTACCAGTAATGACTGGCGCGATGCCTGGACGCTCGGCTTTACGCCCTATGTCACCGTGGGTGTCTGGAGCGGCAATAACAACAACGAGCCGACGAGCAAGGTTGAGAGTCTCGAGGGTGGCGGGATCATCTGGCATAATGTCATGGAAGAGTTGTTTGACTGGATTGAGAGCGATCTCCAGTACCGCGAACTCTTTAGCGCACCCTTCCCTGGTAACGAAATCCCGGAGGAGTTTACGTTGGCGGCCAATGTCCAGCGCAAGTCGGTCTGCCGACTGCCGGGACCGTTTGGCGGCGATGCCGAAGAGTTGTTCACAACCGATATGATCCAGACGAACGCGCGCAACGCGGGCAACGAAGACGCGGAGTTGCAGGGGCAGATCGGCGGCGCGTGTGACTTCTACCGGCGGGTGACCGTTGTGCGTACCGGCAGTAACAGTGGCGTCAGATACTGTGTTCCGCGCTCAGGCGACCGCTATCCGCCCGGTATGCTGACAAGTGTCACCATCTGGAATACTCCCCCCACGGAGCCGAATGTGCGGGTCCGGTATGTCTGGTCGAGTGGGAGCGCCGGCGGCGGGAACTTCCCACTCTGTTCGTCCAGAATGTTTGTGCGGCCAACAGCAGCCGCAACCAATACGCCCGTGCCGCCTACAGCCGTCCCCGCGCCCACTGAAGGTGCTGTCCGTATGCCGAATGTCATCGGTCTGGGCGAGAACCAGGCCCGGACGGTCTTACAAAGCCTGGGCGTGAGTGCCATCTATGCGGACTACCAGTCACGCGAGCGCATCCCGAATATCTACGACCAGTATGCGCCCTACACCGTCATTAGCTCACAACCGGGGGCGGGCGACTGGATTATCCCCGGTACGACGGTGGTGCTGGGCATCCGCGGCCCGGATAGCCGGCCGGCCCCGCAACCCGATGTACCGGTGCAACCGCAGCCGCAACCGCAGCCACAGCCGGAACCACCACCGCAGCAGCCGCAACCGCAGCCGGAACCACCGCCGCCGGAGCCACCGCCGGCACCGCCGCAAGACCCGCAGCCGCGGCCGATCTTCCCGCAGCCGGGTACGGCGGTCCCGCTGCCGGGCGTGCGGCTGCCGGGGCAGTAAACGCGGACATAGTAAGCAAACGGACGAAAGCGCATCATGCTTTCGTCCGTTTTTGTTACCGGGATATGCGCAACTGGCAGACTGGGCAGCAATGGGTGATAGGAGTCGGGATGGTTGGTGGGTGTATTGTTTGCATGGACGCCCTCTCAGTCACTCCAGAATTCCTAAGTTCCTATATGGTACTTAATCTATCTTTTTCACAAAAATGTTGCACAGGGTGCAACATTTTTGTGACAGGACTTACGCGGTGGACGTGCAAACCGGACGTTTGATTGAAATGAATGGCCCGATTCGCCTGCGGCAGCATGGTACGCTATGATCTTTTTCACGAAATTTTTGCACGTTGTGCAAAAATTTCGTGAAAAAGGTGGTCTGTTCCGC
>DAOTUI010000249.1:0-44308 GCA_034437035.1 Chloroflexaceae bacterium
GTGCAAAATTTTTGTGAAAAAGAATGGAATCTTCCGCCCTGCCGGAGGCGAAATTTCCTTTCGGGTGAGCAACCGCGTAAGTCGTGTTACTTATGGAATTATCAATGCCACATAAACTTACGCTCATTCTGGGTGGCGCGCGGAGCGGCAAGAGCAGCTTTGCCCTGCACCGCGCCACCTCCCGCGCCGCCGACGTGCTCTTTGTTGCCACCGCCGAGGCCGGCGATAGCGACATGGCAACCCGGATTGCACACCACCGCGCCGAACGGCCGGCCCACTGGCGCACGATCGAGGCTCCCCGCGCGCCGGCCCAGGCATTGCGCACAACCACACCGGCCCCCGTGGTTATTCTGGACTGCGTGACGCTCTGGGTGACCAACCTGCTGCTGGCCGGGGATGCCGATTGGGATACGGCGATGGCCGAGCTTACCGCACTGCTGGACTGGTACCGTAACCGTGATCAGCCGATTGAACTGATTGTCGTGTCCAATGAGGTCGGCCTGGGGATTGTCCCGGCAGATGAACTAAGCCGCACCTTCCGAGAGTGGTTGGGCCGGTTCAACCAGCGCCTGGCAGGTGAAGCCGACGAGGTCTACCTGATGGTTGCGGGGCTGGCCGTCGAACTGAAGGCGTTGGCGGTAGCACCACGGATTTCCGCCGGGAACGATCCGGCGTAGAGCGGATGAACCGCTGCACCCCACTTCTGCAACAGTTGCGCATACTTCACCTGCAATTGTGCGCTTCCTACACAGAGTTCCTATATTCACACGGTATAATTGTCCTATTCACCATTGTTAACCAAAGTGCTACTGTTAGAAGATGAAGCCGGAACAAGAAACAGAATCGTACGATTGGAGAAACGAGTCTGGCAGCGCAGAAAATGTCAGAATAGTCAGATCATCGGACATACTAATCCGACCGATTGCTACGACATTCCGCTGATGTTCCTTCCGAGAAATACGTGTAGCGATTGGGAAAACTATGCGAAAACGTTTTATGCCTTCCCTCCTGCTGCTGCACCGCACAACCGTGTTTGAGCATGCCATCCTCCAGGAGTGGCGTGTACGCGTACTCAATGGTATTTTGCGCGGTATGTTTATGCTTGGCCTGCTGGCAGTTATAAGCAGCATCTGGAGCATCCTCTCACATCTCCCGGCAGAACAATACTGGCATGCCGTTCCGAATGCGTTGTTCTACTTATCAGCCTATGCGGGACTGGGTGTTATCACTTTTGTCGAGCGCATCGGGTTCACACTCCGCGCAAGCATTCTACTGACATTCTTGTATGTTCTGGGCGTGATTGATTGCCTGACCTTTGGATTGAGTGGTGATGGATATATTTTCTTCTTTGCCTGTATTGCCCTGACTGCGGTGCTGTTTGATGTGCGCCGCAGCATTGGCGCCCTTGCCATCGTTATGGGTACGCTGGCACTCCTGGCACTCCTCCTGGTGACGGAACAGATTGTTGTTGCGCCCACAATTCAGGCCAACGCCGCCAAACCGCCGGCCTGGCTCAGCAGCATGCTGGTGTTTCTGCTGCTGATCGGCGCGGTTATCATTCCTGTAACCTACCTGCTGCGGGAACTCAGCCGGAGCCTGGGCACCACCGAAGAGTATGCCCAGCGGATTGCCGCCGCACATAACGAGCTAGAAGCGCAGGTCGCGGCACGTACTGCCGCACTTCGGGAGAGTGAGACGCGTTACCGCACCATCTCCGAACTGGGATCGGACTATATCTACACACTGCATATTGCCGTTGATGGAACGTTCGTCCTGGACTGGATTAGCGAGACGTTTACCCACACGCTGGGCTATACGCTGGAGGAACTGCGGCAACTGGCAGACTGGCAGCAGATCGTCCATCCGGATGATCGGCCTATGATCGAGCAACGGCTCGCTACACTCGCGAATGGGCAGGTAGATACGCAAGAGTTTCGCATTATCACCCGGGAGGGCACGGTTCGCCGGCTGCGTAACCGGCTACGGCGTGAGACTGACCCGGAGCAGTCGGTTGTTCGTATCATGGGAGCAGCGCAGGATATCACCGGGCGCAGGCAGGCCGAGGAGTCGGTTCACTTCCAGGCACACCTGCTGAACCTGGTTGACCAGGCAGTTGTAGCAATTGATACCGACGGCACGGTCATCTACTGGAATCACTTTGCCGAAGATCTGCTGGGCTGGTCCGCCGGCGAAGTCCTGGGCACCTCCGGGTTCGAACTTGGCCCGACCCCCGCTACCCGCGCCCACGCAGCGGACATCATAACTCAGGTGCTGCAAGGTACAGGCTGGTCTGGTGAACTCGAGATCTTGCGGCGTGACACCTCGGCCTTCCCTGCCCTGCTGACCTGTTCCCCCATTTATGCGGCCCACGGCGATGTACGCGGATTGGTTGCCACCATTGTCGATATTACCGAACGCAAGCAGATGGAGGAAACGCTCCGCGCCAGTGAGCAGAAGTTCCGCAGCTTTGTTGAGCAATCGATTGACGGCATTGTGCTGTGCGATGAACAGGGCAATATTGTGGAGTGGAACCAGAGCATGGCACAGGTCGGCGGTATCACGGCCCCGGATGCGCTTGGTCGGCCCCTGTGGGATCTTTTGCACCAGATGGCCCCAACCGAGCGCAAGACGCCGGAAGCCTACGCGTTTACCCGGCATGCCTTTCAGGAGTTCTTCCGAACCGGCCAGGCAGTCTGGCTGGGAGAAACACAGGAACATACCGTGCAACATCCGGACGGAACGCGCCGGGTGGTTCAGACACGGGGCTTTCCCATCCATAGGGAAGCCGGCTTTATGGCCGGAACTATTCTGCGCGATGTCACCGATTATATTCAGGCGCAGGCGGCACTCCAGGCCAACGAGGAACTCTTCCGCACGCTGGTCGAGTCGATGAGTGATATTGTCTGCCTGCTTGACCGGGAGCAGCGCTATGTGCGTATTTTTGGTCGCCAGATCGAAGAACTGGGGTTTAGCCGCGATGAACTGCTGGGCAAAACACTACGCGAATTTATGGGCGCCGAAGTGGCAGCGCTCCACGCGGCCGCCAATGTCCGCGCGCTGGCCGGCGAACATGTTACCTACGAGTGGACCCTCCCCGCTGCGGAAGAACCGCTCCTGCTCCATATCTCGCTCTCCCCAATCACCATGTCCAATGGCGAAATTACCGGTATTGTCGCAGTGGGGCGGGATATCACCGACCGTAAACGGATCGAAGAGGCGCTGCAAGAGTCGCACCAGCGTATTCATAATATTCTGGAGAGCATTTCTGATGCCTTCTTTGCCCTGGATCATGCATATCGCTTTACGTATGTCAACCGGCAGGCCGCTCACCTGCTGCAATATCAACCTGAAGAACTGCTGGGCCGGTGTATCTGGGACATGTTTGCGGAAGCAATCGACACAACCTTCTTCACACAGTACTACCGTGCCATGAACGAGCAGACAGCCGTTACCTTCGAGGAATACTATGCGCCGCTGGCAATCTGGTTTGAAGTGCATGCCTATCCTTCGCGGGATGGCCTTTCGGTCTATTTTCGGGATATCAGCGCACGCCGGCAGGCGGATGCAGTGCTGCGTGCCGGCGAGCAGCGCTTTCGCACGCTGTTTGAGGAGTCGCCCGATGCTATCTTTGTAGAAGACCTTGACGGTACGATCCTGGATGTCAATCCGGCGGCCTGCCGGCTGCACCGCGTCAACTGCGAGAATCTTATCGGCAACCAGGTCTTCCGGGGTGAATCGGCCCTACCTGAGAAATACCCTGCAATCATCCACGATTTACCACATCAATTAACAGACGAAAACACATTTGCCGAGGGCTGCTGTCTGACCGGCGATGGACAGCGTATTCCGGTTGAAATACGCATCGGCCGGATTACTTACCGGGACACACCGGCGCTCCTGCTGCATGTGCGCGACATCACCCAGCGCAAGCAGACAGAAGCCGCGCTGCAAGACGCCAATACCCACCTGACCCACTGGGTACGTGAACTGGAGCAGCGTACCCACGAGATCACCCTGCTGAACAACATGGGCGATCTGCTCCAGGCCTGTCGCACCGCCGAGGAAGCCTATGCAGTTATCGGCCAGGTTGCGCCGCAGCTCTTCCCCAGCGAGTCGGGCGCACTCTATATGCTCAGCGCCTCGCACACGCTCCTGGAGGCCGTAGCGCTCTGGGGACCACTGCCGGTCCAGCGCACCAGTCTGCCGGATGAGTGCTGGTCCCTCCGGCGAGGGCGCATCCACCTGTCCCAGGATACCCGCGTGGGTCTCTGCTGCGAGCATCTGCCCACACCGCTACCGGCATGCTCACTCTGCATCCCGATGATGGCCCAGAGCGAGACGCTCGGCGTGTTCTACCTCTGCCGGGAGCAGGCGAGCTTCAGTGATGCCACCCGCCGACTTGCCGCCACGGTGACGGAACATATCGCGCTGGCCCTGGCAAACTTGCGCCTGCAGGAGACGCTACGCCACCAGGCCATCCGTGACCCGCTCACCGGGCTGTTTAATCGCCGCTACATGGAAGAGTCGCTGGAGCGGGAACTGCGCCGCGCCGCGCGCCATACCATGCAATTGGGCGTGATTATGCTTGACCTGGACCACTTCAAGCAGTTCAATGACACCTTCGGGCATGCGGCCGGTGATACCGTCTTGCGTGAACTGGGAGCCTGTTTGCGCGCTCAGATGCATGGAGAAGACCTGGCGGCACGCTATGGCGGGGAAGAGTTTACCCTGATTATACTGGACGCAGTTGCGGAGGAGATTGTACAACAGGCCGAACGCATACT
Source organism: Chloroflexaceae bacterium (assembly GCA_034437035.1). Classification (GTDB taxonomy): domain Bacteria; phylum Chloroflexota; class Chloroflexia; order Chloroflexales; family Chloroflexaceae; genus CAKZQX01. The sequence goes on from DAOTUI010000249.1 coordinate 4,785, forward strand.
AAACAGCGTCAGGCAACTTCAGGTGCAATACCGGGGGCAGGCGCTGGGCGCAGTAACGGTTTCGCTCGGCGCAGCGATCTTTCCCACCCACGGCACCACCGTGGAAGAGTTGGTACGCGTGGCCGACGCGGCCCTCTATCGGGCCAAAACCGCCGGACGCGATTGCATTGTGATTGGCGCAGCAGATACTGCCATGATAGAATGGGACGATATAACAACGGTGACACGATGAGTATGATCCGCAATAGTTTTACCACGAACCTGCAACGATCCATCGTCAGGTATTCTGCCCTGGGCATCGTCATTATCAGCATCATTGTTGCGGCTGTCAGTGTCGTGCCACTCTACTACAACCTTCGCCAGGCGAAGGAAGCAGATCTGGCACTGATCATCCGTATGCGCACGATTGCTATCGAAGAGTATCTTACGCGCGCATATGATATCGCATCACAGATCACCAGCCGCACCCAGATCCGCAAGGCGCTCGAGGCCTACAACCAGGGCGATATGCGCCTGGATGAATTGGAAACGTTCACCACCCCAAAACTGGCCGATGCCCTGGATATTTCCCCGGACGTTGTCGGAATCTTGCGCCTCGATCAGGATGGGCAGCCGGTCACGCAGGTGGGCCACGCGATCCCACCGGAACTGCAACCCCATCCCGACCTGGATAGCACAACAACGATCCACGATCCGGTAATCATTGATGGGAAGTCCTATCTGATCATAAGCGCGCCGATCCGCAATGATGTCGCGCCGGTTGGAACCGACATCGTGCTGTTCGACCTCTCCCGCCTGGAAAGTATTGTCCATGATCCGGCGGGCCTGGGGCAGACCGGCAGCATGCTGCTCGGCAGAGTCGTGGACGGGCATATCAGCCTGGTCTGTACGGAGTGTATCCGCAACGATAACATCACCAACCCAATACCCCTTGACTCCCCGCTGGGGCAGGCCTTTCAGCACGCGCTGGACCAGCAGACGGGGTTGCTGACCTCCGCCGGCGGTGCTGATCCGGCCCGCGTGATGGCCTATGGACCAGTTCCGGATAGCCCCTGGGCCATTGTTGTGACGATGAACGCACACGAGATGTACGGACTGGCGAACCGGCAAATCATCCTTCTGGTCAGCCTGATCGGTATGCTGCTGGGTCTGGGGATCATCGGCACACTCCGCCTGGTTCAGCCGCTCACAGGCAAACTGGTACTGCATTCCGATAAGCTTGAGCGCGAAGTCCAGGAAAAAACGGCAACCCTGCAGATGGAACTCCACGAGCGCATCCGTGCCGAAACTGCGTTGCGCACCGTAAACCGGGCGCTGGAAACACTCAGTGAGTGCAACCAGGCACTGGTGCGGGCCACCGACGAGATGACCCTCCTGCAGCAAACCTGCGACATTCTGGTGACGGTGGGCGGCTACCGGATGGCCTGGGTCGGCTTTACTCAACCGGATAGGGACAGCGCAGTCATCCTGATGGCCTGGGCCGGACACGAGGAGGGCTACCTGACCAGCACGCAACGCGCCGGTGACGCATCTCACCCGAACCCGCAGCCTATCGGCATGGCTCTGCGCGAGAATTGCCCCTGGATCGTCCAGGATATTGCGAACGACCCGGCCGGCACTCCCTGGCGCGCACCGGCGCTGGAACGCGGCTATGCGGCAATGATCATCCTGCCACTCAGCACCGACGGCGAGGCAATCGGCATCCTTACCATCTATGCCGAAACAACCCATGCCTTCGGCACAGAAGAAGTGAAACTGCTGCAGGAACTGGCCGGTGACATCGGCTATGGCCTGGCCATGCTACGCACCCGTATCGAGCGCCAGGGTGCCCTGGAAGCCCTGGCACACCTTCGGCAGCGCAACAACCTGATCTTGCAGGCTGCCGGCGAAGGGATTTACGGCCTGAACATCGCGGGAAATATCACCTTTGCCAACCCCGCCGCGCTGCGGATGGTCGGCTATACCGAGGAGGAGTTGATCGGCCGGCCGCACCATCGGCTCATGCACCCCACGACCAACGACAACCACCACGCCGGACGGCATGCATATGAGGAGCAACAGCGCATCCGTGATAGCTTCCATCGCACCGACGACGAGATGTTCTGGCGCAAAGACGGCACGCCTTTTCCGGTCGAATATATCAGCACCCCCATGTTCAGTGACGGCAACCTGGTCGGCGTCGTCGTCTCATTCCAGGATATCAGCGAGCGGAAACGGGCCGAGGAACAACTGCGCCACCAGGCCCTGCACGACGCGTTGACCGGCCTACCCAACCGGACACGGTTTCTCGAGCTGCTGACTCATACCATGAAATATGCCCGGCGCCGGGCCAGCTATCCCTTTGCGGTGCTCTTTCTTGACCTGGATAACTTCAAGATGGTGAATGACAGCCTGGGCCACCTGGACGGCGACCAGTTCCTGATCACCATTGCGCAGCGGATCGCCACCTGTCTCCGCGCCAGCGACACGATTGCCCGGTTTGGCGGCGATGAGTTTGCCATCCTGCTGCACAATGTGCGCAATCGCCAGGATGCAACCACCGTTGTCGAGAAGATCCAGCGCGATCTGGCCCGGCCCATTCATCTCAACGGGCACGAGGTCACCACCTCGGCGAGTATTGGCATTGCGCTCAGTTCCAACAACTACGATCATCCCGCCGAGCTGCTGCGCGACGCCGATACCGCCCTGCACCAGGCCAAAGCCCAGGGGCGCAACCGCTACACAATTTTCGACGCCACGATGCGGGCCCAGGTGCTGGAGCAGTTGCACCTTGAAGCAGCACTCCGGCGCGCTATCGAGCGCGAGGAACTGCGCCTGCACTACCAGCCGATTATCGCCCTGAATACCTGCACCATCGTCGGCTTTGAGGCGCTGCTCCGCTGGCAACATCCGCAGCGCGGTCTGCTCCCGCCATCCGAGTTTCTCCGCATTGCTGAAGAGGCCGGCCTGATGGTCCAGATTGGCTGGTGGATCGTGCATGCGGCCTGCCGGCAGTTACGCGCGTGGCACACTCAGTTCCCCGATCTGCGCCCGCTGAGTGTCAGCGTCAACCTCTCCGGCAGTGAACTGACGCGCAGCGATGTGGTCGAACGCATCCGCCAGACTCTGGAAGACACTGGCCTTGATGCCCATAGCCTCAAGCTGGAAATCACCGAAAATGTTATGATGGATCATGCCGAAACAACCATCGCAACCCTGGAAGCGTTGCGCGACCTGGGCATCCAGTTGTGCATCGATGATTTTGGTACGGGCTACTCCTCGTTGCGCTATCTGCATCGCTTCCCGATCAGGATCCTGAAGATTGACCGATCCTTTGTCAGCAACCTGAACAACGATATCGAAAGCGCTATCATCACCCAGAGCATTGTGATGTTGAGCCACACCCTGGGGCTGGAAATTGTCGCCGAAGGCATCGAGACCGATGCGCAACTGGCCTACCTCCAGGAACTGCACTGTGAGTATGGACAGGGCTACCGGTTTGCCCGCGCGCTCGCCAGTGACGCTATCGAAGCGCTGCTCCGCACAACGGCAGCGCAGCAAACATCCTGCCGGTTGCTACCCGAACTTGTCGCAAGTTGATCATGAACTCACACAAGTTACGCGGTCACGAACCCGGACGGAAATCTCGCCTTCGGCAGGGCAGAAGAAACCCGAGCTTTTTAAAAAAAATTCACAATGTGAATTTTTTTTAAAAAAGAATAAAAGGAGTACCATGCTGCCGCAGGCGCGTCTGGCTTCCGGGTCTGGCACCAGGATGGAACAAGCCGCACCGCGTAAGTCCTGTGAGTAAGTTGCTACTACCACCTTGCAGCAGAGGATAGGCCTATGCTATAATCTTAACAACCCTCAACGGAAAGCGAGGCCCCGTTGATCGCCAGGCAGCATATACAGTGCATGGTGGTTGTCTGCCTGCTTCTGATATTCATAACAGCATGTGGCGGCTCATCAGCGGCGGAAACACTACCCACGCCCGAGGCAACCCCCGTACGCTCACCACGTACGGTTACGTTGCTGCTCTGGCATGCCTGGCCCGCACCTGAACATCAGGTTTTGGCAACCCTGATTGATCGGTATAATCAGTCACATGCTCAGACGCAGGTTATCCCCCATGCCGTGCCGCTCGCTTCGCTGACAGCGGAACTACGGGCAGCAACCCTGACCGGTGGGGGACCACATCTCATAATCTTGAAGAGCCATACCCTCGGCGGGCTGGCGCAGGATGGCCTGTTGCTGCCACTGGATGAACAGATTCCCCCCAGTGAGCGCAACCGGCTTCTGCCGACTGCCCTGGATGGCGCACTTGTACAAACCGACGGCGGCAGTCGCTCACTCTATGGCCTGCCACTAACATTCGATACCCTGGTTCTCTATTATAATCAGGCTAATCTTACGGTACCACCCGACAATACCGCCACCCTGCTACGTACGGCGCGGGGCCTGACCGATGCGACGACCCAACCGCCGGTGTGGGGGCTGGCCTATACACTCTCGCTGGATAAGACCATTGGCTATCTCTATGCATTTGGCGGGCGCATCTTTGACGAAGAGGGCAATCTGGTCCTGGGGAGCACGGGGCGGGCCGGGGTGGAACAGTGGCTCGAATGGCTGCTGGAACTTCGCCAGGATCAACAGATCCTGGCCGTGAATGACGGCATTGTTGTAGACAGTGCGCTGAAATCACAGGAAGCGTTAATGACTATTGACTGGACGCACGCGCTTCCGGAATATCAGACGCTCTGGGGCGATCAGTTGGGGGTTGCCGCCTTGCCCGTCCTGAGTGGCCCGAATCGCGCACCACAGCCCTATGTACAGAGCGAGGTCATCAGTATCAATGCCCGTGTGATTGATATGGACGAACAGCAGGCTGCGCTGGATTTTGTACGCTACCTGCTCACCGCAGATGCGCAGACCGCCCTGCTTACCGCTGGGAAACAACCGGCCGTCCGTGATCTCAACCTGCGGGATGCCGTTTTTGAGTGGGAACTGGCCCGCACCATGCGGGCCCAGGCCCGACAGGGCCAGGCCATGCCCAACAGCCCGCTAATGAACGAAATCGTCCTGGAAGAATTGGAACGTATGCAGTTGCGCGTCCTGCGCAACCTGGCAACCCCGGCAGAGGCAGTTACAGCGGCTGAGATCGCCCTGCGCCAGCGCCTGGGTCTGACTGAGGAGACCGGTGATACCAACGGCACGGAGCAGTAGACTACCGCGCCAGTCGTCCGACGCACGCCATCTGCTTGGTGTGAGCAGATCATAGCAATTACACTCTGACCCGATTTTACCGGCTTGCTGCCGATTGATACCGAGAAAACCAGTTGCCCTTCATCAAAAAATGTAGTAGAATGAGCGCGAATGGCCGTCTACCACGGCCTCACATTGCTGGTTTTGCCCCAGCACAATCTAGCCTCTTTTCCACAACTGGCTGACGGCCTTTAAGGAGGAGCTGAATGGCAAGCAGAACCGAAGAGATGGTGCGGCATCTCAAGGCTTTAAGTATGAATACACCAGATATCGAGGCGTCGGCGGTGGTGAGTGTTGATGGCCTGATTATGGCCTCGGCGTTACCAGCCGATGTTGAGGAAGATCGCGTATCGGCTATGAGTGCCGCAATGCTCTCGCTGGGTGAACGTATTGCAAGTGAGTTACGGCGTGGTCAACTCGACCAGGTCTTTGTCCGTGGTGAGGAAGGCTACGTCATCTTGATGGCTATCGGTGAGGAGGCGGTGTTGACGGCACTGGCTCATAGCCGTGCCAAACTGGGTCTGGTCTTCCTGGATATGCGGCGTACTGCCACCGAACTGATCAACCTGGTATAGCTGGCGCAACACGGTTTTAAACCGATCTGATGATCAATGCGACGAACGGGTTAACTCGTTCGTGTGTATCTACCGTCATCAATGTTCTCGTTTGCCCCTCCTTATGAGTGTAGGCTGACCCGGCCAGGTGGTTCCCTTCCACCTGGCTGCGTTATTGTCGACACCTCTGGAGACCCGGTCAGGCATCCCATGCAGCAGAGTTCAATGGGACGCCTTGCTCAAAGACCCCCAGATTCTCAACGAGATCATAACACAACGCCATGCGTTCAGCCCAGAGCAAAGCAGGTGCAACCGGGCACCTGCCGTCGGGTTGCGCCTACCACACTGTCCGTGTCTGATTTGACTCATGTTACGCGGTCCCCCGTGAACGGAGCTTTTCGCCTCCGACAGGGCGGAAGAGCGAAAAAGTACCATGCTGCCGCAGGCGAAGCCGGCTTTTGGGGCAGTCAACAGACCGAAATAGGCTGCACTGCGTAAGTGGTGTAATTTGATTGGTCTGGTTTGTCTGATTCTGATTGAAGTTTGGATGAGGTGGGATGGTAGGAAGGACTACCTGCGGCACCGTTTTACCCCGGCAAGGCAGAAAGCCACTGTCGGGGTGACACAAACAATTATACGTTTACGTCACCCCGTTCCCGGCAGTGCCGGGTAGCACCTGCACAACAAGCCGGCACGGATGCTACGACTACTGTCGCCCCTCAAGGAGGTTACCAAGGTTGAACCCCCCACCGCTACTACCGCCATCGCCCGAACTGGGCATATATTGCGCAATCTTGCGCGCCAGGTTCATCGCCGGCATGGTCTGGAGCCAGATGCGCCCGGGACCACGCAGGGTTGACAGAAACAACCCCTCACCCCCGAATAAGACATTCTTAAACCCGCGCACCATCTCGACATCAAAGTCAACGCTGGGCTCAAACATCGCCACATGGCCGGTATCCACCTTGAGCACCTGGTTGGCTTCCAGCGTATACTCGACGATTTCACCGTCCAACTCCACAAACGTCAACCCCGGCCCGGTCAGGCGCTGCATGATAAAGCCTTCGCCGCCAAAGAACCCGCTGCCCAGACGCCGCCGGAAGTGAATATCCAGTTGCACGCTGCGTTCAGCGCACATAAATGCGTCTTTCTGGCAGATAATTTGCTGCCCCTCTCCCAGATGCAGCGGCACAATCTTTCCGGGGAACTCCGCCGAAAAGCCGACCAGACCATCGCCACCGCGCGTGCTGAACGTCACCATGAAGATCGACTCGCCCGAGAACATGCGTTTGAAGGCACCACCAAGACCACCTTCCATATTTGTCTGCATATCGACGTTGGCACTCATCCAGCTCATACCGCCGCGCTCCGAGAAGACCTGTTGACCCTCGGCCAGTTGAATAACAACCGCCTGCAGCGTCGTGCCGATAATCTGGTACTCGATGCCCGTCGTGCCACGCCCTTTATCCACCACGGTTGGATCCGGCAGATCGATCCGCTCGCCAGGACTATGGTCGTAGTAATTTTGTGTACTCATTCAACATCTCCTTGTGCGTTCTGTCAGGATAAATGGAAACATATAGACATGAACGATAACACGGTCGGTTTTGACGACACACGCAACAGCTTATTCCAGGTCAGGGACCCTTACTGAGCGTCGCCAGGAAATCTTCATTGGTGCGTGTCTTCGCCATACGGGTCAGCATCAACTCGGTGCCCTCGTTATCGCCAAGCATACTGACCATCCGCCGTAGTGTCCAGACCTGGCGCAGCAGCTCGGGGGGCAGCAGCAACTCCTCACGCCGGGTACTGCTGCGCTGAATGTCGAGAGCCGGGAAGATCCGCTTCTCGGCCAGACGCCGGTCGAGATGCAACTCCATATTGCCGGTTCCCTTAAACTCTTCGTAAATCACATCATCCATGCGGCTGCCCGTATCAACCAGACAGGTAGCAATAATCGTCAGGCTACCGCCATGTTCGATATTGCGGGCCGCGCCAAAGAAACGCTTGGGCGGATAGAGCGCTACCGGATCAATACCACCGGAGAGCGTGCGCCCACTCGGCGGCATATCCAGGTTATAGGCGCGTGCCAGGCGGGTGATCGAGTCCATCAGGACCACTACATCCATCCCGCCTTCGACCAGACGCTTGGCCCGTTCCAGGGTCATTTCGGCAACTTTGGTATGATCTTCCACGGGCTCATCAAAGGTAGAAGAGATCACATCACCCTTGACACTGCGCCGCATATCGGTCACTTCTTCCGGACGTTCACCGATAAGCAGCACCATCAGTTGTACTTCGGGATGGTTAGTCGTAATACCGTTTGCAATGGCTTTAAGGAGCAGCGTCTTCCCGGCCTTTGGTGGCGAAACAATCAGCCCACGCTGACCACGGCCAATCGGCGCAATCAGGTCAACCAGGCGCGTTGAGAGAATATTATGTTCAGTTTCAAGCCGGAGTTGTTGATTGGGAAAGATCGGCGTCAGTTGATCAAATGATGGACGCTTCCGGGCCGTTTCAGGGTCCATCCCATTAATCAATTCAACCCGGAGCAACGAAAAGAAGCGTTCACTCTCTTTCGGTGGTCGAATCTGCCCCCAGATGCGGTCGCCGGTACGCAGTCCAAAGCGGCGAATCTGCGACTGCGAGACATAGACATCATCGGGGCCGGGCAACATCCGATCGCCGCGCAAAAAACCAAACCCGTCAGAAACAATATCCAGAATACCGTCACTAAACGTATTTCCCGCCTCTTCGGTCTGGGCCTGTAATAGTTTGAAGATCAAATCATGTTTCTTGAGGCCACTTACCCCGCTAATACCGCTATTACGCGCCAGTTCGCGTAGATCAGCCAGGGTTTTCGATTCTAATTCAGCAACATTGACCATACGTATACTCCTTAGGATAGGTTCAATGCAAAGCGAGCAGTAATATGTTCCTACCAGGGCACAGCAAATCTTGACAATGCGGTTATGCAACCGTATCACCACTCAATCAGCATAATAAAGATTTCTGGTGTGCGTGGAAAACCATACCGGGGCATCTCCACGCGTATACCATCAGGCAGGTTGAGTCAGCCCACACCTGGGCCGCTGTTTGCATATATAACATAGCGTGTTGTTCTTTTGAGGAAGCATCGTGGATAGAAAGGGTTGTTATTCAATACATGCACCGCCATACAGCGTATGCTGAAGAAATGCGTTTGGATTGTCCGATGAGTATGGAAACGTGGTTGGGGAACTCGTCTTGGGAATACCAGACGGTACTGCTCCTAAACCAACAGAGGATGCCAGCGCAGTACCGTGTTCCTCATCGTAAGTATAACATATGCGTCAATAGTTTGCAATAAGTTTACGTTGTGGTGCCATCCATAGCAAACCTACGCTGGACGACCATACCAGACAGAGCTACACCCAGAATTATCGGGTAGTGCCACACGCATAGTGGTCGTGGTGAAATATACGGCTTCCTGATGAGGTCGCCACGTTACATACCACTCACGCTGGGGCACTACCAAATTATCGTACCGTCGGACAACGAAAGCGAACCTGGAACAGAGCGCGCCGGTTGCATGCTTATCGGAAGACCGGTTTGTTTTTTATTCTCGGTTAATTCTGTGCTTTCTATAGCTTGCACAAACCGCAGGATTGGCCGATAGTGTATCCTGCACAATCAAAACCGGATAAGTGAGAAGACCGGATATTGCTGAAGACACTCACGTCCATTTAAGAATGTCAGTTCGACCAGAAACGCTACTTCCTCGACAGTACCACCAGCCTGCTCCACCAGGCTGCATGTTGCACTAATCGTGCCACCAGTTGCCAGCAAATCATCAATGATCAGGGTGCGCATGCCCGCATCAAAAGCATCCCGATGGATCTCTAACTTATTGACGCCATACTCCAGGGCATACTCAGTCAGGTAGGTATCGGCGGGCAACTTCCCCGGCTTCCGCACCGGCACAAACCCGATACCCAGTTCATAGGCCAGCGGCGCACCAAAGATAAACCCACGCGACTCAATCCCAACAATGACATCAACCGGGCGTTCCGCATAGCGTGCGGCCAGCGTTTTAATCGTGTAACGAAAGGCTTCCTTATCCCGCAGCAGGGGGGTAATATCTTTGAACTGGATACCCGGAACAGGAAAATCAGGAATATTCCGAATCAGTGCAACGAGTTGTTCTTCGGTCATACGCGCCCTAACCCTCCCATGACTTGATACGATGTTTACACCCACCCACGATACCGAAAATAGATATACATACCCAGTGCCAGAATTATCATAACCACCAGCGAAAACGGCAACGCCCAGGGCTCCTCCTGAAACGGTAACGGAACATTCATGCCAAGAATACTCGCCACCAGGGTCATCGGCAGCAGAATAACGGAGATCAGGGTGAAGATCTTCATCACCTCGTTAATGCGGTGCGAAGTCAGGCTGTCGAGCGTGGCATTCAGACTGACGACAATTTCGTTCTGCTCTTCCAGCATATCCCAAACCTTCGCCAGACTGTCCGTCAAGTCGCCAAAGTAGACATCCTCATCGACGTGGAGAAACGCGCGCTCACGCAACTCCAGCGAACGCACAACCGGGATATTGGGGCGAATAATCCGCCGCAGCGTAATAATATCGTGTCGCACAAAGGAGAGTTCCTCCACCGTCTCCTGGACATTCCGGTTGAAGATCCCATCTTCAATCCGATCAACATTGGCATCAACCCGGTAGAGCATACGAAAACACTCGTTGATCAGGGTATTGATAATCCGATACAGCAGGTAACCTGACCCACGACTCATAATCTTGGCCCGCACCTGCTCGCTGGATGTGCTGCTGGAGACAAGCCGGGTTAATGGTTTTAAACGCCCATCATGTAGCGTAATAATATAGTCCCGCCCGGCGAAAATGTCAATCTCACTCACCACGGAGATGCGCCGGTTCGCATCAAAAACCGGAAAGTGCAACACCAGGAAGACATATTCGCGCTCCTGATCATCGTCGATCTGGGGACGCTGCAGGCGTGACAACACGTCTTTCAGATGCAGGGGATGGAAGTGATAGCGCTCACTCAGGAACGTCACCTCATCATCGCCCGGGCGCACAACATCCAGCCAGATCAGCCCTCCGTGCTCGATCCGCTGCTGCTCCGTCTGCTGCGTGGGCGGAGACGGCAGTTTGGTATTTGGACGATGCTTGCGTGCGATCATAGTCAGTCCTGCGTGCTACTGCCGGCATGCGGTAATCTGCGGCTATCAGGTGGGATCAGCCCCATTATACCCTGCCTGATACCCAGAGGCAACTTGTGGGTTTGCACACCATATGCACCGGGCAATCCGGGGGTTTTCGCATTGACAGTAAGAGACGACCTGAGTACAATCCATATTCAAGGCGACCATTCGTTTAAACTGAGTTGTGTTCAATGATCGGAGTGTTGTTTGCGAGTGCGGCGACACTACTCCTGCTGACCGGGTTCATTCAGGATTATATGCGGCTGCGATGTTTGCCACGCCTGGCGCGTCCAGATATCCCAACTGCGCCACAACCATACATATCACTGCTCATTCCGGCACGCAACGAAGCCCATACCATCGCACGCTGTCTCGACGGCGCGCTCAGGCAGAGCTACACCGCCTACGAGGTGATTGTGGTTGACGATGGCTCTACCGATGCCACGCCACTGATCCTGACCCGGTATGCTGAACGTGAACGCCGGTTGCGGGTGGTGGAGAGTGTACCACTGCCACCCGGATGGATCGGGAAGTGCCATGCCTGCCGGCAAGCAGCAACCGTTGCACGCGGCGAGTGGCTCCTGTTCCTGGATGCTGATACAGTGCCCCAGCCAACCTTGATTGCGGCATTGTTGACGCATGCACAGCGTCAGAACCTTGACATGCTAACGATTTTCCCATTTCTGGAACTGGGCAGTTTCTGGGAACGGCTGGTGATGCCGCCATTTCAGGCGTTGATCCATACGCTTTTCCCGATTGCACGCCTGAATGCGCCCGATGCCCGACCTGACGAGATTGTCGCTAATGGTCAGTGCATCCTGGTACGCCACGAGGTGTATCAACAGATTGGCGGGCATGGTGCCGTCCGCAGCGAAGTGCTGGAAGATGTCCGTCTGGCACAAACTGCACGCGCGGCCGGCTTTCGGGTTGGCGCAGCGATGGGACAGCAAGACTTGCACGTACGGATGTATACAAATGGGCGGCAGGTGCTGGAGGGGCTGACCAAGAATGCCGTAGCGGGTTATCGCAGTGGCGGCAGTCGCTCCTTCTGGGCCGGGGCCCGCCAGGTTGCACTGGCGGTCGGCCCACCGGATCTGTTGATCTGGGGCGTTGTGTTACTGGCAATGCAAGGCGATGTGCAGGCATGGGCCGTCTTGCTACACGGCCTGCTGATAACGGTGATAGCCATCAGCTTCTGGATCTGGCTACTCCACCGGTTTTATGAACTACCCTGGGGCTATGCCTTGCTCTGGCCGTTGGGGGTATTATCCTATAGTTTTATTGCGCTGCACAGCCTGTGGAGGGTACACAGTGGACGCGGTGTCATCTGGAAAGGGCGAAACTATGTCGGAAAGTAATCGCTACGGGTATGGGAACTTTGAGGTTGCACAACCGGACGAAGAGCCAACCAGCGGCTCAAACGTCAAAAACAGCCTCAAGAAGATGTCGGCTCCCTTTGTGAAGTTTGGGAAGGCCGTGGATCGCACTATCCCCAACATCCGCACAGTGGATGGAATGGCGTATGCGTTGGCAAAGCGCACTCCGCGTACACTGGCGATCTGCACGGTGTTGCTGTTGGCCGGCATTGTGGCCTCCCGTTTGAATGTCTGGACGGAGGGCTATCTCTGGGGCATCCCATCGCTGGGAGCCATCAGTATGGGGATCGGGTTCTGGGTCTGGTCATCGAATGTCATGATGCGCCCCGATCTGTCACCGGATGCGCGGGCCACGCTGCAACGCGCTATACGGTTGCAGTTGCTGATGGTTGGAGCAGGCGCACTGGCTGCGGTTTATTTTGTAGGTATGGCTGTCGGGTTCTGGTAGGCGTTCTAAAAAGACCACATGCCGGCAGCAGTTTCATACCGAAAGCCCACACGTTGCAGTGTGGGCTTTTGGTAACTCCGGTGCATGTTGTAACGCTGCTACCAGTTGGTCTACTCTTCCTTATCCTGATGTGACGAGCGCTCATCACGGATGAGGGTCGGCTCGCCCGTGGGCACTTCTTCTTCTTCCGCTTCCGCTTCCTCCGCACCAGTCCGGGCTGCGCGGGTTGGCGTGAGCGACACCACCAGATCTTCGGGATCGGTCGTAATAGTATATTCTATGGCACCCGCCAGATCTCCCACATGGATCATCTTATCCATCTCGGTCAGAAAACTCAGATCGACATAGATGTGTGAGGGCATATCCGAGGGCAGCGCCTCCACTTCAACTGTCGAGCGTACCTGGTTGACGACCCCATCGCCCCGCTCCGCCACGGGGGACGTACCCGTCAGCGCCAGCGGTACCTCGACCGTCATCCGCTCCCGCAGGTTCACCACATAAAAATCGGCATGCAGAATATCCCGACTGACCGGATGGCGCTGGATATCATGCACAAATGCCGACTGGCGCGGCTGCCCGGGAATATTCAACTCCACCAGCGTTGTCCGCCCGATATCGCGGTACATTTTCGTAAAGTTCCGCTCGTCCAGTTGAACCGTAAACGGACCAATGCCCTTGCCATAGACCGTCGCCGGTAGCCACCCCTGGCGTCGCAGGCGCTTCACCTTTTTGCCGACGACCTCCCGCAGTTGCATATTCAGCATATGCTTCGTTTCCATTCTCTCAGTTACTCCTCAAACTGGGTTAACACATTTTGCCGTAATCGACGCACTGTATCCCGATAATCTACCACAACAAGCGACCGACGTAAAGCACGCCGGTCGTTCTAACCGATCAATGTAGCATAGAGCAGCATGTTTTTCAACTGACATGAGTTACGCGGTCACTGACCCGGAAGAGAATTTCGCCTCCGGCAGGGCGGAAGAAACCCGATCTTTTTCACGAAAATTTTGGTTAGCGCGCATAAGCGGTAGGTTAAGTCGATTGCCGCTTTTTGGTACTCCGGTATGGCGAACGGCCAAAACTGGGCAGAAATAACCCAAAAGTAGTACGGACATATGTGCGACCAGTCTTACCTTCACGACTTGACCCAGGACTTATGCGCGCTAACAAATTTGCACTAAGTGCAAGATTTTTGTGAAGAGGATAAAAGAGTACCACGCTGCCGCAGGCGAAGGTAGCTTTTGGGTCGGTCCACAGACCAAAATAGGCTGCACCGCGTAAGTCCTGTCAACTGAAGGAATCGGCGTAGCGGCAAATAGCAGGCGGCAGCATAACTGCCGCACTCCCTATCGGCGAATCGGTTGCACACAGAAGGAAACATGCACAATAGTAAACCACACTCCATAAAACCCCTGAGATTACACCACAGTGACACCACACCAGCCACATATTGGCTTCATATGCTATACTCAACACAATGTGGTGGGCTGTGCGTCGGAACAGGGATTACAAATATGGAGGAGCCGCACAGCACACAGATAACCTGCGCAAAACCGATTTCAGGAGGTGTGCTTCATGTTGGCCCGGTTCCACCACTGGCTGCACAATCTTACCTTTCACGATCCACTCAAGCAGCGCCAGGCAGCCCTCATGCAGATTGTGCTGCTGAGTCTGGTTGGCATCTCGTGTCTGGGTGCTACTATTCCCTTCATCGCCGCAGTTCCGCTCAGCTATGGGCTGGTTATGACTGCGCTGATCCTGGCAAATGTGCCGGTTGCCCTGGTTGCCCTGCTCATCCTCCGGCGGCACCATTTTACGACCTCGGTGTTGCTGACGACTACTGGCCTCATCTTCATTCTCACCATCCTGCTGTTGCTTACCAGTATTGAGCGGAGTGGGGCGCTCTTGTTGGCATTTGCCATCCCGATCACGCTGGCTGGTCTGCTGGCAGGACGGCGTGAACTGGTGCTGGCGGTTGGTCTAAGCATTCTTGGTGTGAGTATCGCCGTGATTATGCTCCGGCTGCGTTTCCCCCCGGCGGGAGCACTCGCTATGGGACAGAACAGCACCATCGGGATGCTTGGCGGCTTTATTATCACGGCCGCGGTTATCGGCCTGTTCATGGACCGATTTAGCATCGTGCTGCGGCAGGCTCTGGTTGATGCCCAGACCCGCGAACAGGAACTGGAGGGGTTGCGCGAGTCGCTGGAATACACCGTGGACCGCCGGACAACGGAACTGCGGCGGGTGCTGGATGAAGTGCAGGCCCGCGCGGCCGAACAGGAGCGGCTGCTGGCAGAGAATGAACAGCAGCGCCTGGCGATTCGGGAACTCAGCATGCCGGTGCTGCCGGTCAGCGCAACCACGATGGTGATGCCGCTGGTTGGAACCCTCGACAGCGAACGCCTGCTCATGCTGGAGGAGCGTGCGCTCCATGCCATTCAGCGGAGTGCGGCCCGCCAGGTGCTGCTCGACATTACCGGCGTGCCGGTCATCGACAGCCAGGTCGCCGCCGGGATCCTGCGCCTGGTTCAGGCGGCCCGCTTGCTTGGCGCTGAAGTGCTGCTGGTCGGCGTGCGGCCCGAGGTGGCCCAGGCCATCGTCGGCCTGGGGCTTGATCTGGGCGAGATGCCCGCGTATGGCGATTTGCAAACAGCACTGCGGCACACGCAGTGAGGCCGGTACTACGAGTTTTTATACTTATGTCAACTTATGTCAGCCGTTTGTAATGTTGCATTCTGGCAACAGAACCCTTTCCGGCCGATTATAGAGACAGGTGCCGGAAGAGGTATGGTATACTGAGATAGAATGGCCGATATGTCTGTATTGCATCATATTCAACATAGCCATCAAATGACTTTTTTGGACAACAGACATACTACCGGCATACGTACTACCTATGGATACACTCGGTCTGGTCAGGCGAGGGCTTTTGGTTGCAGTTGTTCCCATAGCAGGGATTGAGGCACACATGCAAGAGGGAGGTGAATTTTGAGCATGACCATGACAAACATTGTTACCCAGGCGCAGGAAACCGGCTATCAGGTTGAGAAAGTTGAACAGGTTCGCAGCAATCGCTGGTTGCTGACCCTTAAAGATAGTAGTGACGCGATTATTCTTGCCCTCGTGCAGCAGCGGCCTCTGGTCAGTTCGGCCGATGTGCAGGATCTGGCAGAACTACTGCACCTGCGACGGTCGGATCGCGGCATTCTGCTGGCGCTTGGCGGCCGGTTTAGTGCAGATGCGCAGCGTACCGCCCACGAACTGCGCCAGACGCAGATCCATCTTTGCACGAGTCTGCCTGCCAATCCGTCGGTCCCCCAGATGCAACCGGCGTTTGAGTCAATCTAGTACCCGACGGCGACCATAGCTTACGCATTTGCCGGTTGGAACCAGCCGCTGAACAGGGTAGAGGCAGTAGGGGCAGGCAACAATCGCGCATTGCCGGTGCTGTGCTCTTCCTGTGGACGCCACTCTCCGGCGGGGGCAACCGCTGCCTGCCTGCTCCCGGATTCTGTGCTACAATACGCACGATGCAAAAACAATTATTGTCAGCCGTACAAACGCCGCAGATGCTCGACTTCATCAGCCATAGTCCCGCGCAGACGGTACGCCTTGGGCAGCGCCTGGGTGAACATGTGCAATCCGGCGACCTGTTGCTCCTGCTGGGCGATTTTGGCGTTGGAAAAACGCAACTGGTCAAAGGGTTGGCCGAGGGTCTTGGCTCGACCGATCTGGTGACCAGTCCCAGTTTTGTGTTGATTAACGAATATCAGGCCGGTCCAGAGCATGCCGGCATGCAGATCTACCATGTTGATCTCTATCGCATCGAAGATCCGGCGGAAGTAACCAGTATTGGTCTGGAAGAGATCTGGGGCGGTACGGGGGTCTGCCTGATTGAGTGGGCCGAGCGCGCGCAGGACTGGCTGCCGGAGGAGCATCTGGCGATCCATATGAAGCACCTGAGTGAAACCAAGCGGGTGCTGCGCTTTATGCCCGAAGGTGAACGCTACCGGAATCTGGTTGAGACCTTTAAGGGAACTACGTTTGGCTAATTTAGCCCGAAAGACGCATGCTACTCGCGATTGACACCTCTACCGCATTGACAGGGCTGGCCTGCTACGATCAGCATGGGCTCTGTGGTGAATGTGTGTGGGAGTCGGGGCGTAACCATACCGCCCAACTCTTACCCCAACTCCAGATGCTGTTTGAACATATCTCGCGCAGTCCGGCCGATGTCCAGGTTATTGCCGTGGCGCTCGGTCCCGGCAGTTGGAGTGGGCTGCGCGTCGGTATGAGCATTGCTAAAGGGTTGGCGCTGGCGGGCAACCTGACCCTGCTGGGCATCACCACCCTTGACGCCCTGGCGTACCAGCACCAGTATGTGGCGACAACCGTTTACCCGCTGATTCGCCTGGGACGCGCCCGCTTTGCGACGGCGGCATTCCGCCGTGACGAGCAGTGGCAGCGCCTGGACGACTACCGCAACCTCTCGCTCGCCGAACTGTGTGCCGAGATTGACGAGCCGGTGCTCTTCTGCGGCGATATTGAGCCGGATGTGCGGGAACATCTGTGGCAAGAACTGGGCGACCGCGCCGGCTTCCCGTCTGCCGCCGCCAATCTGCGCCGTCCCGGTTACCTGGCAGAACTGGCCTGGCAGCGCTTTGCAGCCGGCGAACGGGATGAACCTGCCCGCCTGGAGCCGCTCTACCTGGGTGAACCAGTGAAAATCAAACCGGAACCCCAGGCCACGGAAGAAGCGGAAGAAGCAGAAGAAACGGAAGAAGCAGAACAGGATACCGGCGATAGTGTGCCGGAAGGTGAGGACGGGGAAAACTGAGGTACTCGCCTGAGAGAGCATGCTTCGGGTTTGTTCATGCAGCAGGCGGCAACATAGCTGCCGCACGCCAGATCGTGAAGGAGTTGCGCCGCAATGTCAGCGCTCAGTCGGTTTGAACAATTTATGGAAAGTATGGTTGAAGGCTCGGTTGCGCGGATCTTTCGCAACCCGGTGCAACCGGCCGAGATTGCCAAGCGCCTCGAACGGGCGATGGAGAGCCAACAGACCATCAGTGTGAAGCGGGTGATTGTGCCCAATGTCTATCGCGCCTGCCTGAACCCGCAGGATTTTGCGACGTTCCAGCCGATCCAGACCGAGATGGAACGCGAGATGGCAAATTACCTGAGCGAACTGGCGAGTGAGCGCAATTTCACTATGCTGGAGCATCCCCGGGTGGAACTGGTTGAAGATGCAGCGGTGCCCCGCCACAGCATTCAGATCATCGCCGAGACGGTGGAGACGGCCCCCGGTGCTACGGGCAGCACACAGGTTATGTCAACAACGATGTACCAGAAAGCGCCACCTCAGACGCAGAGTAGCGCAGTCCTACTGCTGCAAACACCCGCCGGTCCCCAGTCGATCCCGCTTGCCAGCACGATGCTGCGCATTGGGCGTGGCCTGAACAACGATATTATCCTGGAGGATACGCGCGTCTCGCGGCATCATGCCCAACTGCGCTACAAGACGCGCCGCTTCTGGCTGATGGATCTGGGCAGCACCAATGGTACCTATGTCAATGGCGAACACACGCAAGAGGCAGCGCTGCGTGACGGCGATATCGTTTCGCTGGGTGGGTTGGAATTGACCTTCCGTGAAAACAATCCGGGAACATAAGCCATGTTCGATATTGCAAATGTTTCGCTGAATGTAATCATTTTGCTGCTGCGGATTGCCGTGGTTGGCCTGCTCTATTTTTTTCTCTGGCAGGTCTTACGGGTTGTCACCGGCGACCTGCGCGGTAGTGGCGCACCGTCGTCCGCAATGGCAAGCCCCTACGGGCAGTTAATCGTCATGAACGCCGGGCAGACCGGCCTGCCGGTCGGCAAGATATTTCCGCTCAGCCCGGTGACAACGATCGGTCGTAGCACCGAGAGTAGCGTCTCCCTGAATGATAACTTTATGTCGGGGGATCATGCGCGACTGGAACTGCAGAACGATGAGTGGATTCTGCGCGACCTGAACAGTACGAATGGTACGTTCGTCAATGGGTTTGAGGTACGTGACGCCACCAGCGTCAACTCCGGTGATATCATTCGGGTCGGGCGGGTAGAATTACGATTGATGACAACATAGTAGAGCCCGGATGTCTGGCCTACGCAATCGGCAGCGTAAAGAAGAAGGTGCTGCCCCGACCCTCTTCGCTATCGGCCCAGAGCCGTCCCCCGTGGCCTTCAACCAGATGTTTGGCAATCGCCAGCCCCAACCCGGTACCCCCGGCATTCCGATTGCGTGAGCGATCCACCTTGTAGAAGCGCTCAAAGATGCGCGGCAACTCGCGGGCCGGGATGCCGATCCCCGTATCACTCACACTGACCAGCATCCAGAGGCCGAAGGGATGCGGCGCGGGCAATGTAATCACTTCCTGGGCCGCACCATTGGTTTCACTATCAGTTTCGCTTACGCCGAACCCGCCCGACTCCGCGTGGACCGGAGCGAACTGCCGGCGGCGCAGGTCCGGCGGTACCACATGCCGATCCGCCTGGAGCACATACCGCTCAACATATCCCCGGCGGGGTGTCGCTTTATCCACCGTAATCACGCAGGCACATACCGTGATATCACCACCGGCAGGCGTAAACTTGATGGCGTTGTGCAGCAGGTTGATGAGCACCTGACCCACCCGCTTTTCATCCATAAGCACCGCTGGATGTTCCGGGGCAATATAGGCCGAGACATGCAGTTGTTTGCGGTCCACCTGGGGGCGAATCCGCTGCAGGGTGCGCTCCACAACATCGTCAATATCCCGGGCGGCCAGTTGCAGCATTACCCGGCCGGATTCAATCTGGGAGAGCTCATGCAGTTCATCAACCAGTTGCGTCACCACATCAACTTCCTGCGCCGCCTGCGTCAGCATCCGGTGGGCCACAGCAGGTGGCGGCTCCGACAAAAGCGTTTCAACCAGGAGTTTGAGCGAGGCCAGCGGCGTACGTAGTTCATGAGAGACATTGGCAACCAGATCACGGCGGGCGCGTTCGAGAATGCTAATCTGGGTGACATCACGGATGAGCAGCAACACACCGCCCGCCTGATCTTCCGGGAAGAGTGGCGTGCAGCGCAGGCGCAACGTACGCTCGCTCACCAACGGATGGATCGTCGTCTCACGCGCTTCGCCGTCGGCCAGCACCTCACGCACCAGGGCATCGGCCTGATAATCCCGCAGAAGCGCAATCAACCCCTGACCGTGGGCGGTAGCGGCATCAACACCCAGCAGATCCTGGGCATGGCTGTTGAGGAAATAGACCTGGCAGTCAGCATCGGCAAGGACCAGGCCGGCATCAAAGGCGGTAGCAGCGGCATAGAAGAGGGATGAAAGCCGGGTTGCAGTGGGCGTCTCCATCGTCAGATCCGATCCACCGGCACCCTCACACTCAGACCGAGGGCCCCACTGCGACCGCCGGCAGGCGCGTAAACGCAGACCAAGCCAGAAGATCACACTCACGCTTGCCAGGAGGGCGATTGCCAGCAACAGTTCCACTACCGTCATCGTTCAACGCCTCGCTGCTCGTCCGCAGGTACCTCAAAGCGGTACCCAACCCCGCGCACCGTCTGAATATAGCGCGGGCGGGCCGGGTCCGGCTCGATCTTCTCCCGCAGCCAGCGAATATGCACATCGACCGTGCGACTGTCACCCAGGAAGTCAAAGCCCCACACCCGCTCCAGCAGTAGATCCCGCGAGAGTGCAATGCCCCGATTCCGCATCAGACAGGTCAGCAGATCAAATTCTTTCTGGGGCAGACTGAGTTCACCATTGTCACGCCAGGCGCGGCGGCTGCTAGTATCCACCCGCAACGATCCGGCATCGAGAATCTCGCGGTTGCCGCCACTGGGCTGACGTTCGGCGCGGCGCAGGATGGCGCGGATGCGCGCAAGCAGTTCGCCAAAGCTGAAGGGCTTGGTCACATAGTCATCAGCCCCCAGTTCCAGCCCGGCAATCCGGTCTACCTCGTCCTGACGCGCCGTAAGCATAATAATCGGCACATCGCTCTCCTGGCGCAGGATGCGGCAGACCGAAAATCCATCGAGGCGCGGCAGCATAATATCGATAATCAGGAGATCCGGACGATCACGACGCGCGAGTTCTAGCCCCTGTACGCCATCGACAGCATGCAGCACCGTGTAGCCTTCGCGCTCCAGATTATAGCGAAGTGTCTCGGCCAGCGTTGTCTCGTCTTCGATTAGTAAAATAGTGGGCATACCTCGTGTGCCAGTTGTTCCGGCCCTGGCCCGGCCGCAAGCAGACATTCCAGGCGCGCGCCCGGAAACTTTCCGCAATTTACTTGACATGGCCGGGTTCCGGTTGCTTGTGGCCATGTTACTTCTGGGAGTGCATGAGTATTGTACCACGAACGAGGACAGCCCGGTTACACGGCTGTATCTGGCGGAGATCCGGGGTAGGTGCGGATTGGAACTGTTTGCATGTGGCATGCGCGCGGCTCCATGAATGTTGAGATTTTAATCCGGACATCGTTGATCCTACCGGCGCATTCGCCGTGCGAGCGACGGCATCCACCGGCTTATGAAGTTTGAATTTTTAATCCGGATATCGCCGGATCGGAGTCCCGGCTTCAGCCGGACCAGGCTTTCCCGGCAGTATGCGGCTGCCTCAGCAGCTATTCATCGGCTAAAGCCGGGACTCCCGGTCATTTCATATCCGGGCTATTTTTTCAAAATTCATCAGCCGGTTCTGCATTACTTCGGCAAGCAGCAGGCAACAGCATGGCTGCCGCACTCCATAAAAGCGTTAACTCCCCAATGCCGCCAGTGCCTGGGTCACGCTATCTTTGGGCTTGACATTCACCTGCGCAGCAACGATCTTCCCCTCCTCGTCGATCACAAAATGGCTGCGGATGATGCCCATGTAGGTTTTGCCATACATCTTCTTCTCGCCCCACACGCCATAGGCCGTAGCAACAGTATGCTGATCATCAACCAGCAGGGTGAAGGGCAGATCATGCTTTGTCTTGAACTTCTGATGCGACTTCACCCCGTCAGGACTGATGCCCAGCACGACGGCGTTTTTCTCCGCGATGACGGGGTAGTTATCGCGGAACCCACACGCCTGCGTGGTGCAGCCGCTGGTATCATCTTTGGGGTAGAAGTAGAGTATCACCCGTCGCCCCCGGAAATCCGCCAGGCGAACCGTCTCGCCGTTCTCGTCGAACAGTTCAAAATCGGGAGCAGGATCGCCTGCTTTGAGTGATGTTTCAGCCATTGCGTTGTTGTCCTTTCCAGGTTAACCAGCCGGATGGGGAGCGGCAGCATGCTGCCGCTCCCTTCTCTGAACCTGTGGATAGATATAAATACTCCACTCGTACATTCCACAACTTGCGCGATTCGTTCTCTGGAGGCGGATATCTATTGCCAAACACGGAATTGTGTGATGCATATCAGCGCCGGCAATTTCGCGTTGTTCGCGCATTTCGCGTTCTTCGTGGTCCAAACCCCCACCACGTAACGTGTGTACATTAATTACACGAGTTACGCAGTTGCCATGCAAACGGGACATTTGCCCTGATAAAAGCCCGAATCGCCTGCGGCAGCATGGTACTGTTTTATTCTTTTTCACAAAGATATTGCTCTGAGAGCAAATATTTTTGTGAAAAAGACCCGGAATCTTCCGCCCTGCCGGAGGCGAAATTTCCTTTCGGGTGAGCAACCGCGTAAGTCGTGTTAATTATAGCTCAGGTCGCAGAACGCGTTACGTCGTAACATCATGCACCTCGCTCTCATGCCGTCCTGCCGCTGTGATACGAATAAACTCCGCGTTGGCCCAGAGTTCCTCAATTGTGGCGGCCCCGGCATAACTCAGCCCGGAGCAGAGCCCACCCACCAGTTGATGGATCACATCATGCACCGGCCCGCGCGCCGGCACCATCGCTTCGACCCCCTCCGGTACAACGCGTTCCCAATCCTCGGGATCAATCTCGCGCCGCTGTTCGATCTCTTGTCGATTGATATTGGCGCTCAACGACGCCATCCCGCGCACAACTTTATAGCGGCGACCATTGCGAATCACTGCCGCGCCGGGACTCTCATCCGTGCCCGCCAGCAGGCTGCCCAGCATCACCGTGCTCGATCCGACCGCCAGGGCTTTGGTGATATCGCCGGCGATCCGAATACCACCATCCGCAATGATCGGGATATTCAGCGCATGGCCGGCAGCGGCACACTCATCAAGCGCCGTCAGTTGCGGCACGCCAAACCCGGTTACGAGCCGCGTAATGCAGATCGATCCCGCGCCAACGCCAACTTTGATCGCATCCGCCCCGGCGTCAACCAGGTCATGCACACCCTCCACCGTCGCCACATTGCCGCCGATCACATCCACTTCCGGGAAGTGGGCCTTCAACGCGCGGATCATGCCGATAGCAGTATCGGCGTGACCGTGAGCAATATCCACCACCAGCGCATCCGCCCCGGCCTGGACACAGGCGGCGGCGCGGTCTTCATCGGAGGGACGCACGCCCACGGCGGCGGCAACGCGCAGCCGCCCTCGGTCGTCTTTGGTGGCATCAGGCCACTGCTCAATCTGAATGATATCCCGGGCTGTTACCAACCCCTGCAACTGGCCTGCACCATCAACCACCGGCAACTTCTCGACCCGGTGGCGGTGCAGTGTCTCACGGGCCGTATCCAGCGACGTACCCGGTGTCAGCGTAACCAACTGGTCGCGCGGCGTCATCACCGTGGTTACCGGACGGTCGGCATCCCGCTCGAAGAGCAGATCCCGCGTGGTTACGAGGCCGAGCACCTCACCGTTGCTCCCCCGTACCAGCAGACCGCCGATATTGTGTGCCGCCATGATGTTACGGGCCTGCTGCACCGATGCATCAGCGGGTACACTCAGCGGATGCTCAACCATAAAACCCTCGGCCCGCTTGACCCGCTCGATCTCGGCGGCCTGGCGCTCAACCGACATAAAACGGTGGATGACGCCAATCCCACCCAACCGGGCCATTGCCAGCGCCATGGCAGACTCGGTAACGGTATCCATATTCGATGAGACAATCGGAATCGACAGCGTAATGCGGCGGCTAAACTGCGTCCGCGTAGTGACGGCACGACGTGAGCGGATGGACGAGCGGCGGGGGACCAGCAGCACATCATCAAATGTTAAAGCAAGTTCAGGGCGAAGTTTCATACAAGCAATCCTTCTTACGGCTTTCGACAAAACGTTGCAACTGAATCCTAGCACACAACGCATTTATGCACATGATTATAATGGATCCATACATTCAGACACTGATTTGGCTCACGAAAGGAGCCACCATGAGTGTGAAAAAGTCTTACAGTTCCGCGTTCAAAGCCCAGGTCGTGATCGAGATCCTGAAGGAAGAAAAGACCCTGACCCAGATCGCCTCGGCCTATGGCATCCAGCCCAGTCTGCTGCGGGATTGGAAGGCCCTCACCTTGAATGCTTTGCCCGCGACCTTTGAGAAACGCAACAACCGACCCACCCCATGCGTATCTCATTTCAGCGGGGCCATCACGCACCGACCTACCACTGCCGTAGCACTTTCCGTAACCTGCCCACGCCATAGCGCAATTCAGCGCCGTGTCATCACCAGTCGCAACCGCCGCCGGCGCGCGGTGAACTGTTCGTTGTACTTTTGTGCCTTTGTATTGCGCTTTCGTACTCCCTGGGTTATAGTAGAACCGGTCGTCTGTCACACCGTAGAAGAGGAGGATATGTCCGCATCGTGCGCCTGATTGGGCAGGGCGGAATGGGCGCGGTCTATGCGGCCGTTGACCAGACCTTCGGCAGCCAGGTCGCGCTCAAGCAGATGTTTCCTACCCCCGATCTCGCGCCGCAAGCGGTGGCCCAGTTGGAACGCGCCTTTCAACGGGAAGCGTACCTGCTGCACCAGTTGCGCCACCCGGCGCTGCCCCGCGTCACCGATCACTTCTCGGATGCGAACGGGCGCTTTCTGGTGATGGATTATATCGATGGCGAAAACCTGGCGCATCTGCTGGAGCAGCGCATGCAGACCCAGGCACGCCCCCTGACTGAGCAGGAGGTTGTCACCTGGGCCATCAAGGTACTCGCTGCCCTGGAGTATCTGCATAGTCACAGGCCGGCGATTATTCACCGTGATATCAAGCCCCACAATATCAAGGTGACAGCGGCGGGGGATGTGTTCCTGATTGACTTTGGTGTTGCCAAAGGCGCTTCGACACAGCAGGCAGCAACCGGGCACAGGAGTGTGTTTGTCTATACGCCGGCCTATGCACCGCTGGAGCAGATCCAGGGTATGGAGATAGATCCGCGCAGTGACATGTTTAGCCTGGGTGCAACGATGTATCATCTGCTCCGGGGTAGCGCGCCGGATGTCGCGCCCCGCTGCGATGCCCTGACGCGTGCCGCCGCTACCGTGCGCAACCGGCCCGACCCGCTGACACCTCCGCCCGGAGCGAGCCTGGCCGTCCAGGAGGTAATCATGCAGGCGCTGGACCCCGGTCACCGGCCCGCTACTGCTACCGTGATGCGGCAGGCGCTCCAGCGGGCAATCGGCGAGCCGGTGCAACCGCCTCACACGGACATAACGGTTGTCCCGCCCGGCCCGCACACGGGGGCAACGATTGTCCAACCGCGCCCGATCGGGAGCGCAACCCGACAGCACGACTATACGCTGTTTCGAAGGCCGGTATCGGGGCCGGTGTTGGAACCACTCGCAATCCCGGTGCCGGTTGAAAAAGCTCCACTGGTGAAGCCGAAAAAGCGCTTTGTATTGCGAACCGGCGGATTAATGACACTGGGCCTACTGCTGCTGCTACTGTCAGGCATGAGCACGGTGGGCAGCGCGAATAACACAGCCCCGGCCTGGTCGCCGGATGGCACGCGCATCGCCTTTGTGTCTGATCGCAGCGGCACCCGGGAGATCTATGTGATGAACGCTGACGGCTCTAATTTACAACGCCTTACGGACAACGCAGCGGAAATTTGGAATCCGGTCTGGTCCCCGAACGGCACCCGTATCGCTTTTGAGACTACGCGTGACGGCAATCGGGAGATCTATGTGATACATGCCGACGGCTCCAACCTCCAACGCCTCACACACAACGACGCACAAGACTGGTCCCCGGTCTGGTCCCCGCTCAGTATGCGCATTGCCTTTGTGTCCAATCGCAACGGCACTCAGGAGATCTATGTGATGAACGCCGACGGCTCCAATATTCAACGGCTCACCTTCGACGAAGCCGAGGATGCTGCTCCCACCTGGTCACCAGATGGCACGCGTATTGCGTTCGAGACCACCCATAACGACAACCAGGCGATCTACGTGATCAATGCCGACGGCTCTAATCGCCGACACTTGACTACCCTGCGGAACTGGTTTACAGCCTGGTTGCCGTGAAACGGCACGGCTACGTTTGCTGAAGAGAGGAGTTAGCGCAATGAGCTACGTATGCGAACTGCAGGAACTTTCCATCCGGCCGGCATTATCGATTCGTACGCGCACACCGATCCAGGCTTTGCCCCAGGTGCTTGGTACGGCATATGGCACGATTATGCCCTATCTTGGCGAACTTGGCGAACAACCGGACGGCCCGCCTTTTACCGCCTACTACAATATGGATATGACGGACCTTGACCTGGAAATTGGCCTTCCGGTTGCTCGCAACCTGCCCGGACGGGATACCATTCAGGCCAGTGAATTGCCGGGCGGCCGGGTGGCAACCTGCCACTACACTGGTCCCTACGACACTATTGCGGCGGCGTACGAAGCGCTTTCTGCATGGATGGCGGAGCAGGGCCATACCCCAACGGGCGTGGCCTACGAGAACTATCTGAATGACCCGGCAGATACTCCACCGAAGTCATTGCAAACCATGATTGTCTTCCCCTTGAAGCAGGGTTGAATGAGGATTTTGTGAGCGGCAAGCCCACCTCTGTCCGGGCACGCCGCTCACCAGTCCCCTGTCCCCTACAACCTGTCCCCTACAACCTGTCCCCTACAACCTGTCCCCTATCCCAGTTGCAATCGGCCAAAAAAGGCGTTATATTTCTAAACAGACTGTGTCAACATTGCACGCGTAACCAGTCTGTCAGCGTGTCGTGATGCGAGGAGGTGGCCCATACCTATTGCCTCCTCGCATTGGTATGCATACAGCCGGGCCGCACGCTGCACCCGCCCAACCGCAGATAACGCCCGTGTCATCCGGCCGCCATTCGTAAGAAAGGATCTCCTCATGGCAAAACCTGTCATCCTCTCAGTTGACGACGATCCCGGTGTGTTAAGCGCAATTTCCCGCGACCTGCGCCGCCAGTATGGCGAACACTACCGCGTGGTGCGGGCCGACTCCGGCCAGGCCGCGCTTGATGCTCTGCGCCAGTTGAAGCAGCGCAATGACCCGGTCGCCCTCTTCCTGGTCGATCAGCGCATGCCGCAGATGAGCGGCGTTGAGTTTCTGGCCGAGGCCATGCAGCTCTACCCCGATGCTCGCCGCGCCCTGCTCACCGCCTACGCCGATACCGACGCGGCCATCCGCGCCATTAACGATGTCGCCATCCACTACTACCTGCTCAAGCCATGGGATCCGCCCCAGGAAAAGCTCTACCCGGTCCTGGATGATCTGCTGGACGACTGGCAGGCCGCCTACCATCCGCCCTTCGAGGGCATTCGTATCGTCGGGCATCGCTGGTCGCCGGATGCCCATCAGATCCGCGACTTCCTGGCGCGCAACCAGATCCCCTACCTCTACCTGGATGTTGAAACCGATCCGCAGGCGCAGCAACTCCTGGAGCAACTCAATATGTCGGCAGCGAAGCTGCCGCTGGTTCTGCTGGCCGACGGCACCATCATGGAAGCCCCCAACCCGACCGATATTGCCGGGCAGGTCGGGTTGCAGACGCGCGCCGAGCAACCCTTCTACGACCTGGTGATCGTGGGCGGGGGACCGGCGGGGCTGGCGGCGGCGGTGTATGGTGCCTCGGAGGGGCTGCGCACGGTGATGATCGAGCGCGAAGCGACCGGCGGTCAGGCAGGCACCAGTTCCCGTATTGAGAACTACCTGGGCTTCCCCTCCGGCCTGAGCGGAGCCGACCTGGCCCGCCGCGCAACCACCCAGGCCCGCCGCTTTGGGGTGGAGATCCTCTCGCCGCAGGAGGCCACTAGCCTGCGGATCGAAGGCCCCTACCGCATTATCACGCTGACCGACGGGCGCGAGATTACCTGCCACGCGCTGATCGTGGCGGTGGGGCTGGCCTACCGCAAACTGGATGTGCCCGGTGTCGATAAGCTGACCGGTGCGGGCGTCTATTATGGTGCCTCGCTGACCGAGGCGATCTCCTGCCAGTCGCAGCCGGTTTTTATCGTCGGCGCGGGCAACTCAGCCGGGCAGGCGGCGATCTACCTGGCGCAGTTTGCCCAGAATGTGACCCTGCTGGTGCGAGGCGACTCCCTCGCCGACAGCATGTCGCAATACCTGGTCGAGCGGATCGAGGCGGCCCCCAACATCCATGTGCGCCTGCAGAACGCGGTCAAGGCGGCATGCGGCGATGAACATCTGGAGGCGCTGATCCTCGAGGATCGGACGACCGGCCAGGAGGAGACCCACTCGGCGGTGGCGCTCTTTATTTTTATCGGCGCGGTACCCCGTACCGACTGGTTGGAGGGGGTCGTCCGGCGCGACAACCGGGGCTTTGTCCTGACCGGAACGCAAATGATGGAAGATGGCAAACTGCCCCGCGAGTGGCACCTGGAGCGCGCGCCCTTCTTGCTGGAGAGCAGCATTCCCGGCGTCTTTGCCGTGGGCGATGTGCGTGCCGGCTCGGTCAAGCGGGTGGCCTCAGCCGTTGGTGAAGGCTCGATTGCCGTGCAGTTTGTACATCAGCATCTAAGTAAGGTATGACAAAACGATGGACGAACGCTACACAATTCAGCTCTTCGCCGATATGCCCGCAGCCGAGGTGCAGTGGATCCGCGACAACGGCCGCGAAGTTCATCTGGAGCCGGGGACATTCTTTGTACGCGAACATGCGCCCGCCGAGGAGTTCTACATCGTTCTCGCCGGAGAGCTGCAGATTATCCGCACCATGAATGAACGTGAGCAGGTGGTGGGCACGACGCCGCGCGGCATCATCGGTGGCGAGATCTCGCTCTTGACCAACACCCCGTCGCAGGTGACGGCCCGCGCGCTGGTGCCTAGCGATCTGCTGGTGCTGGACCGGCGGGCCTTCCGTGAGATGTTCGCCTATGCCCCGACGATTGGCGCGCAGGTGTTGCAGATCGGGGTAAACCGGATGCAGGGCTACGTCACCACGCTGGTACAGCAGGAGAAGATGGCCGCGCTGGGGAAGATGTCGGCGGGGCTGGCGCATGAACTGAACAACCCTGCCGCCGCTGCCAACCGTGCGGCCGCCGGTCTGCGTGAAACCCTGCTGCTGCTGCAATCCCAGGCAATCCGGCTCAACCGCCTCAGCCTGAGCGCCGATCAGATCGAGCAGTTGATTACATTTCAGCAGCAGACTATCAGCCAGGCAGACCAGGCCGAACCACTCTCGCCGCTGGAACAGAGCGATCGTGAGGATGAACTGGGCGATTGGTTCGAGGACCAGGGCGTTGCGGGTGGCTGGGATCTGGCCCCCTGTTTTGTCGGGGCGGCCATGGACAAGGATGACCTGGCGGGTCTACGTTCGCTACTCACCGAGGAGAGTTTCCCGCTGGTGCTGGCCTGGCTGCACCGCACCCTGGACACCACCAGCCTGCTGAACGAGATTGAGCAGAGCACCCGCCGGATTGCCGAACTGGTCGGGGCGATCAAATCCTATGCCTACAAAGATCAGTCGGTCGTCAAGGAAGTGGATGTGCATAAAAGCCTGGAGAGTGCGCTGCTGGTCCTGGGGCACAAGCTGAAGCGGGGCAATCTGCATGTCTCGCGGGAGTATGACCCCAATCTGCCGCATATTCAGGCGCGTGCCGGAGAGCTGAACCAGGTCTGGACAAATATGATTGACAACGCAATTGATGCCCTGGACGGCAAAGGCACGATCCGGTTGATCACGCGCTGTGAGCATGACTTTGTGATGGTCGAGGTTGCCGACGACGGTCCCGGCATTCCGCCGGAGGTGCAGTCACGCCTGTTTGAGCCCTTTTTCACCACCAAAGAGGAGGGCAAAGGCACCGGGCTGGGGCTGGATATCAGCTACCGGATCATCCAGGAGCACAACGGCTCCATTGAGGTGCAGTCACAGCCGGGGCAGACGCGCTTTATCATCCGGCTGCCGGTTAGTTGATTGCTGGTGATGATTGAAACGTGCATGGCGAGTGGCGTGACCCGGAATGCCGCTCGTTGATTCGTTATGCGATTGTTATGTGGCCCGAGTTACGCGGTCGGCGCTCAAACATCCCGTTTGACCAGATGAAAGGCAGACTCGCCTCCGGCAGGGTGGAACCGGGCTTTTTAGAGAAAAAGTGGCGCTCCGAGCCACTTTTTCTCTAAAAAGATCGAAATTGGACCATCTTTTCCCGGAAACGTTGCTCACAGAGCAACGTTTCCGGGAAAGAAAGAGATATACCACGCTGCCGCAGGCGAATCGGGCCGTTCATCCAAACAAACGCCTGGTTTGGAACCGACCGCGTAACTTGTGTTATGTGACCCGCGTTACGCAGTCCCGCGTTTGGCAGGAGATATCGCCTCCGGCAGGGCGGAACCGGACATGCTTTCTCACGAAATTTGGCTCTCCGAACCAAATTTCGTGAGAAAGCTACATAAAGTACCATGCTGCCGCAGGCGAATCGGGCTTCCATCGAGTGAAATATCCGGGTTGCATGGCAACCGCGTAATTCCTGTTATGTAAAGCTCAAATGGTGAGAGTGATGAATGATCGAAACAATGCGAATAATCCGAATAACCCGAATGATCAAAACAGCCTGGTGGCGGCCCTACGGACCCTAAACCTCTTCGATGAACTGACCGACGCGGAGCTACAGACGATTGCCGGGCAGGGTAACGCCATCTTCCTCGACACCGGCGACATCCACCGGGAAGAGGGCGACCCGGCGGAGCATGTCTTTATCCTGCTGGAGGGCGAAATCCAGGTGACGCAGCGCGTGGGCGCACAGGAGGTGCTGCTGGCAACCTACGGCCCGCGCACGCTCTTCGGCGAACTACCGCTGCTGATGGGCATCGATACCTTCTTCGCGCGGGGCCGCGCCACGCAACCAACCCGCGTCTTCGAGTTTACAAACGCGGTGTTCTGGCAGATTTTGCGCACCTACTCATCGGTGTCGATTGCAGTGTTGCACACCATGGCGGCGCGGGTGCAGCACCTGGCTTCGATCTCGCAGCAGCGCGAAAAGCTGGCCTCACTGGGCGAACTGGCGGCCGGGCTGGCGCATGAACTGAACAACCCCGCCGCCGCCGCAAGCCGGGCCGTCGAGAACCTGCGCGGCAGCCTGCAGGAACTGCAGGCGCACAGCCGCGCCCTGAGCCGGCAACTGACCACACCCCAACTGGAAGCGCTGGCCGCCCACGAGGAGACGGCAACCACCAGTGCTGCCAACCCGCCGGCCCTCGACGCGCTCACTCGCAGTGATCGCGAAGACGCAATGATCGACTGGCTCGATGATCATGCCATTGCCGGGGGCTGGCAACTGGCACCGACCTTCGTCACAGCCGGGCTGGCGGTTGACTGGCTGGAAGCGGTGGCGCGTGACCTGCCCGCCGACGCTCTGACCAGTGCCCTGCGCTACCTGGAGTCGCTGCTGACTGTGAATGATCTGCTGGACAACGCCGAGAGCAGCACCGGGCGCGTGTCGGACCTGGTGGCGGCGATGAAGGCCTACTCCTACATGGATCAGGCTCCGCTGCAGGAGGTTGATGTGCAGGAGGCGCTGGAGCATACGCTGACTATTCTGAACCACAAAATCAAACATGGGATCGCAGTCACCCGCGACTATGCGCCGGACCTGCCGAAAGTCTGGGCTTATGGTAGCGAAATCAACCAGGTCTGGACCAACCTGATTGACAATGCCATTGATGCGATGGAGGGGCAGGATCGCCCGGCACAGTTGCATGTGCGTACCTGGCTGGAGGGCGAGCGGGTGCAGATCGAGATTTGTGACAATGGTTGTGGGATTGCACCGGACATTCTGCCGCGCATTTTCGAGCCCTTTTTTACCACCAAGGACGTCGGCCAGGGCAGCGGCCTTGGGCTGGATGTAGCCTACCGCATTGTCGTGGCACAACACGCCGGTGATATCCGGGTGAAATCAGAGCCGGGAGATACACGCTTTCAGGTCTGTTTGCCGGTACGGGTTAACGGTTAACGGTTAACCGTTAGGGGCAATACCTTTCAA
The DNA here is from genome assembly GCA_034437035.1 of Chloroflexaceae bacterium. Lineage (GTDB taxonomy): Bacteria > Chloroflexota > Chloroflexia > Chloroflexales > Chloroflexaceae > CAKZQX01. The sequence continues at coordinate 36,997 of DAOTUI010000249.1, forward strand.
ATATACTGGGCTTACGAGATTTCTGCCATGGAAGAGGCTATCGCCTCCGGCAGGGTGGAAGAAACCATCCTTTTTTCACAAAAACATTTTCACAAAGTGAAAATGTTTTTGTGAAAAAAGATAAAAAAAAGTACCATGCTGCCGCAGGCGGAAGCGTTCTGCATCGGAGCAAACGCCCGGTTTGCAAGACTACCGCGCAGGTTCTGCTCTTTGACACGAGTTACGCGGTTGTTGACCCGGCAGGCGTCTGCCGGGTCAAACGGCCCGATTCGCCTCCGGCAGAGTGGAAGATTCCATGCTTCTTCACAAAAATTTTGCACTAAGTGCAAAATTTTTGTGAAAAAGCAAAAAGTGTACCATGCTGCCGCAGGCGATTCTGCCGTTCATCGGGTGAAACGCCCGGTTTGATGAACGACCACGTAACTCCTGTATTTGACACGACTTACGCGGTGGCTCACCCAGAAGGAAATCTCGCCTCCGGCAGGGTGGAAGATGTCCGATCTTTTTCACGAAATTGTGGCTCTCCGAGCCACAATTTCGTGAAAAGGATAAAATAGTACCATGCTGCCGCAGGCGAGTCGGGCCGTTCATGCAGGCAAACGCCTGGGTTGAAACCGACCGCGTAACTCGTGTATTTGAAAGGTATTGCGGATATGGAGGGCGAGAGCCATGCTCCCGCCCTATGATCTATAAACCCCTCATACGGAGCAACTATGCTACATGAGTTAATGGAAGTTCTGGCGGCGAATTCGCCCATCCACGTCCTGCCGGAGATTGTGGTCATCCTGACGGCAGGCGCGATCATCGCCTACATCAGCCAGCGGCTCGGGCAGGTGCCGATTGTGGGCTTCCTGCTGGCGGGGGTGCTGATTGGTCCCAATGCGCTGGGGTTGGTGCAAGATCAGGAACTGATTGAAGTTGTCGCCGAAATCGGGATTATTCTGCTGCTCTTTACCATCGGCATCGAGTTTAGCCTGGAGAAACTGGCACGCATCAAACGGCTGATCTTCGTTGGGGGCGGCCTGCAGGTCGGGCTGACCGTGCTGCTGACCGCTATGATCCTGGCGGCACTGGGTATCGACTGGCGGGTGGGAATCTTCACCGGCTGCCTGATCGCCCTTAGCAGCACCGCGATCATCCTGAAGCTGCTGGCCGATCGCGCCGAAACCAACAGCGAACCGGGGCAGATTGCCCTCGGTATTCTGATCTTCCAGGATCTTGCCGTGATCGTAATGGTGCTGCTGGTCCCTATGCTGGCGGGCATAGGCGGTTCCCCCCTGAATATTGTCTGGGAGTTGGGCAAAGCAGCCGCAATCATCGCGCTGGTGCTGATCTTTGCGCGCCGGGTGATGCCGCCGCTGCTGGAGATCGTCGCGCGCACCTGCTCCCAGGAGATCTTTCTGCTCTCGGTGATTGCCATCTGCTTTGGCACCGCCTGGCTGACCAGTCTGGCCGGGGTCAGCCTCTCGCTGGGCGCGTTCCTGGCCGGCCTGGTGGTCAGCGAGAGCCAGTTTAGCGAGCATGCCTTTGGCGAGATTATGCCGCTGCAGGTACTCTTCAGCGCCGCCTTCTTTGTCTCGGTCGGGCTGCTGCTGGACCTGGGGTTCCTGATGGCACAACCGCTGCTGGTGCTGAGCGTGCTGGTCGGGATTGTGCTGATCAAGGTGATCACCAGTGGCATCGGTGTGCTGCTGCTGGGCTATCCGCTGCGGACAGCGCTACTCTCCGGCTTTCTGCTGGCCCAGGTTGGCGAGTTTGCCTTTGTGCTGGAGCGGGCCGCCCGTCCGCTGGATCTCTTTCCGCTGGGGCTGGCGGAAACCGGCGGGCAAACCTTTATCGCTGCCTCGGTTATTCTGCTGGTCATGACGCCGTTCCTGTCGCAGACGGGCTACTGGTTGCGGGCGCGCCTGACGCAGCGTGAAACAACCTCGCTGGCCGAGGCCGCTGCGGCCCAATCATCAACGGTCAGTTTTGCCCATCTGCAGCACCATGTGATCGTCGCCGGGTATGGTGCCGGCGCACAGCAGTTGGTACGCGTGCTGCGCGGTTCGGGCATTCCCTATGTGATCCTCACGCTCAACCCGCTGTTTGCAACCGAGGCCGAGCGAGAGCGGTTGCCGGTGCTGCGCGCCGACGACAGCCGCCTGCACACGCTTCAGATGGTGGGGATTGAGCGGGCGAAGCTGCTGGTGATCGCGGACGACAATCCGGGTGATGCGCGCCGGGTTGCGGCGGTGGCGCGGACGGCCAATCCCACACTCAACATTATTGTGCGGACGCGCTACATTGCCGAAGTCGCGTCGCTGACCGAGGCGGGAGCGGATATTGTCATTCCGGAGGAACTGGAGAGCACTGTCCAACTGTTTGTGCAGGTGCTGGAAGCCTACCGCGTAGCCCCGCCGGAGGTCGAAACGCATGTGCAGTCGATGCGGGCGCACGGCTATACTGCGCTCCGCGAGCGGGCCGACCAGCCTCCGGTCGTCTGCACGGACCTGGATGAGGAGTGCATGCAGACGCGGATTGTCACCATCCGGGCGGGTGCGCCTGCCGCCGGCAGCCCGCTCGATCCGCAGGCACTCCAGCGCGAGTATGGCCTGCAGGTTGAAGCGGTGCAGCGCAATGGGCAGACCATGAACGACCTGCCGGAGACGCTGGAGTTGCAGCCGGGCGACCGACTGGTGCTACTGGGTAACACCGAGCAGTTTATGCGCAGTGGTGATCTCTTCCGGGTGAGTGTGCTGCCGGGTGGTGCAAATATGCCCGGTCCAATCCGGACACCGGCGGAACAACCGGCAGACGGGGCATGCACCCACCTGAACTTTATCCGGCCGGTATCGCCGGAGTCACAGGGCTGCGCCGAGTGCCTGGAAACCGGTGACACCTGGGTTCACCTGCGCATCTGCCTGACCTGTGGGCATGTGGGCTGCTGCGACTCATCGAAAAACCAGCACGCGACAAAGCATTTCCACGCAAGCGGGCACCCGATTATCCAGTCGTTCGAGCCGGGCGAAAGCTGGCGCTGGTGCTATATCGATCAGACGGATGTGTGATTGTATACAGTGTGGAGGTTTATATGCAACCGGAAACCGAACGACAGATAACCCTGGATGAAGTGCGCGATCAGCTTGCCGAGCAGATCGCGCAACTTAACGACACGACCCTGACCATTACTGATGGTGACAGGGCGATTGGGGTGCTGCTCTCACCAGAGGCATATGCCCGCATTCGCCGGGCGCAGGCATACCTGCAGATGCTTGCTATCGCCACCAACCTGCGTGAAAGCAGTATAACGGTCGATGATCTCTTGCAAGCATCCCGAACAGAACTGGAGACGCATGGATGGTGATAGATGCCAGGGTGTTGTTATAGCAACCCTGAATTTGTTGTCGTGCCGCCTTACGAACGTTGAATTTGTAATCCGAACATCGTGGAATCGGAGTCCCGGCTTCAGCCGGATCAGGCGTTCCCGGCAGAATGCCACTGTCCCGGCAGGCATCCCACCGGCTAAAGCCGGGACTCCCGGTCATTCATATCCGGACTATGTTCTAAAAGTCATAAGCCGGGACTCCCGGTCATTTCATATCCGGGCTATTTTTCAAAATTCATCAGGCGGTTGGGAGCGAATCCCGAAGAGTTTAGTTCACAACCAATTTACGACTGCTATACATACCTGCTTAACTGCTTAACTATGGTGAAAGCTGAGTACTGCGCTGCTCATGAGGAGGAGGGCCAACGTCACCAACTCCCGGGGGACACCCTGGTAGGTGATATCGACATTGGCAACCCAGGATTGCCGTCCATGTTCGAGCCGGCCGGATATCCGGTCGGGTTCAACCGTGAGTTTGCTAGTAGCACCGATGGAGTCCTGGCTATTATCTGTATTGAGGAAGTAGACATCTTCGCCCGCAATGCGAAAGGCAAACGGACCGTTCAGGAAACTGATCAGACTCCCCTGGGGATAACCGAGCGTGAGATCGGCTTCATCGGGGCTGAGTTTGCCCTCTACTACGCTACCATCCAGTCGCCCTTTCACCGAACCCTGCCGGTACGTCAGAAAGATCTGCCCGGAGTAGACCGCCTTGCGCTGCGCGTACCGATATTCTCCGGTCAGTGCATCACCCTGAGCATACAGGGTTACTTCATACGGAAATTGCAACGTTCCGCCGATGGTGGGTGCCTTCCAACTCTCACAGATCAGGCTACCCCAGGCGCAGGGGTTTCCGGATATCTGCTGCTCTGGTCCGTACGTTTTCGCCAATCGACTTGCCTGAAACAGGCCAAGCGGTATGACAATCAGCAAAAATATCACGATAGCTATGATGAAGAACCAGACCAGACTCATACTCTTGTCTCCTCTGAAGCAGCGATGTTAGTGACTCGTGCAACGATGCGGAGAACCAGCAGTTCCCCGTGCCCCTCGCATCGTTGCACAAGCATAGTTAAAAAGTCAGGCTGTTAGAAACCCGGGAAGTAGCGCATCCGGAAGATCGTCTCAAAAGAGTCGATCAGGTCCAGGTACTGCTCCAGCAGGCGCGAGAGCAGGAACTTCTCGCGGACGGTCTCGCGGGCTTTCCGGCCCATCTCCGTCCGCAACGGCTCATCCTTGACCAGTTGGACAATCCGCCGGGAGGCCTCTTCAATGGATGTCACCAGATAGCCGTTATCGCCATCTTCAATCTGGTAGCGAATACCGCCGACATTGCCACCGATAACCGCCGACTCCTTCCACATGGCTTCCGTCACCGTCAGGCCAAACCCCTCGCGCGTCGATTTCTGCAGGACAACCGCAGCGCGGCGCTGCAAACTGTTGACCAGCGCGGTATCTTCGCCGTTGGGTAGGATAAAGATGCGATCATCGCGCTTCTCCAGCAGCGACTCGAACACCTCAACGCCTTCGGGATCGTCTGCGGCGAAGTTCCCCAGCAACACCAGCGTGCAGTCTACCTCTTGCCGCGCGATCTTGTAGGCTTCGATCACGCCGACCGGGTCTTTCCAGGGGTCAAAGCGGGCCACCTGCACCACCAGCGGCAGGTCAGTCGGGATACCATGGAAGGCCAGCCGCTCATCCATCTCCTCATCGGTCATAAAGCGATTTTTGTAGGTGAACGGGTTGATCGCCGGCATAAAGTAGATCTGCGGAGTTTTGATGCGCTGCGTATACTCTTTAAAACTCAGGATCGCCGCATCATACTGCTCGACAAACGGCGTCAGGTAGTCCCAGAGTTCGGAATGGGGATGCGACAGATCGATGTGGCAGCGCCAGACCCAGGGGCTGCGCTTCTTGTAGTGGGTCACCAGCGGCAGCGGCTGCGGATCATGTACAATCACAAAGTCATGGTCGAAGTGGTTGCGGATGGCATTCTCATAGATGACATCCTCGTAGACATCCGTACGAATATCGGAGAAGGGCATCTGCTGGCCCTGCAGGGCGTTGTGCATCTTCTTCGTCGCCCCAAAAAAGTCGGACGACCCCTGGATCACGCGCCACTCGGTTTTAATACCCAGGCTGTTCATTAACAGGGTAAGTGATGAGAGGATTTCGGCCACACCGCCGCCATAATAGGTCGCGTTAACATGTGATACGTGGTAGTTCTGGAGATTGCGGGCCTTCTTTAGAATGCGATCGACTGCCTCCGCCCCAATAAACTGTTCGTAGTCCTCAATGCGGTGGATGTTACGAGCCATGATGCTGCTCCTTTGCAGTACAATTAAAAAACGACGAACCAGATGAGAGAACAAACTGCCCCACCCGGAGACAACCGATGAGATGACCGATGAGATGACGCACGGTCTGGGAATTGTGTGTGTGTGCAATTCAGGTGGGGGTGGCGTGCGACCGGCCCCAGAGCGCTGACGGAGCTGCGCCAGAGTCTGCGATCAACAACTCGCTGCCGGATGCTATCTGCAAGCAACAGATACCGTCTTATTGTAAACGAAGCCGGCAGACAGCACAACATCCGAACTGTTACAGTTTATGCCGTTCGGGTGGAGAAGAATTCACGCATCGGCTAACCGCGTTGCCGAACACCATGCGGCACGTTGTCGTAGGATGCCACCGGGCTGCTCACTTGCCCGGCAGTCGGCACATGCGGTAAGATAGGACCATCAATTGCCCACGATCAGACCCATTGCAAGTCAAGAATTGTTACATGGAACTGAACTCATGAGTGCCTCCAATATTACCGTTCGCGCGGTTGGCGATGTCGCCGGCAGCCGCATGATCCAGGAAGTGGAGCGGCGCACCTGGGGCGCGGAGGAGACGGATATCCTGCCGACGCATATCCTGGTCACGCTGGCGAAGAACGGTGGCCTGGTCCTGGGAGCCTTCGCGCCCGACGGCCCCCCCGCAACCGGCGGGATGGTTGGCTTTGTGGTCGGCTGGCTGGGCACAACCCCGGCCACCGCCACCGCGCCACCCCGGATCAAACATTGCAGCCACATCGCCGGGGTCTTGCCGGAGTGGCAGGGGCACGGCATCGGGCGGCAACTCAAGCTGGCGCAACGGCAGGCCGTGCTTGACCAGGGCATAACCGAGCATGTCACCTGGACCTATGACCCGCTCTACCGCACCAACGGCGCATTCAACCTGCACTGCCTGGGCGCGGTCAGCAGCACCTATATTCGCAACATCTATGGCGAGATGACCGACGCGCTCAACGCCGGCGTGCCCACCGACCGCTGCCGGGTTGACTGGTACCTGCGCAGTCCGCGGGTCTGCAATGCGGTGGCGGATGCACCGATTGCGCGCATTTGGGATTTCTCCGCAATGCAGATTGTAGCGCCCCCGCCCCCGCCGGCACCGCCGCAATTTGACGGCCGCCCGGTGGCGCTGCCCCTCCCGGAGGATATCGCCACGCTGCGCCGGCAGCAGCGCGAACGCCTGCTGGAGTGGCGGCTCTTCCTGCGCGCCGCACTGGAGCAGGCCTTTGCCGCCGGTTACATGCTGGTGGACTGCGTAGAACTACCGGGGCGCGGCCGGCACTACATTGTCGAACCGTAACCCGTGAACTGAGATTTGTAGGGACGCGCTTCTGCGCGTCCGCTTTTTCACAAACATGTTTCACAGGATGCAGCATGTTTGTGAAAAAGAAAAAAGTACCATGCTGTCGCAGGCGAATCGGGCTTCCATCGGGTGGAACATCCGGTTTGCATGTCAACCGCGTAACGTGTATAAATTACAGGACTTACGCGGTCGTTGACCCGATAGGAGATTCCGCCTCCGGCAGGGCGGAAGAAACCATCTTTGTTCACAAAAAATTTGCACTTTGTGCAAATTTTTTGTGAACAAAGATCAAAATGTACCATGCTGCCG
>DAOTUI010000250.1:0-6580 GCA_034437035.1 Chloroflexaceae bacterium
AAGAGGTGCCCGTCGATGCCCAGGGGCGGCTCTGGAGTGACGAACTGGCGAGCTACCTGGTGCCGGATGGTGCCTTTCTGCGGCTCTACGACCGCGCCGGCCAGATGCGCCGCACCCAGGCTGAAGCAGCCGAGGCGAATGCGGCAACAGAGCGGGCGGCGAGGGAAGCCGAACAGGCTGCCAAGGAAGCAGCCTGGGCGCGGTTGCGTGAGTTGGGAATTGAGCCGCCGGAAGTGTGACGGAGCAGGCAGACAATCATTCGATATATTAGCGGCACGACTGCGGACACTGGGCATCGATCCCGATGCAGAGGAGGCATAAGATAACCCTATGGGTTTCATTTTCGATGGTCTTGATGCCGAAGAATATGATCGCACCTACAGCGATCCGGCGCTCATCCGGCGGATTATCGCCTACTTTCGGCCCCACGCCTGGAGTATGGCAACCGTTGTCGCCATGGTGCTCCTGGCAGCCCTGGCTGAAACGGTCATGCCGATTGCCGTATCGTGGGGGATTGATCTGCTGGCGGGCAATCCGACGGCGCAGGTGCTGCTGGCGCTGGCGGGTGGCATCGCGGTCCTGGGTTCGCTCGGCTGGTTCTTCAACTTCATCCGGCAGCAGTTCTCGGCGCGGACAGTCGGCGATGTGGTGCTGGCACTGCGCGAGGATGCCTTTACCGCCGTTACCCAGCGCGACCTCTCCTTCTACGATCAATATAGCTCAGGTAAGATTGTCAGCCGGGTGACATCGGACACGCAGGATTTTGCCACGGTGGTTACGCTAACGATTGAACTGTTGAGCCAACTGCTGCTGGTGTTGATTATCATCATTGTGCTGTTTGTGATTAGCCCGCCACTGGCGCTGATCACCATAGCGGTGGCTCCGCTGGTCTTTATCACCGCACTGAGTTTTCGCCGGATCGCCCGTCGCACCTCGCAGCGGGCACAACGGGCGATTGCCTCGGTCAACGCGAAGATTCAGGAGACGATCAGCGGTATCGGGGTGGCGAAGAACTTCCGGCAGGAGGCGGCGATCTATGCCGACTTTAACGCAACCAACCAACTGGCCTACACGGTCCGGCTACGGCAGGGGCTGGTCTTTAACACGATCTTCCCGCTGCTCGATATTCTGGCCGGGGTTGGTACGGCGCTGGTGATCTATTTCGGCGGGCGGTGGGCTATCGAGAATCGCATCTCGGCGGGCGACTGGTATCTCTTTGTGCAGAGCCTGGCGATCTTCTACTTCCCCCTGACCAGCATCGCCTCGTTCTGGAGCCAGTTCCAGCAGGGGTTGGCCGCCAGCGAACGTGTCTTCGCCCTGATCGATGCCGAGCCGCGCGTAGTGCAGACGGCGCAGGAGCCGGTGCCGCACCTGCAGGGGCGAATTACCTTCCAGGATATGGACTTCAGCTACCGTGAAGGTGAGCCGGTTCTGCGCAGCTTCTCCCTGGATATTCCGGCGGGCCAGACAATCGCGGTTGTTGGGCATACCGGGGCGGGTAAGTCCAGTCTGGTCCGGCTGATCATGCGCTTCTACGAGTTTCAGGGCGGCCGGTTGTTGATTGATGGGCGGAATATCCGGCAACTGGATCTGGCACAGTATCGCCGCCGGCTCGGGCTGGTGCCACAGTCGCCGTTTCTCTTCGCCGGTACGGTTGCCGATAACATCCGCTATGGCCGCGAAGAGGCCAACGATGAGGAGGTTGCGCGGATTGCGCGTCAGATTGGTGGCGGCGAGTGGGTAGACGACCTGCCGGCGGGGCTGCAATCCCAGGTGGGCGAGCGGGGCGGGCGGCTCTCGCTGGGGCAGCGGCAACTGGTCGCCCTGGCGCGGGTGCTGCTGCAAGACCCGGCGATCTTTATCCTGGATGAGGCCACCGCCAGCGTGGACCCGCTAACCGAGGCGCAGATCCAGGCGGGGCTGGATCTGGTGATGCGCGGGCGTACCAGCATTATCATTGCGCACCGCCTCTCAACCATCCGCTCCGCCGATCGGATTATCGTAATGCGCGCGGGACAGATTATCGAGGAGGGCGACCATCGGCAACTACTGGCACAGGGCGGGCATTACGCCGAACTCTACAACACCTACTTCCGCCATCAGTCGCTGGAGTATATTGAGCAGGTTGGGGCGTATGGTGCGTAATAGCAGTAACATTCACTGTCCCGTTTATTGCAATTCGTTAAGATAATCCAAACTGCCATTTATAAATTGATCTGTTGTTCATATGCAAACACAAGCCTTGATGCCTGTGCAATAGCATTAATTGCCGCCTGATTATTTGGGAGATCTTTGCTCAGTATAACGAGAATGTACTGGTGACCATCAGGTAAGGTTATTAATGCTGCATCATGTTCAACACCATTCGGTGCAGGAAGAACGCCAGTTTTATTCACTACTGTGACATCTGCTGGGAGCAGTGCTGGTATCTTTTGCTGATCCAGGTTCCGCGCCATTGCAGTAAGTAACTGTTGCGATCCCGCTACTTCGTTACGGGCGAGAATTTGCAGCATCGCTGCGATATTATCTGGGCTCGTCAGATTATCACGGCCCGCCTGTAATGCAGCAAAGTCCATCAAAAAACGTTGTGCGCGTGTCTCTTGCATTCCCAGATCAGTTAACAACGTATTGACTTGATCAAATCCTCCAATTCTCCTGAGTACCATGTTCGCTGCGGTGTTGTCCGAATCGTACAGCATACGGGTGGACAATTCGCGTATTGTGTAGGTGGTACCAATCTGACTATTCTGCAAGGAACCAGTGCCACCAACGATATCATTTGCATTCAATGTCAATTGTTCATCCAAGTCAAGCTGATTCATATCGGCAAGGTAGTAGGCAGTCAAAGCAATAGGGATTTTGATCAAGCTTGCTGCCGAGAAAATCATATCTTCATTTTGCGTATAAATTGTCTCGGTGCGCGTGATATCATAGACTACCACGCCAAAAGTGCCACCGGCCTGGGCCAGAATAGCTTGCAGTTCTTCTGCGGGAAAAGGGCTAACTTCTGGAGTAGACGTCGGTTCTGGCGATGGGAGTGGCGTACTAGTTGGTGTGGGTAGTATAGCAGTACTGGTTAGCGGTACTATGGAAGTTTGAGTCGGTGCCAACGGGGGTTCCGGGATAGTTGTGGGCAATACCGCAGCCACATTATCAGGAGTACCGGTCACGGCAACCGATGTTGTCATAGGAACTGCAGTGCGTCCCGAGACAATAGTGCCTGGTCGGTTTAATGCTATAAAGGTTATACTGCTGATAATTACAACAACGACGACAATGACAATAGTGATAACTGTTATCCGTTGAGATTGTTTCATCCTATGCTCCAATCAATTTTAATGGTTGTTATCTCAATACTCTACATAGAACCATTGTCGATCATCAGGGCTACCACTTATCCTTGCGCAGTAGTACTCATCTGCGAGATGGTCATGGAGTTCGCACCGTAAAGTTTGTTGTTTGAAATACTGCCTGATCAGCTTCAGGAAGACCGACAATAATACCAACCTGACCTGTATCGAGCGAACGGTCGGAGGTTTCATCAACATACTCACCATTGATGTAGAAAGTAAATTGCGACCCTTGTCCGATGATGCGTATCTGGTTACTATCACTTGGACGTATTGCCGACGACCATGTCCAGTCAATCAGTGTTGTCACAGTGTTACCATCGACAAACGCTACCTCGTACGTTTGAGAGCCTGTGATTCTGAAACGGTAGTATCGAAAATTGCCGTTCTCCTGCAAACGGAAAATGACCCCATAGCTACTTTCAGTGGGACCGCTCACTTGTTGCATCTCAACATCAAGAGAAAAATTCGAAATTGCAGCCAAGTCAGGCCGTAACCACCAGGAGGTTTCCTGAAATGTAGTGACTTGCCACAAATGGTTACCATTGCCTACCGTAATTGTTCCTTCAAGGCGGGGAGTACGATAGGTACCGGTGTACCATACGCCAGTATCAGTCATAAACGCATCTGAAAAGAAAAGTGACCATTGTTCACCTTGTGATGATAATGCACTGGCACTATCCTTAAATGCAGTTGTAGGCGTTGAAATCGGTTCTGATTCTTGTCGAACCACATCAATCAACCAGATCTTTCCATCAGGGCTAAGGATGAGATCATAGACCAGATCCAGAGTCATACGCTCACAATTATCACCTGACTGGTAGACAAGCTGGGAAAAGACCGTCGCCTCTGTACTTCTTATAGAGAGTATCCGGGGATCTTCGGCTCTTGTGCTGCAAAAATCTCTACGGCTGGCGAGATAACGACTATACTGACTATCATGATTATGTTCCTGAAACCCAGGCGATAAAGCTTGCCATGCATCTTCGTATTCGCCCTCATTAACCATACGCCAATAGTTCACAACAAACGCATCCGGTGGCTGAATATTAGGTATCTCAGGGCTTACACTCTGCTCTGTAGCTGCTGCCAGGGTTGGTGTTGAAACAACGAGCGTTAGAGACGAGGCATTATTGGTTCGCTCAAAACGTTGCGTTGCTGTCGGTTCTGGTTGCGGTGATTCTACCGGATCACGTTCTGGTACGACTACCGTTGCGTTTGTAACTGCTGTAAGCAACGATGTCGCACTAATCCTGGTTGCGGGCACATACTCATTGGCACTGTTTTCATCACGTTCGTGATCAGGCACGTAAATGGATTGCTGACGGCTTTTACTAATATCCAGCATTATACCAACGGTCACGCCGGCAATGATAAAAACGACGCATATGAGTACTATTGTGTGTTTTATGCGCATATACCACCTAACTACTACGGTTGCCAGGTTGGGTATTTCCCAGACGGGAAATCAGTACCTGGACGTTCTTGATCTATCCATTGCAGAGACATAGCGAAACTTCCCGGGTTATTGATCAGTAAGGCCCGATTTGTAGGTGACCAGAGTACAGTGAGGTGTGCTATGTTTTCCTCTGTTAATTCGACAGGGTTACTACCGTCATATGCATTGGACACATACAGACTGGTCTCAAAATTCATAGGATCGTATCCCTGAAAGAAAAACTTTGTATTATCAGGTGACCATGCCGCAAGTGTGTGACGACGGAGAAATGGGCTCAGGAATGATGGTGTGCTTTGTCCAAAACAGTCTGGTTCCGAGCCGTCTAATGTCACCCGACAAAGTTGATACGTGGCTACATTCGTTGTCGCATCTATCTCACTGATCAACATACGTGTAAAAAAGATGTAATCTCCCCGTGGTGCCCAGAATGGGGCATAGTTCAATCCATCAGAAACAAGGGGACGGGAGTTGGTGCCATCACGGTTTGCCACAAGGATGGTTGTACGTGTTATGTCAACTGTTGACGTTACTGTACTCGTCTGAATACCAACATAGGCTACCTGTCCACCATCGGGCGACCAATCACCAAACAGGCGCATATCTTGCTCATCCGTTGGTGCAAACAGGTCACTTATGCCATCCGGGCTTACGACATGGAGGGTTGCCGTTATGCTGTCTGTAATTGTTGGTATCAAGAGCAAATTCTCGGTTGGATGCCATTGCGGTGTTCCCCCCTCGATATTGAGTGTCAATCCCGTGGTAATTTCATCGGTTGCATTTATGTTGAGAATAAGAATTTCAGCATCTGCTGATGCGGGTATACTTTGGGAAATGACTGCCAGATGCTGGCTGTCCTGTGCCCAGGCATCGCCAGGGAATTGGAAATCCGCTCCTGCTGGAGCTTCTTTGCGATAAAGGATTTCACTTTCTTCTGATACCGTGACTATGACCTGACTGGTCTGATTTTCCTGTGCTATCGACGCAAGTTTCCTGCCATCGGGTGCCCAATGTGGCGTAAAAAAGAGCGCATCCTCTGAAATCCCAACGTCTATTTCTGTTGCCGCATCGCCATCGGCTCGAACAGTCCATAACTCCCCCATAGGGTTAATAAACACAATCTGGTGGTTCGCTCGCCGCTCAAAGTAGGCAAAAAAAGCCAGCCCCATCAGCAGTCCAACCACACCGGGAACAAGCCACAACAGTGCCTGTTTTGGAAAGCTATCGGAAGTCATTGCTGACATTGATGTGTCCGGTGACAATGATTGTGAATAGGGGTCCGATTGATTTTCCGGCAATCTTCTGGTCGAATAATCCTGTGATTGACTCATATATGCATCCCCAATTTACTCACGAGCAAGATGTACGATATTCTCACACGTCTATTAGCCCATTTGCATCGAGCATACTGTAATTCGCATCGATGCATAACGAGACCATCAAAACATGGCACAGAAAAACGCATAAGTGCTATAGTGAGAACAGAAACAACATGGGTTTATCCTCGCAGCGGGTTATAGCATAAAGGGTAACGCCTGTATTGCTGGTTGCTCGATTTTATCCGTATTGTCTGCTTTGTAGCTCACGAGCATCTGAAGTTCAACCTTTTCCGGTTGCATAAGCTCATCCCACATCTCTTGATACCCGGCCAGCGCCTCCTGCTGATCCTCGATATCCTGCTTATGCCGCGCCCGTTGGATAGGTTCCGCACTCCCCATGCGCCGCTGCAATACACGAATCCGCTTTTGCACATGCTCGATTGCGTGGGAAAGCT
>DAOTUI010000251.1:0-30731 GCA_034437035.1 Chloroflexaceae bacterium
CGTAATGTGTAAAACATTTCTGCAATTTTTATCGCCATGTGGGGCGAGATGTTTCCCAAGTAGCCGTTTTTGACCGGCTAATGGGGGATTTTTACGAACTCCTTCCGAAAATAAGCGAACGGTGAGTTAATGTTTATGAAAAAGATGGGACGGCTGCAGTTAACCCTATATGCACTGGCTGCACTCATACTTATAGTGCTAGGGCTTGGTATTGGTCACCGCCTGACTGCACAGGCAGACAACCAGCCCGACGTTTTATCGGATACCTTTCAAGCAGTACAACAGGCAGAGGATCGATTGCCGGATGCGATAACCTCGGATTTCTCTGAAGTGCAGCCATCATCAACCCGCTTGCTTGTCCAGTACAACAATCGCACACACTGGGCTGCCTACAACCAGGAAGGTGAAGTCTGCGTCATTAGTATGATTGGGACGTTTCCTCAAGACTATGTCGCTGCACTTGGATGTAATACAGTGGAACACTTTCGGAAACATGGTGTATTCGTCAGGGTATATAAAGACTTACATACGGACAAATCAGAAGCATCTACAGCGGTTCTTTTCCCGGATGGATACCAAGATGCTATCCGCGCTCAAATACCTGATGCGGAAGTTTTCGAAAACATCGTTGTTTTCGACAATGCCATGGCTGTCGATCTGCCGGATGCTACACTGACCGTTGTTCCTGATACAAACAAGTCAGATGAAGCCCTGGAATTGTTAATACCTGAACCTAGCGTAGATATAAAAGAGACCTCCTAGATCTGGCTCTATTACATATTTGGCAAGACCAGGTTATAACTCTGGAGTGTGAGGGGTACCCCCACACTCCAGAGTTATCTCATTTAACTTATTGGATTTTTATGTGTAAAACTATTTCATTATGTAAGTGTAATACTCGTAAAAAAGCTATTTCTCTCCCAGGCCTGCTGGCTGATTTGCGATAGTTGACCGCATTGTGTTGCAACATATTATCATAAGAAAGAGGAAGCGCAACCTTATGCCTATAAGAAAAATAGGACGGCTACGGCTAACACTGTATGCCCTGGTTGCCCTGCTCCTTCTGGCGGCAGCGCTCATCGTCGGGCAGCAACTGACCACCCAGGCGAATAACCGGCCCGGCATCTTGTCGGGTATCTTTGATAAGACGAAGCAACTGTTGCCGATCTGGATTATGACGGCGGTTATCGAACCACCCAACATTTTGTCGGATATCTTTGAAACCACGCAGCAGGCCGAGGATCGCCTCCCGAACGATTTAACCTTCGCGGAAGTGCCGCCGTCAGCGACGCGCTTGCTTGCCCAGCACGACAATCGCACGCACTGGGTTGCCTACAACCAGGAGGGCGAAGTCTGTCTCATCAGTATGATTGGAACTTTTCCCCAGGACTTTGTCGCCGGCATGGGGTGTAATCCAGTGGACCACTTCCGGAAGTATGGCGTCTTCGTTAGCGTGACCAAGAGCACAGAGGTTTCTACAGCGGTCCTGTTTCCCGACGGCTACCAGAAGTCTGTGCGTAAGGCCGTCCACGCAGAATTCACGGCAGCAGATGTCTTTGATAACCTCATTGTTCTTGACGAGAAAACCGACATCGATCTGCCGGATGCTACACTGCGCGTTACGCCCGATGCAGATGAAGCAGGCAAACCCCTGGAGTTACTCATACCCGAACCCGGCTTGTAAACAATCCGGCTCCCGGCGCAAGTTGACATCCCTCCCGATTTCGGGTATCTTAACTGAAAGCTGTGGTTTGTCTCACACGAAATTCCATCCTGGCGGTACAACGCCCATGAAACAGTTACTCCTCCCCCCGGACCTGCTGACCGATTTGCAGCAGGTTGATCGCATTGTGTTGCAGCGGGTGCAGTCCCACGCCGCCGTAATTACTGTAGCCGGGCAGCATCTGCTCAACTCGGGCGGTAAGCGGCTACGCGCGGCGCTGACGCTGGTAGCGGCTCAGCTTGGTACCTACAACCTGGAACGCGTGCTGCATGCGGCAACTGCTGTCGAAGTTATTCATGCGGCCTCGCTGGTGCATGATGATCTGGTAGATGAAGCCGAGCGCCGCCGGGGTACGGTAACGATGCGTGCCGACTGGGATCATGACGTTGCGCTGATGGTGGGCGACTACCTCTTCGCCATTGCCGCCGGTGAGATGGCGCTGGCCCCCGACTCCCGCATTATCACCTACCTCTCCGAAGCAGTTATGACCATCTGCGAGGGTGAACTGGCTCCGGTGATGCGTGTCACCCCGCTGGAAACCGCCCTGGAACAGTATCATTACAAAGTTGGCTCCAAAACGGCGGCGCTGTTTGCGGCGGCATGCAAGTGTGGGATCGCCAGTGGTGGCGGTACGCCGGAACAGATTGATGCGCTGGGGCAATTTGGCTACGATCTCGGCCTGGCATTTCAGATTATGGACGACATTCTCGACTTTACCGGCGATGAAAGCGCTCTAGGCAAACCGGCCGGGGGTGATCTGCGCCAGGGCATCATTACGCTTCCCCTGATTTATGCCGTTGATTCCGGTGGCGGCATGGATCTGGCCGCAGTGATTGATACGCCGGATGAGTCCCGTATTGCCTGGGCGATTGCCCAGGTGCAGCGCCTGGGGATTGATCGGGCGCAAGCCGAGGCACAACACCTGGTGGAGCGTGCCCTGAACTACCTCGCCCCCTTCCCCGACAGTCCTGCGCGCCGGACGCTTGGCACAATTACCGAGTTTGTACTGGAGCGGAAACAGTAGGCGTAGCGCGAACAGAACACAAAGCCCTCCCGCCTTTATCCCGCTGCCGCCGGTACCATCATCGGTTTACCGAATAGTCCTATGTATGTTCCTGGCCTGACATGCTATAGTCGATAGAGATTATTGTAGTACGTTGTTTACATGCGATCAGGAGACTTCAACCATGTCCACAACGCTGACCAATTCTGTCTCGGTTGAATTGCTCACTGAGCAGGGCATTGCGGCGCTCAAAGCCGGCGATAAACGACGAGCCGCTGAACTACTGAACGAGGCCGTCCAGATCGATCCCCATAACGAGCGGGCCTGGCTCTGGTTATCCGGGGCGGTTACGGATAATGCGGAACGGCGACACTGCCTGGAGTGGGTGCTGGCAATCAACCCCGAAAATAGCGCGGCGCAGCGTGGCCTGGCGGCACTCCCGGCGAATATATCAGCGCAAACACATGCGGATACCCCGAAGCCGGTGCCGGCGTCTATGCTGAATCCTGCCCCCAGCGATTCTACGCCGGTGCAAGATATGCCGAGTATGAAAATGCCACCGGAAGCAGTAGCAGTATCAGCCACGGACGAAACCCAACCGGGGATGCGTACGCCACGGGCAGATGGCTCCGTGCTGCGGGCATTGTCGAGTGCCGTTCCACAACCGGCGCGTCCTGCTCATGATGCGGTCGGGCCGGAAGCCGCCGTCACCTGTCGTTGTGGCCAGACCTACCACCTGCGCGATGAGTTTATGGGCCGGACCATAACCTGCCCGGAGTGCCACGAGGAACTACGCGTCCTGTCGGATATGGTGCGCCGGCAGACCGACAGCGCATTTGACCGGGATAAATTTCTGCTACGCCAGAAGCATCTCTCACTCTCGGAAAAGTATTATATCTGGGATGAACAAGATCGCCCTGTTCTCTTTATCGAACGCCCCCGGCATCTGCTGCGGAATCTGGGGGCTACGCTGGCTGCAGGTGCGGTCGGCATGTTGGTAGTGACGGGGTTTATTGCTCTGGGAACGATCATTCAGGTGGAAGTTCTGAGTATCCTTATCACCCTGTTCGGTGTTGCCGTCTTTCTTCCAATTAGCCTGTTTATCTATCTTTCGCTTGCCCAAAAGCGGCATATCACCTTCTATCGGGATGATAGTCGGCAGGAGCCGTTGCTCCAGATCTTGCAAGATCAAAAGCTCTACTTTATCACAGCATCGTACACCGTGAACGATGCCCAGGGTGAAGTTGTTGCCCGCCTGCGCAAGAATCATCTCTACGATATCTTCCGCAAGCACTGGCACTGCCATGCGCCGGATGACACGTTGATCTGTACGGCGAAGGAAGACTCGATTGTGCTGTCGCTGCTGCGGCGTGTCCTGAACAGTAACCTGTTTGGTCTTTTGCGCACCAATTTTATTATTGTAGCCGGGCCGGAGGCGCACCGCGTTGGTGAATTCAACCGTAAGTTTACCATCCTGGACCGCTACGTATTGGATATGAGCTATGATGCGCGCCGGATAATTGACCGCCGCGTTGCGCTGGCCCTGGGTGTCATGCTTGATACCGGCGAACGGCGCTAGAACAAGGGACAAGGGATAGGGGACAGGGAAGAGGTTGCAAGTCACCTACTGATGCACTTGACTTGCATATTCGGTTGTTGCACACCTTCAGAGCAGTTCACAGAGTGCCGCTTCATGAACTTTGAGAAAATAGTCCGGATATGAAATGACCGGGAGTCCCGGCTTCAGCCGGTGGGATGCCTGCCGGGGCCGTAGCCTCCCGGCATTGCGGCATATGCAGGCGTGCGGCCTGCTCCGGCCGTGACTCACCGCAGGATCGGCTTCATCTGAGTGCAAGCCTGGTCCGGCTAAAGCCGGGATTCCTGAAGATCGATATCGGGATTAATTCTTCAAAGTTCATCAAACGGTTCCAGACCAGCACAACCACTCGAAAGCGGCACCTCACGGACTACGGACTACGGATTACAGACTACGGACTACGGATTCTGCGGTGGCAGTACAAACCACCAGTCGCGCACCAGCCAGATTACCCCAACTATTCCGGCCAGCAAGAGGACAAAGCGCAGATCACCCCAGCGCGGTCGCAGGCGATGGCGCGGCAACACCATATGCGAACTGATCCAGTAGAGTGTCACCGTGAGCAGGGCATAGAAGAGCAGGGTTGCGCGGTAGATGGGCAGCACCAGCGGGCCATTCGGTCCATAATGCACTACACCGATGGAGAGTTGATTAATCAGCGGAAGATTCAACACATCGCCGCCCAGAAACATGCCACTGTTTGTATCCGGGGTGATGGTGACAATCGAAATCAGGGCGCTGAACGGGTTGAGATAGAGCAGTTGGGGCGGGATGGCCTGCCCGGTGGGGGCATTGAAATAGCTCCAGAGAGCACTCGCCATCGTTGTTGTGCCAATCAGCAATAGGATAAACATATAACTCAGCACGGTTGCCTGGGAAGTACGCCGTACAAATGCGGAGCAGAACATACCGATGGTTCCGTAAGTTATCGCCGTAACCAGTAACAGTAACAGCGTCTTGACCATATCTTTGGGCGCAACACCGCCAAACATCAGCACCACGCTAAACACGGGGATCGATGCGAAAATCAACAGAAAGATATAGCTCAACGCGGCGACCAGCTTCCCCCACAGAATGCGCGTCGGTCGCAACGGCGTTGCCAGCAGCATCTCGTAGGTCAGTTGCTCCCGCTCGCCACTGATCGCGCCGCTGGTCATCGTCGGCGCGAGAAAGACCATCAGCAACACCGCGCAGAGTGCCAACCCGCTAAACAGCGACTGCCCCACCTGGAAACTCAAGACCATGCCCCCGAAGCTCGCCTGGCGTAGCATAAGCAGATAAATGCCATATCCCGCCACCGCCATCGCTACCAGAAACAGCGTCAGGATAGCGTAAGGTCGCACGCCGCGCATACGAATGCGTACCTCTTTAACAATAATCGGATTGAACTGCGGCGGGAATAATCGGATAGCCTTCATTACGTTACCTCGGTCAATCGCAGGAAGAGGTGTTCCAGGTCTTCGGCCTGCATGTGGTAGTCACTGACGAGAATGCCCTGGGCCAGCAGATGGGCCAGTAGC
Source organism: Chloroflexaceae bacterium (assembly GCA_034437035.1). Lineage (GTDB taxonomy): Bacteria > Chloroflexota > Chloroflexia > Chloroflexales > Chloroflexaceae > CAKZQX01. The sequence continues at coordinate 5,844 of DAOTUI010000251.1, forward strand.
GCCGCCTGCTGCTCCTCATCGGCCTGGCGCAGTTCGACATACAGCAGGTGGACATCGGCTTCGTCGCGCCGGACCTGGACAATCTCCGGGAGGTTAGCGGCCGGCTCCAGGTCGCGTACCAGCGCCTCGGCTTGTTCGGCCGCACGTAGCACACGGATGCGCAGGGTATTCCCGCCCTGCAACTGGCGGCGTACCGCGTCCACCGTACCACTGACCACCATCCGTCCGGAGTCGATAATGCCAATCTCCGTGCAGATTTCGGCCAGTTCGCTGAGAATATGCGAACTGAGAAAGATCGTCTTCTTCATGTCGCGTAGTGTACGCAGCAGTTCGCGCAGTTCGACGCGGGCACGCGGGTCCAGGCCGCTGGCGGGCTCGTCCAGCAGGAGGATCGGCGGGTCGTGGACGAGCGCATGCGCCAGGCAGAGGCGCTGCTGCATGCCGCGCGAGAGGCTCTGTACAAATGCCTCCCGTTTGGCGGTCAGATCAACCAGATCGAGCAACTGATCTACCGTGGATTGCCGCTGCTTGCCACCCAGACCATAACAGCGGGCAAAAAAGTCCAGGTACTCCCAGACGCGGAGATCATCGTATACGCCAAAGAAGTCGGGCATATACCCAACCAGGTGTTGCCCTGCGCCGCCATCAGCGCGCAACCGCTCCCCCATCAGGTGAATCTCGCCGCCTGTCGGCTCCAGCAGACCGGCCAGCAGGCGCAGTGTAGTGGTCTTCCCGGCACCATTCGGCCCGATAAAGCCGTAGATGCTGCCGCACGCCACCTGCAAATTCAGGTTATCCAGGGCCAGGGTTTTGCCATAGCGCCGGGTCAGGTTAACCGTCTCAATTGCGTTTGTCATGGGTTATAGGTTATGATCAGTGCTCTATGCACATAAACTATCCCTCGGTATCCGGCATCGTTCCCGCCAGCGCCGCATCAATCATCATACAGCCGGGAGCCTGCTGCATGCCGACTTCACCGTTGATGCGCAGCCGAATCTCTCCCCGGTTGCTAAGAAAGCCTGCCGGTTGCTCCAGGGTCAGCGGCTGGGCATCCATTGGCTGCGTCATCCACTCTCCGGCGTTCCAGTCAAACAGTTCCACCGTGATATCGGCAGGCCATGGCCCATCAGCCAGCGGGATCAGCGTAATCTGCTCCGGCTGGAGCCCGGCCAGTTCGGGTGGTAGCCGCAGGGTTTCGATCACTGGTTGCCCAAACAGGGTAAAGCCAATGCCCTGGCTGCCCATGCACTGGCTCTCCGGGTCGGCCTCGATCCGGCGTTCCATCCAGCCCTGCCCCAACGTAAGCTCCTGGCTGGTAACTTGCAACCGGGGGTTGAAGGTAATCAGAGACAACTGCTGGCGGGCCACCCGCTGATCGACCACATCAACTGTAAGCAGGGACTGATCGACCCATGCCAGCAGCATCGGCTGAGCATTGCGTGTGGTCGGACCGTAGGAGTAGAGTGCATCCAGCAGACCGGCGCGCAGTTGCTTATCCGGCGGGAGTGGCTGGGAGCGCGACTTCTGCATGCGGTCCATTTCATCACCATAGATCAGGTAGCTCAACGGAGTATGGCCCTGAAAGTTATTGTGCGAGCTTGCCGTGTCAAGCGTCAACTCGGCCTGCTGCTGCTCCCCCGGCGCCAGATTACCCAGGTGGGCCACCTGGTCACCCTGGATCAGCACAACATCACGGAGCGGTAGATCGCCAACGTTACTGACCACGCCGGTCAGCTTCGCGCCGTCCAGCATAACCTGTGCGGTGACACTCTGATACGGGCGCAGTTCATCGGTCATAACTGCGCGCATCGACCACTGCGGCACCTCCAGGTTGGTTGCCTGTGCACCGGATACCGCCGGCAGCGACTGATCTTGCAGGAAAACACCGCTCTGGCTACCCTGACCGGTATCCCACGGCCCTTGCAGCGAGATGGGACGCAGCAGTGCCGATCGGGGTGTTTCCAGGGTGTAGCTACGGCGCTCCGGGGAGAAAACACCAACAAACGAGCGCACACGCGCAATATCTCCCGCCGAACCGGTGTGCAGCGGCTCAACCAGGGAAATCTGATTCAGCACCACATCGCCCCCACGTTTTGCATAGCTCATGCCATAGGCAACCAGGGCAAAAATGATTGTGAGCGCGGGAACGACAATCCAACCGAGTGCCTGATGATCCAGTTTGCGCAGCAGCAGGTAGGTCACTGGCCCAACCAGCACGATGTAGGTCAGCAGCAGCAGCCCCAGGGTTGTCGGTGCGGGCAGTTCCAGGGCCGGCAGACGTGTCAGGGAGGTGGCGACATTGCTCTCGGTAAACATGTCGAGATTGGGATTGGTCGGCCCGAAGCCAACCGGCAAGTTCTGTCGCCGGCGCAGCAGGTTACTCCAGAAGCGCTGCTCGTCCGCGACGTTATCCAGGGCGGGTACGTTCAGTGCTGCGGCAAAAAAGGTGACACTGCCGGCCCCGGCGGGCCGCTCAACCAGCAGCGGCAGATCGCCAACCGGGTTGATCCCGGTAATAGGCAGAATGCGCGCTTCTGCAACCGGTTCGACTCGGGCCAGCGAGAGCGTTCCCAGATCAGCGGTAGCGTCTCCCAGCAGGGTGGTGGCGGCTACCGGTTCCTGCCCCAGCACCTGAACCGGCTGAAGCTCCGGGGGTAAGCCTGCCAGCGTCTGCTCGGCGCCCGGACCGCCGGCGACAACCAGATGCCCGCCACGCAGCACCCACTCCCGCAGCGCGGTCTGCGCTACTTCGTTCAGGGAGTGGGTCGGGACATTGTTCAACACCAGTGTATCAAACATTGCCAGCCCCAGCGCACGGTCGGGCAGGTCGGCCGGATCGAGCGATACACTCACGACCCGGGCATCATGGGCTAAGCGGTCGGGGAGACGGACGCTGGTACCTTCCCCGTTCAGCAGGGCGACCATATGAACCCGGCTGTTTTGCGGATCAAGCGTTACCTGCTGCTGCGCCAGCGTTGAGGTCTGGTCAATCACCGGAGCCCCCTGCCGTACCAGATGCACCGTCATCCGGCGCGCAGAGTCGGGCACAAATACATAGACAGTCACGGTTTTGCGCGCACCATTGGGGAGATCAAGCGTCGTACCAAAGGTAGCGCTGGACCGGGCGGTAATCCGCACTTCGGCGGCTATGTCGCTGCTGTCGTTCTGAACAGTTATATACAGCGGCAACCAGCTTCCCGGACGGTAGATACTGCCAAAGGCGGGTCGGGCATCAAGCGTGATGCCGGCGATATTTTCAAGCGACGGGTTGGCTGCCTCCGGTTCAACTGTTGGCATGGACCAGATCCCTGCCTGCTGCCGGGCAGCGGCATCCAGTGCCGGGGCAAGCATAAGTGCAACGACCCAGGCAAGGATAAAGCCCAACAGCATAGATTTTTGGCGATGCTGAACCACAGCCAACGCTCCTTTGTGCGTTTACTAGCCCTACTTCGCTTATGGCAAACATACGCAGTCAGGGCGTTCTATTGCGCCTGACCGACATGATATATGGATGGATCGTGGCCTGCCGGCGGCACAACACCTGAATATCCTGGATAGTGCGTATGTCCTGCTATGAAGTTATGACGATGGAGGTAATGTATAAGTTCCCACTATTCAGTATAGCAGTGCCGGCGCGCGTGGCTAAATGATGTGAAGATGATAGGGGCGTGATATCACACAGAGTCTGGCAGCCATACTGCTGCCGAGATGTTGCCGGCACTCAGGTGTGGAGTTTTGGCAACACTACCTGATTTACCGCCGTTGATTACCAAACAACGACTCCAGACCTGACCAGGGTTCACGCCTGGTCAGGTCTGGGGTGTAACCATATAATTGCGCTATCAGACAGTCATGTTGCCGGGAAGGAAGCGATTGAAGCGCCATACCATGACAATCTGTATCACGATGTTATGTAGAAAGAACAGGCAAACAAAGAACATAGAACAAACAGACGACCCGGTAGCCTTGCAACCGGCCTGTTTTGTGCTCTATCGCTTTGTTCAATGTTCTTTAAAAGCGTGGAAGCAGTCAGCGCCGGCGCCGGCGCCGCATGCGTTCCACATCGTCGGTGCGTACCAGAACGGGCGCTTCGGCGTGGCGTGCCTGAACCAGACGACCGATAATGAGCAGAACCAGCAGCAGTGCGCAGATAAACGCAATTGTCATGAGCATAGCCAGCTTCCTTTCAAGGTGTCTAGAATTTTTACGACAACCAGATAGCCATTACCAGGCTTCTCCTACAGTATAACGATTTTTACGCGAGTCGTCTATACAAAGCGGGCAGAGTTGCCAAAATTCGTACGGCAGGCATGCGTGTGCGCACTAATGTGAAAGGGCATTGGTTGCAAAAGCACTTTGGAAATGTTATACTGGTGTTCAGGTTGGACAGCATTGCTGTTGCAGGTTTCGGCTGCAAAGAGCGAAATGTTGGGGATAGAGCACTGCGCGAACTGGCTTAACCATCGTCCCGGAAGTTGATCTAAAGATTATGTTCGTCAAGATCCAAAACCAAGCAGTGTGTGGCATCTGGCGTGGGGTGATGCTTTTTGTACCGCTGGTATCACGCTGATGAACACCAGGGTTAGACAAGTTCGGCTGACTGCGTCAGTTCCAGTTGCGCAAGGTCTGGAAATGGCCGGCATGCGGGGTACGTGTGCCGGGTTCCATGCGCTGTTGCCGGGGCAGGTGCTGGATGAGTAGGCTAAGGGCTCTCCTCTCTATGCCGGTAGACGGCATTATCTCTGATGGACGTGCTAAGAAAAGTGGGTATCCCCCACTTTTCTTGTTGTAGGGCGAGTAAGGGCTATGAAGAGTGATTTTTATACGGCCATCTCGCAGATCGCTGCGGAGCGGGGTATCCCCAAAGAGGCCATCATAGATGTTATGGAAAAGGCGTTGATTACCGCGTACCGGCGTACGCTGGGTAATAATCCGCCGCCGCTGGAAGTGTCGGTCAAGCTTGATCCGCAGACGGGTATGGCCCGCGTCTTCGCCGAGAAACAGGTGGTGGACGAGGTGTTCGATGACCGCTTTGAGATTGAGTATGAACGGGCCCGGCGCATCCAGCCCGATGTGCAGATGGGTGATACGATCTCGGTTGAGAGTACCCCGAATGACTTTGGGCGGATTGCCGCACAGACGGCCAAACAGGTGGTGCTCCAGGGCATCAAGGAAGTCGAACGCGAGTATATCTATGGCGAGTACATGGATCGCGAGGGCGAGCTGGTCACGGCGACGGTGCAGCGTACCGCCAAGGGCAATATTATCCTGGAGATGGGCAAGGCTGAGGCAATTCTGCCGCCAAAGGAGCAGGTTGATAGCGATCGCTACTACCACGGGCAGCGGATCAAGGTCTACCTGGTAGAAATTCGGCGCGAGGAGCGCGGGCCACGGCTGATTGCGTCGCGCACGCACAAAAATCTGATTTTGCGTTTGTTTGAAATGGAAGTGCCGGAGATCTTCAATGGCACGGTAGAGATTAAGTCAATTGCGCGTGAGCCGGGGCTGCGCACCAAAGTTGCGGTTGCCGCACGCCAGGAAGGGATCGACCCGGTGGGCTCCTGCGTCGGTATGCGCGGTATTCGTATCCAGAATATTGTAAATGAACTCAATGGTGAGAAGATCGATGTGGTGCAGTGGTCACCCGATCCACGCGAGTTTATCGCTAATGCGCTCTCGCCGGCGCAGGTGGTGGAAGTTCATCTGGATGAAATTGAACACTCGGCCCTGGTGATTGTGCCGGATAAGCAACTCTCGCTGGCGATTGGCAAGGAGGGTCAGAATGTGCGTCTGGGCGCCAAGTTGACCGGCTGGCGCATCGATATTAAGAGTGCGACGGCGCTGCTTGAGGAGGAGCGCGCGGCGGCGGAGACCCGCGAGGTCGCCGAGGCCGAAGCACTGGCAACCGAGGTTGCGCTGGCAAATGCCCGGGTTGAGACGCGCAAGGTGCGGCCCGATGGCACAATCGTCTATCAAAACGCCTACTATGGGCCGCTGGGCGATGATTTTATCGGCGAGACGGTGCAACTGCGGGCCACACCGCATAAGTTGTACATCTACAATAATGATCGACTGGTCGCCTCGTATATTTTGAGCGAGAGTGAGCATGCGCCCGAAGCGCTGACTGAGGAACCGGCTGAGACGGGTCTGCTACCCGGCCTGGATCTTCCCGGCACGGAAACAGCCGCTACGGAAGTGCGCGAGGAAGCGGAAGCAGTTGATCAGGACGAACAGGACGAACAGGACGAAGCGACCATTGCCGCCGAGTCTGGTGATATGGATATCATGGGCGAAGCAGCCCCGGGCGAAGCAGCCGAAGACATAGATGACACGGAAATCGTGGATGAAGCAGCCGAAGACATAGTTGACACGGAAATCGTGGATGAAGCAGCCGAAGACACAAGTGACACGGAAACTGTGGGCGAAGCAGCCGAAGAAGCTGGTGATGCAGACGCCGTCGGCGAAGAAGTGGTTGACGCAGAAGATGAACATCGGACGAATGGCGTGTGAAGTGGGTTTTGTTCAGGATGTGGCCAGGGTAGCGCATCCTGATAGTGATAATAAATACGTATGCAGAAACAGCATATGCAGACAGCACGGGAACCAATGAGTCCTGGGAAGCAATCAGGCCAACGACCAAAACATGTGCCGCAGCGCACATGTCTCTCCTGTCGCACAACGCAGTCCAAACGTGCGTTGCTGCGCCTTGTTCGTACCGCCGACGGGCGGGTCGAAATTGATTCGACCGGGAAGCGGAATGGTCGCGGGGCATATCTTTGTCTCAATCGCGATTGTTGGGAGTTGGCCTTAAAACGTCGGAGTATCGAGCGCGCACTGCGGCTGACGGCGTTGCATACCGAGGATCGAGTGGTACTTGAGCAGTTTGCTCAGGGATTAGCGCGAGTGCCTGGCGATGATGCGGGCAATACATAGAGGTAAAATCAGGAAAATAACGATTTTTATGGATGAAGGTAGCGGGCATTGTAACATTTGACCGGCTCTATCCGCAATTGCCTTCATGGAGACTCCCTGATGCGCCGGGTCGGTGATATTTACCTTGTCTCCGGTCCGGATGTGTCTGTTTGGAGTGGAAAGGGATGCAGAATGGCGAAGGGTAAGACTTCTTCAGATGAGCAAGCGACAACAACTCGCGGCGGCGGTGCGCGGGGTGGCGGCGGTGACGGCGGTGGTGGTGCGCGGGGTGGTAATACCCGTGGTGACTCCCCCCGCTCGGGCGCTGGAACCGGGTCCGGAACCGGATCTGGAACTGACCCCCGACAGAACCGCAGCCGACAACATACGAATGGCGATGCAACGCCTGATGGTCCATCAGGCCAGCGTGGTAGCCGTAATCGCGGTAGCCGTGCTCGGAGTGGTGGCGGTAGCGGTGGGCCTGGCAGCGGGCCTGGCAGCGGGCCTGGCAGCGGGCCTGGTCGCCAGAGCGGTGGTGGGCCTGGTCGCCAGAGTGGTGGTGGACCTGGTCGCCAGAGCGGTGGTGGACCTGGTCGCCAGAGTGGTGGTGGTCGCCAGAGTGGTGGTGGTCGCCAGGGCGGTGGTCGCCAGGGTGGCGCTAACCGTGGAACTGCGCAGCGGCAGGCTGCGCCACGGCCTCCCGTGCGCCCGCGTGGTCCGATTGAACTGCCTCCCAATATGACGGTGCGGGAGTTTTCGGAGGCAACCGGTATCGGTGCTGCCGAGATTCTTAAGGCGCTGATGAAGGGCGGCGTTATCGCCAATATTAACCAGCAGATTGATTATGAAACCGCAGCCGTGATTGCAGCCGATTTTGGCCTGGAAACCAAAGAACTGGTTCCTGAGAAAATTGCCAATGTGGTCGAGAATATTTCCGATGTTCTGGTGGCGCAAGATCCCAAAAAGATGCGTGTCCGTCCACCAGTTGTCACCATTATGGGACATGTCGATCACGGGAAGACCAAGTTGCTTGATGCCGTTCGTTCGGCGCGGGTCGCCGAAGGTGAGGCCGGGGGGATTACCCAGCATATCGGCGCATACCAGATCGAGGATCACGGGCGGAAGATAACTTTTCTGGATACACCCGGTCACGAGGCATTTACGGCAATGCGTGCCCGTGGCGCGCAGGCCACCGATATTGTTGTGCTGGTGGTCGCCGCCGATGACGGTGTGATGCCGCAGACGCTGGAGGCGATTGCCCATGTGAAGGCGGCGGGTGTCCCGATGATCGTTGCCATTAACAAGATTGACCTGGCGGCGGCTAATCCCGATCGGGTCAAGCAGGAACTGGCAATGAACGAGGTGGTGATTGAGGAGTATGGCGGGAATGTGCCCTGTGTCGAAGTATCGGCCCGCCAGAAGATCAATATTGATGGTCTGCTGGAGATTATCCTGCTGGTTGCCGACCTGGAAGATCTAAAGGCTAATCCCGATGCGCAGGCGGTCGGTACGATTATCGAAGCCGAGCTTGATAAGAACCGGGGGCCGGTTGCGACGGTGCTGGTGCAGAACGGCACCCTACGACCCGAAGATAATGTACTGGTCGGCGCGGTGCCGGGTAAGATTAAGATGATGTTCAATGAGACGGGGAAGCGGCTACGCTTTGCGGAACCGGCGATGCCGGTTGAGATTCTGGGCCTGGAAGGGGTACCCCAGGCGGGCGATATTCTTCAGGTGATGGATGATCTGCAGATTGCGCGTGAGATTGCCGTGCAGCGGCAGCGGCAGGAGCGGATGGAAGCGATTGCCAGCAGCAGTTCGCGCGGCCCCAGTCTGGATGAACTGTTCAGCAGTATTCAGCAGGGGCAGATCAAAGAGTTGAACCTGATCCTGAAGGCCGATGTGCAGGGCTCGATTGGAGCGATTGAGCATCAGATTAACCAGTTGAACCAGAACCAGGATGAGGTGCAGATCCGGGTCATTCACAAAGGAACCGGGACGATCTCGCAGAGTGATGTGAACCTGGCAGTTGCCAGTCGGGCGATTATTGTTGGCTTTAACGCCCGACCTGATGTCACCGGACGACGCTCCGCCGAGCAGCATGGTGTGGATATCCGCTACTATAATGTAATCTACAAGCTCACCGAGGATATCAAGAACGCCATGACCGGTCTACTCGACCCCGAATATAAAGAGGTTATTGAGGGCTACGCCGAGGTACGCGAGATATTCCGACTGCCTTCGCGGGAAGTTGTGGCCGGTCTCTTTGTCACCGATGGGCATGTCACGCGTAACCTGAGCGTGCGGGTGCTGCGCAGTGGTGTGGTGCAACATACCGGTCGGACTAGCAGCCTCAAGCGCTTCAAGGACGATGTGCGTGAAGTGTCGGCGGGCTATGAGTGTGGTCTGGTGGTAGAAGGGTTCCCCGGCGTCCAGGTGGGCGATACGATGGAGTTCTTCCGCACGGAGCGCGTTACGCGCACGGCCTGATCAAGTACAGCCGTTACGCGGTGGTCGCACAAATGGTACTTTTCTTTTCACAAAAACTTTGCACTTCGTGCAAAGTTCTTGTGAAAGCGAATAGCTCCCCCACCCTACCGGCGGCGATATTCGCTTCCAGGCACGGGACCGCGTAAGTCGTATGAATTATGGATGTCATGTCCGCATGGCTATGCAGATATGGCAGATATTGGAATAGACCATGTCACGACGGACAAAACAGGTTGCCGATAGCATCCAGCGCGTGCTGGGCGAAACGATCCAGTTTGAGTTGAAGGATCCGCGGGTCAGCTTCGCCACCGTTGTCGGTGTGGAAGTCAGCGCGGACCTTCAGCGCGCGCGGGTGCGCATCTCGGTGATGGGCGATGAGACGCAGCGCACGGAGACGATGCAGGGTCTCCAGCGGGCGAGGGGGTTTTTACGGCGGCGGGTGGCGGAAGAGTTACGCCACATGCGCTTTATTCCCGAATTGCACCTGGAACTCGATACTTCGCTGGACTACTCGATACACATTGATGAGGTGCTGCGTGAGGTTGCCCGCGAGCGTGAGCAGCGGGCAGCGGACGTAGAAGAAGTGCCGGGAACCGAAGAACATAGCCTGGAGGAGGGCAGAGGTGAAGAATAACCCTGCTGCCTGCCGGGTTGCGGTCTCCGTGCGCTGCTCTGCTTTATGAATGGTCCTGATGTCTACTTCAAAAAACGGATTGCGTACCGGGTGCGTGATCAGTCGTTTGCCTTTGATGTAGCGCATACATTGTTCTCTTCATTTCAGGTTGATGTGGGGACGGATCTGCTCCTGCGCATCCTGGATGTCACCGCATCCCGGCGCATCCTTGACCTGGGGTGCGGTGCCGGCGTCATCGGCATTGTTCTGGCGCGTTGCTTTCCGGAGGCCGAGGTCATCATGGCTGACAGCAATCTCCTGGCGGTGCGCTATGCACGGCACAACTGCACCCTGAATGAGACACACAACACCCGGGTGCTGGGGAGTGTTGGGTTGGAACAGGTGCCGGCCGGGGCGTATGATCTGATTGCGTCGAATATTCCGGCAAAAATTGGCGATGAGGCCATTGAGCACGACTTTATTCTCGCACCATTTGCGCGACTGGCTCCTGGTGGTGAATTCTGGTTTGTGGTTGTAAGTGGCCTGAATCGGTTGATACCCGGTATCGGTATCCGACACCAGCTTAAACTCAAGGAAGTTAAAAAACGTTCCGGCCACACGGTGTACCGTTTGCAGAAACCCGAGGAAGACAAAACAGTATGATCTACACAGACCCGACCGCTGCTGCGCCCGCGATTGCCGCCGAACTTGAGCGCGCCGGGCGCATTTTGCTGCTCTCACATATCAATCCCGATGGTGATGCCATTGGCTCGATGCTGGGGCTCCGGCATGCTCTGCGCGACCTGGGGAAGACGCCGATTGCGCTGGCATCGTCGGATATTCCTTCCTATACCGAAACCCTGCCGGGGATTGAGCATGTGCAGGTCTACACGCCAGGCATGGCGCTGCCGGAAGCCGATCTCATCTGGATGGTGGATACCGCCAACCTGGAGCGGGTCGGGCCGGTGCATACGGAGCATGCCGAACATCTGCAAGCACAGCCGCTGGTGATTGTCGATCATCATGTGACGAATGACGGCGCGGGTCGGGTCAACCTGATTATGTCGCAGGCGGCCTCGACTGCCGAAGTGCTCTACCTGCTCCTGCGGGCGCTGGAGGCACCGATCTCACCCGAGGCGGCAACCTGTCTGCTGCTGGGGTTGACTACCGATACGCAGAGTTTTCAGACAAACAGCACCAACCCGCAGTCGCTGCATGTGGCGGCCGAACTGCTCAAGGCAGGCGCGCAGCATCGGGCAGTGGTTGATGCGGTCTACTATGCGACGCCCTACAGCACGGTGCAACTGATCGGGCAGGCGCTCGGCCGGATCGAGCGGGATGGTGCGCTGATCTGGGCCTATGTCTCGCAGGAGATGCTGCGCCAGACCGGGGCTGAGGATGAGGCCAGCGATGATGTGGTGCAGGTGATGCAGCGGGTGGCCGGAGTGCGCGCCTGTATTCTCTTCAAGGAGCGTGCCGGCGGCGATATCAAGATCAGCCTGCGCTCATCGCCGGGGATTGATGTTGCCGCGATTGCCAAGACCTGGGGCGGCGGCGGGCATACGCAGGCGGCCGGCGCAACCCTGGCGATGGATCTCGACGCGGCCCGGCGGGAAGTGATTCCGGCGGTGCAGGCCGCGCTGGCGAAGAGTCCGTAGTCCGTAGTCCGTAGTCCGATTATGCCATACGGATTTCGGACTATGGATTACGCAATACAGTTCATGCAAGGTTTTCTCAATATCAATAAACCGCTGGGCATTACCTCTCACGATGTTGTTGCGCGGGTGCGGCGACTGGTGGGGCGCGGCGTCAAAGTTGGGCATGCCGGGACGCTGGACCCGGCGGCGACCGGCGTGCTGCCGCTGGCGCTTGGTCGGGCGACCCGCCTGATCGAGTATCTGGCCGATGCGCGCAAGGGCTACCGGGCGGTGGTGCGCCTGGGTCTGACCACCACCACGGACGATGCGGCAGGAGAGCCGCTGGAGCAGTATTCCGTGCCCACGCTACATGCAACGATGATCGAGGCGGCGCTGGCGCAGTTCCGGGGCGCGATTATGCAGGTGCCGCCGATGTACTCGGCGCTGCACCACCAGGGGCAGCGGCTGTATGATCTGGCCCGCGCCGGCAAGACGGTGGAGCGCCCACCGCGCCCGGTGACAATTGACCGTCTGGAACTAGTTGCTGTCGATACTGATCGGGAGCAGCCGAAACTTGTGCTTGATGTGGCATGCAGCAAGGGTACCTACATTCGCGCACTGGCGCGGGATCTGGGGGCGGCGCTGGGCACCGGCGCGCATCTGGCAGCGCTGGAGCGTACCTTCGTCGGCTCCTTCACGCTGGCGCAGGCGACCACGCTGGATTTACTCCAGTCCAACCCGGAGTTGCTGCCACAGGTACTCCTGCCACCCGAGATTGCCGTTGCCGACTGGCCCTCAATCACGCTGACGGCGGAGGAGAGCCGGCGGGTGCGCAATGGTCTGCCCCTGACGCGCCCCGATCTGCCGGGCGACCATGTGCGGGTTCACCTGCCGGATGGTACGCTGCTGGCGCTGCTACGCCGCGTGGATGCCCAGGATGATCAGTGGCGGGCTGAGAAGGTGTTTGCGTAGGTGGAGGTTGACGATGTTCACGGGTTTCGGGTGGTACTACCTATGATTTCGCCAGCCATGCGATGTGATCACACCATATGTGCAAGCAACACCGCAAAACGCAGGTGCATGCCACCAGGCTTATTGGCGAACAGTTCTAATTCGGTTGGGTTGAGTGTGCAATGCTCCACCAGTTCATCGGGGGCCCAAATTCGTTGCATAGGTACGTATCCTCGCTACATTCCGAGATCGAACGGATGTGGAACACTCATGTGCAAAACTGCGTGAATGTGGCTATTATAGCATGCCAATGAGCAGAGTAGTACATACGCCGCGACTTACTCGCACACCGGGTCATCGTTCGGTAGAGGGCATCGCTGTATTTACCCTGAACAATAAAGGACGGAATGGTCACACGACACAGCAGGACGGCAATTAGTGGATTATAAAGTTAAAACAGGCAGGACTGATTCAGCAGGGTTAATGTATGCTGAATACGCGCGAATACACCATTAACAATGACGGTCGCCTGCTCCGATTGCCGGATCAGCGCAGTGCATGTGGTACAGCCACCACACTGCATTTTAACTGAGCAGATACCTACTCTTTAAAATTCACCTCCCGCCATCTCTATACCACAGGGTAGACATCTGTCTACTTGCTGCCTGATCCAGCTATACAACGCGGAGTACACAGATCACCGCTCATGCGTACGCCGGAGACACTGTATCAAAGAATAATAATTTCTGGTATACTATTCCCAGACATGGGCTGAAGTTGCGGCCGGTTTCCCCGAAGGTCATACCACCAGCGGAGACACCTGCGGATGCATCGCTGAGTTCACTCGCGTGAACCGCCAGGACAGCCACATATGGCCCATCGCGCCACGTTCCGGATTGGTTCTCAGTGTTCCGGTTCCCAGTTCTCAGTCTCTTCGTTCTTGCTGCTTGCTTCTCACTACAGGAGGTTCCATGGACTCATTCGACAGCCGTAAGCTTGATCTGGATAAACCAAATCCCTCCCGCATGTATGACTATGCGCTGGGGGGAGATCATAACTTTGAGATTGACCGCCAGGCACTGGACAAGTTATTGGAAATCAATCCGGATGCTATTGCAATTGCCCAGACAAACCGGGCCTTTCTCCGCCGCGCCGTGGAGTTTCTGCTAGAGCAGGGCATAGATCAGTTCCTGGATATTGGATCAGGAATTCCCACCGTGGCAAATGTGCATGAAGTGGCCCACCGGACCAACCCGCAGGCGCGTGTGGTCTATGTCGATATTGATCCTATTGCCATCGCCCACAGCCGCGACATCCTGAAGGATGAACCGCATGCCACGGCCATCCAGGGCGATGCCCGCCGGCCCGGCGATATCCTGGCCCACCCGGAGGTGCAGCGGCTGCTGGACTTTAGCCGACCAATCGGCCTGCTGCTGGTCACGGTACTACACTATATTACGGATGATGCGCAGGCGGAAGCGGCAGTGCAGGCGTTTCGTGCGCCGCTGGTTTCCGGCAGTTTCATGGTCATCTCGCACTACACCTATGAAAACGTACCCGCCGACATTGTCGCACGTAACGAGCATCTGATGAAAACAACCACTAACCCGGTAATAGGACGCAGTCGCGCGGAAATCGCCCGCTTCTTCGATGGTCTGGAGCTGCTCGAACCCGGCCTGGTATATCTGCCGCAGTGGCGGCCCGATGTGCATCCAGTGCCGAATACACCACCAGGACCGCTCGAACTGGAGCCCGAACGCTCCACGGCTCTCGGCGGGGTTGCCCGTATACCCTAACTTCACCCGAGCAGGAGGAGTTGCTATGGATACTATCCTGAGTGTGCGTATACGGCAGTTTGTCCAGGACCGGCGAGACGCCCTGGTCACTGACTGGTACCACCAGATGATTCTGTGCAGTTGTATTGCCTATGCTCCTACCAGCCTGATGCAAACCCTGACCAGTCTGATAGATCAAATTGGCGACCTGCTGGTGGCCGAGCCGTTTACCCCGGAGCCGGCCAGGGCGATTGGCCGCACGCTGGTGGATCTGCGTAGTCTTTCGTCGGATGCATTGAGCGCCACCCTGGATGTGCTACGCCGGCATCTGCTCACGGACCTGCCGGAAGAGTTGACCCACGCGCTCTTCGAGCGTAGCATTGCCCTCTTTAATGCGATTACCATTGGGTTTTTACAGCAAAAGCATAAACGGGCCATCGCTGCCCAGGGGACACTGCACAAGGCGGTGATGACGGCCTACCAGCAGTCCGAGGCGGCCCGGCAGGCCAGCGACGAGCGCTTGCGTCTGGTTATCAACCATGCTCCACTGGGACTGTTTGTGCTGGATCTGGACGGCACGATCCTGCTGGCGGGCGGGAAGAGTCTGGAGGTGCTCAACACCCCCGCCGAAGCTCTGGTTAACGCCTCCTGCTTTACCCGGTTTGCAGATCAGCCGGCGATCATAGCCGCCTGCCGGCAGGCGCTCGCCGGTGAACTGGTGACACAGACCTGCGATGTTGCCGGCCGACACTACGAAGTGCGCACCCTGCCGCTGCATGATTCACACGGCAGCGTAACCGGCGCGCTGCTGCTCTGGATCGATGTCACCGCGCGGGTAGCAGCTCAGGCCGCGCTGGAGGCGGAACGGGCCAGTCTGGCGGAGCGAGTGGCGGAGCGCACCGCCGCGCTGAGTCAGGCCAATGCCGAGTTGCAGCGGGCCAACCGCCGCAAAGACGAGTTTCTGGCAACGATGTCGCATGAGCTACGTACGCCGCTGACCGCAATCCTGGGTCACACCGAGGTGCTGCTGGAAGAGGTCTACGGCGCGCTGACCTCCCGGCAGTCCACCTCCCTGCAGCAGATCAACCAGAGTGGGCAGCATCTGCTGGCCCTGATCAACGACCTCCTGGACTTCAGTCGGCTCGACGGCAGCCCGGACGGGTTGCATCCGGCACCCGTCAATGTCTTCAATGTCTGCCGGAACAGCCTGAAACTGGTGGAGCAGGTAGCACGTACCCGCCAGGTGCAGGTTGACCTGGCGCTGAATATGGCGGTTGAAACGGTGCCGGCGGATGAACATCGCCTGGTGCAGATCCTGGTCAATCTGCTCAGCAACGCCATCAAGTTCACGCCGGAGGGGGGCCGGGTCGGGCTGGAGGTGCAGGGCGACCCGGCCAACGAACTGGTGCAGTTCACCGTCTGGGACACGGGCATCGGCATTGCGGCGGCGGATCTGCCGCGCCTGTTTCAGCCCTTTGTGCAACTGGACAGCCGCCTCTCCCGACGCTACGAGGGCACCGGCCTGGGACTGGCCCTTGTCGCTCGCCTGACCAGCATGCACGGCGGCAGTGTCACGGTAGACAGCGAGGTGGGGCAGGGCAGCCGCTTCACCGTCACGCTGCCCTGTCAGCCGGCAATGACACCTGAGCCGGCGGCAGACCCGGCGGCCGAACAACCCGCTGCGCCACCGACCACCCCACCGGTCGTTTCCGACCAGCCGGTGATTGTCCTGGCGGAGGATCACCCGGCTACGGTGGAGTTACTCACCCACTATTTGCAGCAGCAGGGCTACCAGGTGATTGTGGCCTGGGATGGCGCTGCCGCAGTCGCACGCACACAGGAACTGCATCCGGCGGCGGTGATTATGGACATCCAGATGCCGGAGATGGATGGGATCGAGGCCACACGCCGTATCCGCGCCAACCCGGCCCTGGCCTACATCCCGATTATTGCCGTGACCGCCCTGGTAATGCCCGGCGATGAGGAGCGCTGCCGGGCGGCCGGAGCCGATGTCTATCTGAGTAAACCAGTCAGCCTGCGCCGACTGGTGACAACCATTGTAGATGTCTGCCAGGCGGGGCGTAGCACCTGAAAGCGTTACGCCGATCGCGGGATTAGGAACTATGGAAAGAACCCCATGAGTAATAAACCCGAAGTAATCATCCTGCCCGATGCGGCAGCAGTCGCGCAGGCCGCCGCCGAACGGATCGTCCAACTGGCGCAGGCGCGCGTGGCGGCGACCGGCAGCTTTAGCCTGGCACTCTCCGGCGGCAGCACGCCCCGGATACTCTACGCGCGCCTGGGGCAGGAACCGCTGCGCAGTCAGATACCCTGGCAGCATGTCTATCTCATCTGGGCCGACGAGCGCTACCTGCCCCCCGATGACCCGGAGAGCAACTACCGCCTGGTGCGCGAAACGCTGCTGGAGCATGTACCAATCCCACCGGAGCAGATCTATCCCATCCCAACCGCATATGCCGACCCGCGTGAGGCGGCGGCGCTCTACCGGCGCCAGGTGCAGTCACTGCCGGCAGTCGGCCAGGGACAGCTTGATCTGGTGCTGCTGGGGATGGGGGGCGATGGACATACCGCATCGCTCTTTCCGCACCACCCGGAACTGCACACACCGGATGATCAGCTTGTTGTTGCCGTGGTAGACGCACCCAAACCACCGCCACAGCGCATCTCGCTTACCGCAGCGGCAATCAACCGGGCCGCGCATGTGCTCTTCCTGGTGACCGGGGCGGAGAAGGCGACAACCCTGCAGGCCGTCCTGGAAGGCCCGGCGGAACCGGAGCGGTTGCCGGCACAACTGGTGCGCCCCACGCATGGCACGCTAACCTGGATTGTTGATACGGCAGCAGGGCAGGCATTGAATACATCAGTATAAATGACACAATTTACGCAGTACCATCCTTTCCGGACTGGTGCCGGACCAGCACGCTGTTTTCGCCTGTGGCAGCATGGTACGTTTGCAGCTTTTT
The DNA here is from genome assembly GCA_034437035.1 of Chloroflexaceae bacterium. Lineage (GTDB taxonomy): Bacteria > Chloroflexota > Chloroflexia > Chloroflexales > Chloroflexaceae > CAKZQX01. The sequence continues at coordinate 23,206 of DAOTUI010000251.1, forward strand.
CATAAAAATGTTGCACAACGTGCAACATTTTTATGAAAAAGCTAGAGATCCGCCGGCCTATCGACGGCGCTTATCCACTGCCAAACAAGCGACCGCGTACGTTGTGTAAACGACGACACACTCCCGATATTTGTTCACCTCTTGCAAATATTACACAATAGCATATAATGGCGCGCGCCGCCTCTCTCATTTCAGTCTGCGCTCTTTCCCGGATACTCACGACGAGGCGCAAATTGGACACATCTATGCAATTGTGGAGGAGATGTCAATGAGCGGAGTGCGCTGGTTCGGCGGGTTGGTCGCGGTGCTGCTGCTACTGGTAGGGCTGGTGGCCGTGCCGCCGGCAGTCTATGCTCAGGACGCAAACGTTGAGCCGAATGTTGGACCATCGGGGACGGAGTTTGCCTTCTTTGCCACCGGCTTCGACGACAACGAGCAGGTGGGTGTCTGGATCAATAATCCCGATGGTAGCGTCAGCGAAATTATCGACGAAGACGGTGATGTGTTCGTGTTGTTCGCCAATGATGAAGGCCGCGCTGACTGGTTTACGACTATTACCGGGCCGGATGGCTTCTATGGCATGGTTGCGCGGGGCGTCGATAGTGGCTACGAGGTGGTGATTCCGTTCCAACTGAGTTCAGGCGCTGATGCGCCCGTACCACCGCCGCCATCGCCGGATGTGCTGGATGCGAATGTTGAACCCAATGCGGGACCGGCCGGCAGCGAGTTTGCCTTCTTCGCCGAGGGCTTCGAGCCGGGTGAGCAGGTGGGCGTCTGGATCAATGCGCCCGATGGCAGCGTCTTCTCAGTACTCGATGAGGATGGGGATGTGCTGGCGCTGTTTGCCAATGATGAAGGCCGCGCCGACTGGACCGTTACCTCGCCGTCCGATGCGCCCCCCGGCTTCTACAGCATGGTGGCAAATGGCCTTGATAGCGGCTACGAGGTTGTGATTCCGTTTGAGATTCTGCCGTAGGATCGTGTTGTAGGGAAGAGGAAACCGGTTACAGGGGATAGGAACACGCGTCACCTTTGTGAAACCTCCCGGATAGCGTTGGGTCGATCCGACCGGCTATCCGGGAGGTTTGTGTATCTCCACACTCAGTGCTACAATGGAGCATAGGATCGCTGCTCCCTGACACCCGCTGCCGGGGCACATTTCCAGCGGTAAGAACACCTCCGCAGATTCTTCTCATTCCTGACCCAATACAGATCGTATCTGCGGCCGGCTGTCCGCATAATCCGCTGTTCCCTAATTAACACAGCTTACGCGGTTACTACCCTGGAAGAGAATTGTGCCTCCGGCAGGGTGGAAGAAACCATCCTGATACCAATCTGACATCGGTAGTGCAAGAACGGGTGTGGTCGCATGTATGGTGAAGTGCAAAACAAACAGCGAGGAGGAATAGATGGCACGCCCCATGAAGATTGTACCCCATTTGACCATCGCGGACGATCATCGCGGCGAGCGGCACCCATGCCTATCTCACTGCGGAGGAGGAACGCACCTTCCTCGATCCCTTCATCGCCAAAGCCGAAGCAGGCGAACTGGTCACGACCCGCACGATTCAGCATGCATGTGCGGAACGGGTGGGACAATCCGCGCATGCGGGGACCATCGTTGGCGTGCTGCACCGGCACGACTGGCACACCATCACACCCCGTCCACAGCATCAGACGGCTGATCCGCAGGCGCAGGCGCGATGAAAGGAAGATGTTGCCGACCAGGTGCAGGCGGTGCTGTAGGAGCGGAACCTGAATGATGACCGCCCGGTCGTGCTGCTGGTGGAGGATGCGGCGCGCGTTGGGCGCATCAGTGCGGTGCAACGCTGCTGGGCACCGGCGGGACTGCGTCCACGCGTGCCGAACCGGATCATCCGTGAATCGTTGTCTGCGGTTGCCGCAGTTGACCCGGCATCCGGTGCCATGAGTTGTCTGATAGTGCCCAGGGCGAACAATGCGATGATGAACGTCTTCCTGACCCAGGTTGCCGAGGATTGCTCGGACTCGTTTGTCGTGATACAGGTCGATGGGGCACCCTGGCATACCTCGCCGAACCTGCAGGTGCCCGAGAACATCCGCGTGATCACGCAACCTGCCGATAGTCCCGAACGCAATCCGGTTGCGCATCGCTGGGATGACATCCGTGAACAGAAGTTTCCCAACGCCGTGCATGAAACGCTCGATCAGGTGCAAGCGGCCGTCAGCACTGGGGTACGCCGCCTGGTTGCCACTCCCGAGAAACTGGCGTCAATGACCTGCTTTCCGCACCTGCGCGCTGCCTGGCGACAGTTTGCCTGGTCATGGGCGTGCGTTGCCTGCTTCTTGCAGCGTTGAAATCAGATTGGTATGAAGCAGAGCGAGCGGGAACAGATCTTTGCCGGTAATTTCCTGCGGCTGATCAACTGCGTGCCGTGCATCACCCGTAGTCACTCTCGGCCCGCATTGCCATAAGTCGCGTACTGGCCTGCTGAAGCACCTGGTGCGCCAGTTGGGCCACATTGTAGCCGCCGGGTAGCCGTACCAACGGAGTGTTATATTGTTCACACAGTGTGCGGACTGCGCCCAGATCATGGCTGGCCCAGCGGATTGCCGGCACGACCAGTACCACATCCGGACGGGCAATCGCCGGTTCCAGGGTCAGGTAGCTCTGGTGGGGGCGGGTGTCGCACCAGATCAACTCGCGCAACTCAAATGTCTCTTCAATCGTCTGCGCGACGCGGGGGCGGCTATCGCCGCCAATCAGCACGATGGTCGTGTCGCGGAGCAGATCGGCCACATCCGTGATATGCGACTCCGCCGGCGGCGGCGTATCATCGTCAGGCGGGGCATGGTCGGTGGCGGCATGCGCGCGCTGGATCTCCCGTACAACCAGATTGACATTGCGGGGGCGGTCGGGTTCAGCCGGCAGTGCGGCCAGATGCGGGAGCAGCAGATGCCGTAGTCCGCGATGGCTTGGCGGCATGCCATGTTCAATCAGGGCATCAATGGTCGCCAGGGCGCGGGGCCACTCGTCGCTAACGCCGTCAGCAACGCGGTGGAGCTGGTAGCGCAGTTTTCCCATGCGTTTGCGCTCATGGCGGTGACGATACACCGCATCTTCAACTTGGTCCCGCCAGGTCTCTACGCGCTCAAGGCGCGTGGCCCAGTCTTCCGGCTCGGCCCGATCGCGTTTGCGCATATAGTGCCGGATAAAAACTTCCTCCTGCTCGGCGCGCCGACGGATCCACTGAAAGAAGACCTCCTGGCCGGCATCCGGTGGCTGCTGGGTGGGTGCCACCGCCGCGCGCAGGGCCGATTGCACCTCTGCCGCCAGTTCCAGGCCGGTTATGCGATAAGCAGCGAGGGCCGCGTCATCAAGTACCTGTGCCAACGTCTCGGTGATGGTCGCTGTGGCGGTATAACTGCCGGCCAGGGCGTCCCAGGCCTCCGGGGTGATAGTTGAGCGGGACTGCATCACTCTTACCCAGCGATTGCCGTCATCACCGACGATGGCTGCGGCGTCCGGATCACATGTCGGCAGCGGCGTTGTCAGGGCGTGGTTCTGGTTCCGGAGGTGCTGAATGACCGCAGCGTGGTGGGCACAGCAGGTGCTGAGCGCGTAGAGTAGATCCTGCTCATCGGCAAGGGGCTCGGCAGCGGGTGGTGCGGGTAGTAGCGATGGTGTAACCGGCACCGGTTCTTCGCCGGTCCCGTTCCAGTGTCGGCGCAGACGTTCAATATCCTCACGGCTCGCAAGAGGTTGCGGTTCCGGCGTAGTTGCTGCGGTGTCTGGTGGTGTGCCGGCGGTGGGTGCAGCGGGAACGGGGGTCATCGGCGCGGGTGGGGCAGGACTGTCCGTTGCGGCGGAGGTGGTTTGCGGTTCAGCGGTCCGGGGTGTCTCATCCATGGGTGGTTCGGCAAGGGTACAGAGCGCCTGGCCCAGGGTAACCAGGTGTGCGCGGAGCGTGGCATTTTCACGCGCCTGGTCACGCAGTGTGGTCAGGATGGCGTGCAGAGCAGCGATAGCTGTGTCGAACTGGTGATCATGATCGGCTGTGTTCATAGCATGCTCGCGTGATACATATCAGGTGTACGGCAGTGGGCGTTCCGGATCGGTTTGCTGTATTGACGTTCTGCCGGGAGCATATGTTGCAGGGCATGATCGTGCCAAAAAGGAGGTTCAGTTCCACTGCACTAATCGCTGCCCGCGCTCCAACGATATCCAGGTGTCGTGCGCGGGTGGCGACCTTCGTGGGGAGCGATCAGGCGGGGCTGACGCCGACGGCCGGCGGGGCTGATGGGGTGGTAGGGCATATCCTGGGGATTGTCTTCACGGCGATGGCAAACGGTATGTGGGTCCGGCTCAAAGCCTGCCGCAACCCGGCATGTCAGTGGGCCTTCTATGACACCTCAAAGAACCGGGGCGGGGTCTGGTGTACGATGGAGGTCTGCGGTAGCCGCCACAAAGCGCGTACTTACCGGCAGCGGCAGCGCGCGGAGGAGTAGGTTTTATGGCAGCAACCCAAGGATGTGCGCCCGCGCCAGGGCCTGCGTCCGGCTATGCATGCCGAGCTTGCTATAGATCCGGTTCGTGTACCATTTGACCCTACTCACGGCGAGGACAAGTTGGGTGGCGATCTTCTGGTTGGAACGACCTGCCGCAATCAGGTGCAAGATCTCGCCTTCCCGTTCAGTAGTAGAAAGCGATCAGGCTGAACCCCAGCAAAGGATCGCTGCGCATGCCGGGCCGGGGTGTCGCGTTGTGCCGGGCATGCAGGGCTTCGGCTTCCTTCAGCACCACGCGGGCCTCATCCAGCCGTCCCAACCAGACATACAGTCCACCCGGATCAGTCAGGATGCCGGTAAGCGCCAGATCGTTGTCCCGATCACAAAGACCCGGCATGCGCCCAGGCGGTCAAGCAACCGGTCAACCGGCGCACCGGCCGGCGCAAACACCAGCATCGAGAGGCTAAACACCCTGGCCGTCTCCCCGCGCGACCAGCCAAACGTATCGCTACGCGTTAACGCCTCAAAGAAAATACTGAACGAGAGACGCACCCCAAACGCCAGACAGAGCACCAGAAAGCAGACAAAGACAATCACCCAGCCATAAAAGATGCGCTGCCGCTGCAGGTGGCCTGCCAGACCGCTGGGCAGGGTGCGGGGCGGACCTTCATTCGTCATCATCGTGTTGTTCCTCGTGTTTTGTTACAATTATGGTTCACGGTTGCAATTCTGTCGCTCCAGAGCAGGATTTCCCGTGTTGGGACGGGCTGCGGACGCGCAGAAGCGCGTCCCTACCAGGAAAATCCTGCATCTGAGAGCGCTATCCCGCAGGAGCAAACCATCTTTTGCCCCCGCATGTGCATGTAGTCTAGCGGCAATCGGGGAGGGATGTCACCTACCCAAGGTATGGAGATACCCGCATACCGGTTCCCCACCTTCCGGACTATATTATGCAACGTTTATCAAGCCGCACCTGCTGCGCCGGCACACCGGCAACCCCGTTCGTGCAGCAGTCATCCATATTAGTGGTAGTATGGGACGCGAACATTCCGCAGAAGAGAGAACCCGAGCTGTTTACCGGATGCTGCCACGCTGCTTGCAGCGCCGGCAGAGAGGAGTGAAGAAGTTATGCGCAGTTCAGGCATGGTATGGCTGCTGGTGCTGCTGCTGGTGGGGACGAGTTGCAGTGCTACCCCCGCTGACAACAGCGATGCAGGTACCGGCGACGACGCGCCGGTTACGATTACGCTGGCCTACAACCGCTTTCTGGAGACATCGTTTAGCGATTACCCGCCCCCGCTGGAAGTGATCCGGACCGAGGTGGCCGACCGCTATCCCAACATCAATGTGGAGCTCAACATCGTGCCCGACGATATCGGGGCGCACCGCGATGCCCTGACCGTCTGGATGACGTCGCAAGATTCCACGGTTGATATCTACGGGATGGATACGCCCTGGGTGCCCGAGTTTGGCGCGGCGGGCTGGGCCGAGCCGCTGAACGACCGGCTACCTGGTCTGGAAGAGCAGTTTATCACCGCCGGGCTGGATATCTTTAGCTACGAGGGGCAGCGCCTGGGGGTGCCCTTCTGGGGGAGCATCGGCGGAATGTTCTATCGCAGCGATCTGCTGGAGGAGTATGGCTTTGCGCCGCCGGAAACCTACGACGATCTGCTGGAGATTTCCCGTGCCATCACCGCCGAACAGCCCGAACTGACCGGCTTTGTCTGGCCGGGGGCCCGCGCCGAAGCGCTGGTCCAGACCTGGGCCGAGATCTTTCTGGGCTTTGGCGGGCAATACTACGACGAAGCGGACAACTGTGCGATTAATTCACCCGCCGGGGTAGAAGCGGTGGAGTTTATGCGCGCCACCCTGGACGAAGGCATCTCCCCGGCGGCGACCGTCACCTGGAATGCCGAAGAAGCTCGCACCCGCTTTGTGGCCGGCGAGGCGCTGTTCCTGCGCCATAACCACGATATCGTCACCTGGCTGGACGATCCCGATCAGTCGCAGATCGTGGGGCAGTGGGGCTTTATGTCCAACCCGGCCCAGCCTGAGGGTGAGCGCTCCGGGGCCACGGGTGGTTTTGCCTTTGCGATCAACCCCTTTACCGACAACATGGAGGCATCCGTACAGGTGCTGGACGTAATCGCCTCGGAAGCGGTGCAGCGCGGTTTTGCACTGGCCTGGGGGCCGGTGCAGTATTACGCAGGGCTGTATGAAGACCCGGAGGTGCAGGCGGCCAACCCCAATATCGAACTGATCACCGATGTGTTCGACTCGGCGGCAGCGCGCCCACCCAGCACGAACTATGCGCAGCTTTCCGATATTCTGCAGGAGGAGCTGCACGCCACCCTGACCGACAGCAAGCCGGTGGCGGCCGCCCTCGATGATGCATGCAGCCGCATTGACGCGTTACGCTGAGCCGATGCGCCGCCTGTCTCGAACATTGCGCCTGAACGAGCCGCAACTGGCGGTGCTCTTTTTGCTGCCGGCCTTTTTCGGGCTGGCCGTCTTTCTCTACTATCCCATCGGGCGTACGCTGCTCTTCAGTCTGTATGATCTGGAGCGGACTACCGAACTCGCCCCGGAACGGTTTGTCGGCCTGCAGAACTATGCCCAGGTAATGCGCACGGCGCAGTTCTGGCGCTCGTTTGGCTACACGCTCTACTTTACGCTGGTGTCGGTGACGCTTGAGTTTGGCCTGGGATTGGGCATGGCGCTGGCAACCTTCCAGGTTGTTCCGGCGTTGCGTGGTCTGCTGCGGGCGATTATTATCATTCCCTGGGCCATCCCGGCGATTATTCAGGCCGCTATCTGGAAGTGGCTCTTTAACGGCGATGTGGGCCTGTTTGCCGATCTGCTGCTGCGCACCGGCCTGGTAGAGGAGCCGCCGCTCTTTCTGGGTACGCCGCTGCCGGCAATGCACAGCGTCATCCTGGCTTATGTCTGGCGGGGCGCGGCGATTACCAGCATCTTCCTGATGGGCGGGCTGGCGCTGGTGCCACGCCATCTGCACGAGGCGGCCATGGTGGATGGCG
>DAOTUI010000252.1:0-23094 GCA_034437035.1 Chloroflexaceae bacterium
TGTTGCTCATAATGAGTAGTATAGCTTAAAATCATCCAGAACACAAGTGCGACTGAAGCGGCTAAAGCGAGTGAAGCCCTTTTATCCCAGGGCTAGAAGCACCTGGGCTTTACGGGCTATATCCGTAATCGCATTTGAGACTTTGATCTAGTATTAAACCCAATACCTTTCAAATAACCGGACCGACGCGGTAGGCGATCAAACCGGACGTTTAACCAGATATGAGCCGGATTCGGCTGCGGCAGCATGATACGCTTTCATCTTTTTCACAAACCATTTTCACAACGTGAAAATGGCTTGTGAAAAAAGGATGGTATCTTCCGCCCTGCCGGAGGCGAGTCGGGCCGTTTGTCCAGACAGACGCCTGCCGGGTCAACGACCGCGTAAGTCGTGTGAGTGAAGGCCCATATTACCCACCACCGCGAATCAGTTTGGGTTCCAACTGCTTCCAGATCGATGCTACTGCAGCATCGTCGCCTTTCAACTCAAATTGTACTTGCCCCACCCGCAGCGATCCCACCTGAAAATCCTCAATCTGTGTCAGGCGTGCCTGCCAGTTTTTGCCGTGCAACCAGCCATCCGGCTCTTCATGCCCACCTATCTCAACGATATACTGCTGCAAGAGCCAGAGAGGCACGGCACGTAGCTCTATCTTCGTTGTCACCATCATACACCTCAACCACACCCTACGTTTGAACAAGCGGGCCGGTCAAAAGCGCATCCAGCTCCGTCCCAGGCGGATAGACGTCATCACCTACCGGAACAATCAACAGGGCATTTGCTCCCCGCATCGAGAGCAGGCGCGTGCTGAACTGAATCCCGGTACTTGAAGCTACCAGCCTTCCATCTTGCCGACGCACGACTGCCCGCTGGTACTCGACGCGGTCGCGCGGCGGACGAATCGGATCGGCTAGCTGAACACGCACCCGTGGCCGCTCAGGTTGTTTGTCTCCCTGGAGCCGCCGCAATGCAGGACGAACATACACCTCAAAAGACACCAGTGACGAGACAGGAAACCCCGGCATACCAAAGACCAGTTTATCGGCTATCGTTGCGAAGGTAACCGGTTTGCCCGGCTTCGAGGCAGTGCGTCCAAAATGAATGGTTCCCAACTCGGTGAGAATGGACTTAATCAGATCGCGGCTCCCCATAGACACACCGCCACTTGTAATAACCACATCGGCCACTTCCAGGCAGCGCTCAATTGCTGCCCGTTGGACAGCCACATCATCCCGCGCAATCCCCATCGATATTGCTTCACAGCCGGCTTCGCGGACGGCAGTGAGCAAGGCATAGCGATTGCTGTCACGCACCATGCCAGGGGCACGCGGCACGTCCGGCTCACTGATCTCGTTGCCTGTTGAGAGTACCGCCACCCGTGGTCGCCGATAGACCTGCACCCGAGTATGGCCTATGCTGCTCAGGAGACCGATTTCTACCGCACCCAGTACGGTACCCTGGGCCAGCACCAGTTCATGCTGGGCAACATCATCGCCTGGCTTGCGAAGGTTGTCGCCGGGTTGCACGTCGCGCCGCAGGGACACAATGCCCGCCTGCTCATCGGTCTGTTCAATCATAATAACGGCATCGGCACCGGGAGGTATTGGTGCGCCTGTCATAATCCGAATGGCTGTGCCAGGATCTACGGCACTATCATTGGCAGTTCCGGCTGTTAGCTCCGCCACAACCCGGCGCTCGGCCATACCGTCCTCCGACCGCACGGCATACCCGTCTACCAGTGACTTGGGAACGTCGGGGATATTCTCGACACTAAAGATATCTTGTGCCAATACCAGGCTACTGGCAGTCAGGAGAGTTTCTTCCTGAGTACCAACTGGTACACAATGGGCGGTAATCATGCGAGTTGCTTCTTCCACCGACACCATCGGATAGGGCGACTCGCGTCGTTGTTCGTTCATGGTTCCTTTTGCCTTGTTGTGCGGCTAACCACCCAGTTCCGACATACCACGCAGCGTCGGTAAAACTCCTTCGGGCAACCCGTGGCCCCAGGGCTTGATAGCTACAGCATGCCGCACGATTTGCTCCAGTTCATCTTGTGAGGCACCGCGGCGAATGGCAGCACGCAAATCGACTTCATCATCACGCAGCAGACACAGGTGGAGGCGACCATCAGCAGTCAGGCGCATCCGGTTGCAGGTCGCACAAAATGGGTTGGTAACGCTGCTAATAAACCCCAGCTTGCCAGGTGCCCCGGGTATTCTGAAGCAGTCTGCCGGATCGCTGTTTGCCTGACCCAGTGATTCCAACGGGCCCCAGGCAGCTTCGATCCGCGCTTGCACCTCGGCACTGCTCACGACGCCTTCTTCTGCCAGGCCTGCTACACCGGTCAGGGGCATAACCTCAATAAAGCGTAACTCCCACGGATAACGGGTGGTCAGCGCAGCAAGCTGCACAATCTCATCATCGTTCATACCGCGCACAATGACCGCATTCAGCTTGATCGGGTTCAACCCGGCTGCTTGCGTGGCCGCAATGCCTGCCCAGACTTCCTCCAGGCTGCCGCCGCGGGTTATTTGCCGAAACTTTTGCGCATCCAGGCTATCGATGCTGATATTGACCCGATCGAGCCCGGCTTCTTTCAGCGGTTGTGCCAGACGGCGCATTCTTAGCGCGTTGGTGGTCATTGCCAGATGTTCAATACCGGGGGTTTCCTTCATTGCCCGCACCAGATCAACAATGTCCTTGCGCAGCAGTGGCTCACCGCCGGTCAGGCGTATCTTGCGAAAACCTGCCGCTGCTGCCGCCTGGATCACACGCAGTAATTCGCTGTTGGTCAACAGTTCGGGACGTGGCATAAACTGCATGCCGGTTTCGGGCATACAATAGACACAACGCATATTGCAGCGATCAGTGAGCGAAACTCGGAGGTAGTCAATCCGCCGTTGAAAAGCATCAAGGGCCGGCTCATCAGTAGGGTAATGGTTCGGCGTGGATCGATCCACAAATGTCAGCGGGATCACTCCTGCCATTGGTTTATCAGTCATATCACGCATCCTTACGGGATACCGGCAATCCTCATGCTTCATCGCACGCTGGTATGAAAGTGTGGGCTACACCTGCACCAGCCAGAATTGCCGGCTTTATCGTTTACCCTGTGGATATTGTATAGTTAATATAGCATAAAATAACGAAAATCACAAAGAACGTCTTACCGTTCGCTGATTTTTGTGAAACCAGATGGGTTCTTCCGCCCTGCCGAAGGCACCATGTCCTTCCGCGTTCGTGACCGCGTAACGCGTGGACGTGCCGGATACTGGCGAGACTGGCTACCTTATCGCGGCTCGTTCGACACGTCGGGTGTATCACGCCAATCAGTAGCGCCATCGACCCAATGCTCACGTTTCCAGATGGGCGCTATCTCCTTGATCCGGTTCATAATATAGCCCACCGCATCCAACGCCGCCTGCCGATGCGGGGCGGCCACGACCACCAGTACAGCCGTTTCGCCGATCTGGAGTTGTCCCACCCGGTGATGGATAGCCACCTGTCCGATAGTGTAGGCGGCTTGAGCCTCCTCAGCAATTTGCCGCAGCACCGCGACGACCATCGCTCCATAGGCTTCGTAGGTCAGGTACGCTGTTGCACGCCCGTCGAAGTTGTTGCGTACCACACCGGCGAAGGTAACCAGCGCACCATCGGTAGGAGTTTGCACCAGGTCTTCCAGTGGTTGGGCGACCAGCGGCATATTGGTGACGGCAAACAATTCAGGACGGTCGGCGGTGCCACCGCTCACCGGCGGCACAAACGCTACTTCATCCCCGTCGTTTAGGACGGTTGCCGGCGGACTAAACTCCTGGTTCACGGCATAAAGAACGTGCCCGTGATACTTCTTGAGTTGCGGGTGATCAGCGGTCAGCCGTTCCCACAGCGTGCCGAGCGTCGTACCTGGTTCCAGGCGCATGTGCGCCTCCGACTGCCCGACAATGTCGCGCTGACCAGCAAAAAATAGTAGTTTTACCTCTATCATGGTTGCACCTCGGTAACTCTTTATCATTGCGTCTTCCGCTTGCAGGTAGACTGCGATAAGGCTATTATAAACAAGATTAAGCCGAAGTGCTGCGGATCACCTTCGAGTTGCCGTCTCCCCTTCTCGTGGCGACTCAGGGCACATCCATCGCTGCCACAACCACTATGCGTTATCTTTTCACAACTAACTGGTGTCTGGAATAGGTGATGTCCTAGACATATTTTCGTTTTCTTGCTACAATGAGCTACCTACGACAGGAATGTTGTTCCTATGACCCTTGATCAGGTCTTGCATAGCCTTCCGCTTTTAGCTGATCTTGCATCATGGGGGTGGTTGGCAGTTATGCTCGTTCAAGCACGTTGACACGATTGTCTCCGGTCTGGTACGGCTGGGTGTGTGCGGAACCCACTGACCACAGCATGGAGGCATCCCGATGATACACGATGGCATCCGGGACCGGCCCGACGACATGCAGTGATAGCGAGGTAATTACGGTCGCCGTGGTGAGCGATTGCTACTCATGGACGACCGAAACCCGGTTGGTGCAGGAATGGCGGCGCTATCGGTCACTCATTCCGCGCCTGCCGAAGCGCAGTCGTTGCACTCGCCGCCGCCGCAACCCGATGGGAGCTATCACTCAGATCCGTCACCTGGAAGCCGGTTTCGCCTGCGGCAGCATGGTACGTAATCTATTCTTTCTTTTTCACAAAACATTTGCACGGCGTGCAAATGTTTTGTGAAAAAGAAAAGAATCTTCCGCCCTGCCGGAGGCGGAACTGCCTGTCAAGTCAACGACTGTGTAAGTCGTATGATTGAATGGTTCCGACCCATCGTGGAAATTGTCAACCGTCAACTGACCGAGCAGGTTGCCGGCGATGAAACGGGTGCCCACCGTTTTGGGGACGGTGTGCGCGGTTGTATACCAGACTGACGGCGCATACCCTGGATCGCTATCTCAATCGGTTCCCTGGCAACCCGAACTGGTTACCGATACAAGGCACCGGCTTTTCCGAACGAGCACAACTGCCTTGTTCGTATGGTTTTGAGCACCGTTTAAGGAGGAAGTATGTCACACCCGACGAAAATGGCCCATGTCGATTTAACTTCAGGTACCGTAGACTACCGTCCGATCCCTGAGGAATGGGCGCAGAAGTATATCGGTGCACGCGGGTTAGGTGTACGGTATGTCTTTGAGAATGGTCCCCAGGTTGAACCGATGTCACCTGACAATATTCTCTGCTTTATGAATGGCCCTCTGACCGGCACGCAGGCATCGATGAGTGGACGTATGGCAATTGTTACCAAATCTCCACTCACGAACACCGTTACCGATAGCCATCACGGCGGTTGGTCGGCAGCCCGGCTGCGCTGGGCGGGCTTCGATGGTCTCATCTTCAGTGGCAAAGCCGATAAACCGGTCTACCTTTATGTCGAGAACGGTCAGGCGGAACTGCGTGACGCTGCGCCGGTCTGGGGCAAGGGTGTCCACGATACAGTGAAACACTTCCAGGATCAGTATGGGGAGAAAAACCTGACCGTCATAACCATTGGGCAAGCCGGTGAAAACCTCTCGCGCTTTGCCTGCTGGGTAAATGAAGACGACCGGGCCAGTGGTCGCGGCGGCACCGGCTGCGTCGGGGGTAGCAAAAACCTGAAAGCGGTGGTGGTCAAAGCTACGAAACAGATGCCGAAAGCCATCGATGTGGAAGCATGGCGGGCGGCACACAAGCAGGCTCTGGGTACGATCATGGACGAGAAGAATATTACCAGCCCGCGTAAGGGCGGTCTCTCGGTCTATGGTACTAATGTGCTCATGAATATCACCCACACGATCGGTGCCCTGCCCGCGATGAATGGCCGCCAAACCACCTTCGCCAACGCGGAACAGGTAAGCGGTGAGTATGTAAAAGAAAACATCCTGGTCGAAGACCCCACCTGCCATGCCTGTCCGGTGGCCTGCAAGAAGGAAGTAGAAATTAAGGAAGGCCCATTTGCCGGGCTGCGGATGGAAAGCGTCGAATATGAACCGGCCTGGGCGCTCGGCCCCTGTTGTGGCAATGATGACATCGGGTCGGTTGCGAAAATGATCGACATGGGCAACGACTACGGCGTAGATGTGATTGAACTAGGCGTGCTGCTCGGTGCCTATATGGAAATCACGGAACGCGGCGCGCTCAACGGCCACGAGCCACTGGCCTGGGGCGACTATATGGGGATGATTAAGGCTATTGACAAGCTCGCCGTCCGCGAAGGTATTGGCGACCTGCTGGCCGAAGGTACCGAGCGTTTTGCCAAACACTTCGGCCACCCCGAACTGGGTATGACCGTCAAAGGGCAGGCTATTCCAGCCTACGACCCGCGTGGCTTGAAAGGTATGGGCCTGGGGTACGCCACCAGCAATCGGGGAGCCTGCCACCTGCGCGGGTATTCTCCCGCCAGCGAACTCGGCTTGATACCCCTGAAAACCGATCCGCTGGCCTATGAGGGCAAGGGCGAACTGCTCAAAGTCTTGCAGGATATTCACGCTTTCTCTGATAGCCTGGACTTGTGCAAGTTCAGCGCATTCGCGGAAGGCATCGAGGAATATGCGATGCAGTACGCCGCGTTTAAGGGCATTCCCTTTACGGCCGATGATGTACTCGTGGTAGGGGAACGCATCTACAATCTGGAACGCCACTACAACAACCTGGCAGGCTTCCGTGAGGGCAGCGACTACCTCCCGCAGCGTTTCCTGGACGAAAAGTCAACTGATGGGGGATCGATCGGGCACATCTGCGAACTGCCCGAAATGCTCAACGAGTACTATGAAAAACGCGGATGGGTTGGCGGTGTAGTACCTGAAGCTAAACTGCGTGCTCTGGGGATAGAAGTTCCCTATACCATCTAATCCACTACCCCGATATAGAGCACACATGAAAACCTGAGACACCGCATCCCCCGAACTACCGTTGAGCAGACGGGAGATGAGGTGTCCTGGTATCAATTACACGCGTTATGCGGTGGGTGTCAAACTGGGCGTTTGCGCCCGATAAAGGCCGGATTCGCCCGCCGCAGGCGAAATGTTCTTCCAGGTCAGAGCGCGTGCAAGTCGTGTCAATTACGCAAGTTACGCAGTCGGCGTTCAAACGTTCCGTTTGATCAGATGAAAGGCAGAGTCGCCTGGATGAACAGCCCAATCCGCCTCCGGCAGGGCGGAAGAAACCAGCTTTTTGCTAAAAATGTTGCACGTTGTGCAACATTTTTAGCAAAAAGCCACATAATGTACCATGCTGCCGCAGGCGAAGCCGGCGTTCGGGTCCGGCAGCATGCCGGAATTGGCTGCACTGCGTAACTTGTGTCAATTACGCCAATACGCCCGGGTTAGCAATTAGCCGCCGGCAACTGCGGGGAAGACATCCAGCAGATCCCGCTGGGTGAGGAGTGTCTGCATTCCAGCATCAAGCGCCGGAGCGTCACGGCCATTCACAAACACATGCACATGGGGATAAAGTTCTCCCTGCTCATTCAGTAGATGTTCTCGCATTGGCGGGTAGGTTGTCACGATCGTATCCACCAGTTGTGCAACTGTAATGCCTTCTTCAAGAGGGAAATCAACGGTCTTACCGCCGACGATGGGGCGCAGCGTTGCGTAAAAGTTGACACGCATACAAGTACCTCCGTCATTGTTTCAATGTTCTTTATTTCCATAGTATCATAAGTATCATAATATATTATACACTTTAATTGGAGTGATGTCAGTAACAGGACTTACGTGGTGCGGCCTATTCCAGCCTCGTGACTAACCCAGACGCCGGTTTCGCCTGCGGCAGCGTGGTACTTGTTTATCTTTTTCAGGAAAATTCGGCTCGGAGAGCCGAATTTTCCTGAAAAAGAAACGATATCTTCCGCCCTGCCGGAGGCGAATCGGGCCGGTTGTCCAGGCAGATGCCTGGTTTGGAACCGACCGCGTAACTCCTGTCAGTAAGGGTGCCTACCATGCTTGATCTATCGGTCGAAGCTGCTCTTGAACGTATCCTGGCGGGGTGTCATCCGCTGGACGCCAACGAGGTACCGGTCAGTGCTGCTGCCGGATGTGTGCCGGCGCACGACGTTACCGCTCCGCATTCCCTGCCACCGTTTCCCAATTCGGGTATGGATGGCTTTGCCGTACACGTGGCCGACCTCGCCGGCGCAAGTCAACAACAGCCGGTTGTTCTTCCAGTGGTAGGGATAGTACAGGCAGGTGATACAGCGACGGATCATGTTGCGCCTGGTACAGCGGTGCGCATTATGACGGGCGCACTGCTGCCTGACGGCGCCGCGGCGGTGGTGCCGCTGGAAGATACTGAGGAACTGCCGGATGGGCGGGTTGCTTTTAAGCAGCCAACGCCCGCCGGCCGTCATGTTCGTCCGGCAGGTGAGGATGTTGCCGCCGACACGGTGGCCGTTCCGGCAGGGAAGCTGATCCGTGCCCCGGAAATCGGTCTGTTTTGCGCGCTGGGCATCCGGTCAGTAGCGGTGATACGCCCTCCCAGAGTAGGCATTATTTCGACGGGCGACGAGTTGCTTGACCCGCACGAGGAACTGGTGCCGGGCAAAATACGCGACGCCAACAATCTGGCGCTGGCAGCCTGTGTTGCCGAATATGGCGCGCATCCCATCCCGTGTGGTATTGCCCGCGACACCCAGGAAGCGCTGCAGGCAAAGATTACTGAGGCACTGGATGCAGGCGCCGACATGATCCTGACCTCTGCCGGAGCATCAGCCGGCGATTATGATGTCGTGAGTAGTTTTATGCGGGTGGGCGATATGCTGGAAGTCTGGCGGGTAAACCTGAAGCCCGGTCGTCCATTGCTCTACGGCAAATGCGGCAGAGCACCACTTATCGGCTTGCCGGGAAATCCCGCCTCGGCACTGATTGTTGCCGAGTTGTTTGTCAAACCCGCCATTTATCGTATGCGCGGCTTGCCCTATGCAGCCCCCGCAACCGTTCAGGCGATTGTAGACACACCGCAGAAGGGCAGCAAGCGGCGGCATTATGTCCGGGCATATGTTTCCCGCGAGGGCCATAGCTACCGTGCAACCACCCGTGGTATCGGGCGTGGCAGCGGGTCGCTGAGTACACTGGTGCGGGCCAATGCACTGCTGATTATCCCCGAAGGTACTGATGAGGTCGCTGCCGGCAGCACAGTTGAGGCGCTCTTGCTCTGATGAGCCTGTCTGCTCAATATACAATGTCACCCCGCAGGAAGGCTTTTGTGCGCGAGTTGGCGGGCGACTCAAAAAAGGTCGTCACGTCTGATACCTCGACGATCTGTCCTTCGAGCAGGAGGGCTACCCGTTGCGCCAGACGGCGTGCCTGAAAAATGTTGTGGGTGACAAGCACGACAGTAGTGCCGCGCTGCTGATGCGTATCGACAAGTGCCTGTTCAATCAGTTTGATGTTGTATGGGTCGAGGTTGGCAGTAGGCTCGTCGAGAAGCAGAACTTCCGGTTCAATCAGCAATGCACGCACCAGGGCAACCCGCTGCATTTCGCCACTGGACAGGGTGCGGGCTGGTTTATTCGCCAGGTGCAGCAATCCCAATTTATCTAATGCCGCGCGGGCCGCATCGCGCGCATGGGCTACCCCCCGGATCTGCAGCCCATAGGCAGCATTGTTCAGCACGGAGGTTGAGCGCATAATGGGCCGCTGAAATACCATCGTCACGCGGCGGTACAGCGACAGCGGTACCGCCTTATGGTTGTCTATGAGCTTCGATTGAAACCAGATGCGCCCCTGCGTTGGCCGTTCCAGATAGTTGAGCAGCCGCAAGAGCGTGCTTTTGCCGGCTCCCGATGGCCCAACGAGCGCCAGGATTTCGCCGCGCTGCACAGTCAGGTGCGGAATGTCCAGCACTGTACGGTTGCCGTAGCAATGGCGTATGTGCTCCAGTAAGTAAGCGAGTTGCCCCGTTGCAGACAACGGCAATGGGACAGCATCGTTCAGGTGGGCGCGCTCCTCCGGCGGCGAACGCTCTTGAAGCGCCTGTATTCTGCCGGGTGCTGCCTGCGGATCTGTGGTCATTGCGTATGCACTCCTGCCCCTTAATTCATCTTGCCCTGCAATCGGAGCATCATCACGTTGATGAGAAACATAATAGCGAGCAGGATGAGTGCCAGCGCAATGGCAAGATCAAATACGCCTCGGCGTGTTTCGAGCACAATAGCCGTGGTCAAAACGCGGGTTTTGCCCTCAATATTGCCACCTACCAGCATGACCGCGCCCACTTCCGAAATGATACTACCAAACCCGGCAATCAGCGAAACCACCACACCAATGCGCGCCTCCCAGAGCAGTGCCAGCGTTGCCTGGGTCGGTGTGGCCCCCAGCGATATAAGCTGCGTTCGCAGGTGCGGATCAACGCTCAGAATGGCGGCCATCGTGAAGCCGGCTACAAGAGGAAAACTGATAATCGTTTGTGCCAGGATCATTGCCGGTGGTGTAAAGAGCCATCCCAGCCCGCCAAGGGGCCCGGAACGCGATAGCAGCAGATAGACAAACAGGCCGATCACGACGGGGGGAAACCCCATACCGGTATAGATAAGCACCATCACCAGCCGCTTGCCCGGGAAAGCGCATAACCCAAGCCAGGCTCCTAGCGGAATGCCGACGATGGTGCTAAAAAACAGTGCAACACCCGTGACATACAACGAGCGCAGGACGATATTCCAGGTTTCGCTATCGCCACTAAGAATAAGTTGGATGGCTTGCAAGAAACCTTGAAAAATATCTTCCATAGCACCGGGTTCCCTTGCTGCTGCTAGCGCGCCGCGTCCCTATTCATCTGCCGTTGCCTCTGGTGCGACACCTGGGAAAAACAGCGGTTGCCCGAACGTATCGCGACCAAATTCGCCGATCCTGTCTTGTACTTCCTCATTGGTCAGCCATTCGGCAAATTGCTCGGACAGTTCGGCATTGACTTCCGGGTGTAACTCGGGGTTGATGGGAATTACACCATACGGATTGAGGAGGAGTGGGTCGGCATTATCCTCAATCGAGTCGCCGCCTACCATGACTTCAAGCTCGGGCAATTCCTGGCTCATCGAGAGGTAGGTGCCCCGGTCAGTGAGTGTATAGGCTTGCAGTTCATTGGCCGCGATCAATGTAGGCCCCATTCCTTGCCCGAGGGAGTTATACCAGTCACCTGCCGGTTCTATGCCTGCCTGCTCCCAGATAATCATTTCTTTCGTGTGCGTACCACTGTCGTCGCCGCGTGAGGCAAAAGTAGCCGCGGCTTCGGCAATCGTTGCAAATGCGTCGGCTGCCAGGGGTGTACCTGCAATGTCTGCCGGATCGGATTCCGGGCCAACGACAACAAAATCGTTGTACATGACATCACGCCGATTGATGCCAAAGCCCTCCGCAACAAAAGCATCTTCATGGGCGCGCGCATGCACGAGAATAACGTCGGCGTCGCCATTTTCACCCATCTCCAATGCCTGCCCCGTACCAACCGCTACCACATCAACTGTGGCATTGTACTCCTCCTCGAATGCAGGAATAATAGCATCCAGGAGTCCGGAGTCGGCAGTGCTGGTGGTGGTAGCCAGACGTAAGGTAGACGACTCTGCACTACTCTCGGAAACCTCCGCAGATGTCGGTTCCGCCGCTCCGGGCGGAGCCTCAGTGGTAGCTGTACCGCCACACCCGACAATAACCAGCAGGAGCAGCAGCATGCAAACCATTCGCAAGAACTCTGGCTGAACACGCATTCCTACACCTCCACTTCCAGTACACCGCTATGTCGTTCCAACATAACGAAGGGCAAAAAAAGAGCGCATAGTCCCGGATTCTGGTACCAACCCCGGATCTCACGGCATCAATGAACCTTTAGCAACCATTAAAGCACTTCAGGAACCAATCTTTTGGGTACAAACGAGACTTTCGCACCAGAATCCAGTACTACAGCGAGAGTTCTCTATGGTATTATAATCCTCTTTGAAACGGGCAAGCAACGGCTGGGGATGGGTGATAATGAAGTGCGCTCCTGGCGTGGATGGCACCACCATATGACGCTGGTGATCCTGGCGCACTGCTTTCTGGTACGCATGCAGGTACGGTGGAAAAAAATACACCTGCGCTGACGGTACCCCAGGTGCGCCTGCTGCCGGCAGCAGAGCTGCCGCGGCGGTCGTTCGCTGCAGACGAGGCCCTGGCGCTGCTACGCTCTGTGCAACGGCGCAGTGCGGTGGCAACTGCCGCTCATTGCAAACGACAGAAGGCGTGGAGCGTTGATATGGATTGGATTGTGACAGATTATGCACCATGACGCGTGCTCGTCCCGTGGTGAACCACGGGTTTCCGTTGCTATTTGGAAGGGGTTTCAAACCCTCGGTGTAGTGCTAGCACTGCGACTGAAAGGCTTCATCAAACTGTTGTTGTAGTTGTACTTCCAGGCTTCGGCTGAAGCGGCGAAATCGCTGGACATACTCCTGTGCAGTAGGAGTAAGCTGAGCCCCGCCCCCATCGGAACCACCGATGCGCGTCTCGACGAGTCGCACATTCAGGCCGTGTTCCATCTCTTTAATCTTCTTCCATGCTGCACGATAGGGAATTTGCATCTTCTCGGCAGCTCTAGAAATCGAGCCTGTCTGGGAAACAGCCTCCAGAAGCGCGACACGCCAGAGACTCATAACCACCTGGCCTTCGCGTTCGATCCATAAGTTGATGCATGGTTCGAGAAGATCGGACATTTTACCTCCGTAGAGCCCGATTGTACGTCTTATCCACCGTTTTGTCAAGATAACATAACGGTGGGTACCATCGTCACACTTGCATAGTGCTTTTCATAATGCTATACTCGTAGGTACACCTTCGTTTGTATTACGTTCATGTCGTAACAGGAGGAGTGTCAGGCTCATCACTGCCATCTGACACATATTTTTATCCCCACAAGCGCAAAAAGCCTGGCGCATGGTTGTCATGATGGTTCAAGCACAATGAGGAGCAACAAGTTATGGCTAGTATTGAACAAAGGATTCGCGCTGTACCACTCTGGTTGCTGGAGCAGTATTTGACTGAACTGGGTGGCGAACGCAATCATTCTGGTGAAGTTCAGGGAGATGGGTGGCGCGCACGCCTGACACAAGAAGAAGACTACGAGATCGAGTCCCTGAGTGTTGGGCAGGTTCACCTTGAGTTGAAAGGGAACGATGAAGCTATTCAGCAGGTGTGGGAAAATCTAGAGCCGAAGTTGCAGCGTGCTGGAGCCTGATATGTCTGCCTGAGTGTTCATCACATGCTGTATCGAGGCTGGACTTCGCCCTTTCCCATTACACTCAGCGTCACCCACATCGCGGAAGGTGGCAGGGATGGGCCGTCTACGAATTCGCCAAGGCCGACCTGGGCGCGGCGCACGTAGCGCCTGGTCGACCTGGCTGAGACAATCGTTACGAGCCGGAGCGCGAGCTTCGCCACCTCGACCGCAAGCGGATTCTTGTCTCCACCAGCGCGTCAGCGGTCGGCGATGCGGCGACGCGTCTCCACCAGCGCGTCAGCGTCGGGTATATCGGTAGCTTCTAACCGCAGAGGCACCGAGCCGGAGAGATTTTGTTCTGTATTCCTGTCTTCTCTGTTCTCTCTCGCTGCTCCACTCCAAAGCAAAACCGCCGGATTACGCCGGCGGTTTTGGGTGAGTATAGAAAGAACAAAGGACAAAGGACAAAGAACAGACGTGATATGTGGTTCTCAGTTCTCAGTTCTCAGTTCTCAGTTCTCGCTACTTCATCGAGGGAACCGTCATCATATCCGGCATTTTCACCGCGTAGTCCTGCGCTACATGGACCATTTCGGTGACAAAACGCTGCTGACCCTTGAGCAGATCCTCAACCATCACATCAGTCGAACTGCGCATGCTGCGCATAAAGGTATAGTTTTTCAACATAACGTCGAAAGCCATATCAAGATTCAGTGACATAACTTCATTCATCGCATTGACGTACCGGGTAACCATGTCCTGGACGGGCTGAGCAACTTCAAGAACTCGTGTCTGTGCGGTCATTCGGGGCTCCTTTCGCAGATGCGACTGGTTCGTAGATCTATGGACAGCTATGGTAGCTTCAACCACGCAACGCTTTTGATAGTTCGATCCTACTCCAGACAGTTACGTTTGAGTTCAGAAAATGACTTCTAATACTCATTCCTTTTAGTGCAAAATTTTACTCAGAAAGAGTTGCGTGCGCTCGTGCTGTGGCTGATCGAACACCTGATCCGGCTCGCCCATCTCGACAATGCGCCCCTGATCCATAAACACCACCCGGTTGGCGGCGGCGCGCGCAAAGCCCATCTCGTGCGAGACTACCACCATCGTCATGCCCTCACGGGCCAGTTCGAGCATTACATCCAGCACCTCTTTGATCATCTCCGGGTCCAGCGCGGAGGTGGGCTCATCGAAGAGCATAATTTTGGGCTGCATCGCCAGTGCGCGGGCAATCGCGACGCGCTGCTGCTGCCCGCCGGAGAGTTGATTTGGGTAGTTTTTGGCCTTCTCCGGGATGCCGACCTTATGCAGCAAGTCATGTGCGACCGCGGCAGCATCGCCCGGATTGCGCTTGCGCACGATCCGCTGGGCCAGGGTGACATTCTCCAGTACGGTCAGATGCGGGAACAACTCAAACCGCTGAAAGACCATCCCGACCTCTTCGCGCACCTTGTTGATATTGACCCGCCGCCGGCTCATATCGATACCATCAACGGTGATCCGGCCACTGGTGGGCACCTCCATATAGTTGATACAGCGCAGCAGCGTAGACTTCCCGGAGCCGCTCGGCCCGATGATCATCAACACCTCGCCGCGCTGCACATCTAGCGAGACATTATCAAGCGCGACCAGTTCGCCAAAGCGTTTGGTAATCGCCTCCATCTGAATAATAGTTTTACCAAGCGTGTGAACAATCGGTTCAACTGGTTCAACTGATGCGGTCGGCTCAGTGGTGTCCACTGCCGCTCCTCCTTTCGATCCACTTCACGCCCAGCGACAGGATCAGACTCAAAATCAGGTAGAGAAAAGCGACGGTATTCCAGCCCAGGAAGGTGTTGTAGGTTGCGGCAATGCGGTTGCGCCCCCAGTAGGTCAACTCCGGCACGCCAATTGCGGAGAGCAGTGACGAGTCCTTGAGCATCGCAATAAACTCATTCCCCATCGGCGGCAGAATCCGGCGGATGGCCTGCGGCAGAACGATATAGCGCATCGTCTGCACATGGCTCATGCCCAGCGAGCGGGCCGCCTCGTTCTGGCCGCGCTCGACCGACTCGATCCCGGCGCGGTAGATCTCGGCCATGTAGGCCGCATAGCCCAGCGCCAGCGGAATCGCGCCGATCAGCAGATCGTTGCGCAAGATCTGCGGCTGGTTGAGCAGATCGGTGGCAACCCAGGGCACAATTACAAACCGGGCATAGTAGATAATCACCAGCATCGGTACGCCGCGAAACACCTCAACATACAGCGTCGCCAGCGTGTAGATCACCGGATTGCGCGACACCCGGCCCAGCCCGATCACCAGGCCGACGACCAGGGCAATCGCATAGCCGATAACGGTGATCAGGATGGTAAATACCAGACCTTCGGCAATAAAACTCAGCGTATCGCGGTAGTCTTCTGAGCTAAATATGGTATAAAATATCACCAGAAAGAAGATGAGAATAATAATAAACCAGTAGGGCATCCTGCTGAGGGACAGACCGACGCCATGGGTGAGCCGACCACCGCCCTGTCTTTCGCTTTCACTCGCCATGATACTCCTGCATAGTCTGGCGCTATCCCGTCGCGGCGGGAAGCGGGATAGCATGTGGATAGCATGATAACGATCAGTTAAAATCACGAGTTACGCGATTGCTCGTTCAAACCGGACGTTTGACCCGGCGCAAGCCAGAATCGCCTGCGGCAACATGGTACTTTTTGATCTTTTTTCATAAAAACGTTGCACCGTGTGCAGAATCTTTGTGAAAAAGCATGGAACTTTCCGCCATACCGGAGGCGATATCCTCCGCCAGATGGGGGATCGCCTGATCCATGGCAGCACTGGTCGTTTCGCGGTGTTCGCTCATGTCATGTTATTCGTGGTCCAGACTCCCACCGCGTAACTCGTGTAAAATAAGACGTTGGGAGGATTGAAATAGGACAATGGGGCGGCGGTATAGCCGCCCCGATCCGCATGCAACAGTACGTCCCCACAGGCCGACTATGGCACGGTTGCCACATCCTGCAGGTTCCACTTCTCCATCAGTTCCTGCAGAACGCCATTCTCCTTCAACTGACTGAGCGCAGCATTGACTGCCTCCTGCAACTCAGCGTCGCCCTCCTGCAGCGCAATCGCATAGTCCTCGGTGGTGAAGGGGCCACCGACTGCCTTCAGGCCGGGAAGTTCCTCGGTGTACTGAGCAGTTGGCGGGCCGTCGGCGATCACCGCATCAACGGCTCCGGTCGCCAGATCCTGGAAGGCCAGGTCAATCGTATCATAGCGGCGGATGTCGCTATCGGGGATGCCCGCGTCCAGCGCGGCCTGCTCGCCGGTGGTGCCGCGCTGGACACCGACGATCACTCCCTCGGACAGATCATCAACGCTGGTGATCGCGGTATTCTCCGCCTGCACCGCCAGCACCTGCCCGACGCTCAGGTAGGGCGCGGAGAAGTCGATAATCTCGTCGCGCGCCTCCGTCACCGAAACCGCCGACACAACCAGGTCGTACTCGCCTCCGGCCAGCGCGGCAAAGATGGCATCAAAGTTAGCGGTCTCAAACTGCACTTCGGCATTGACCAGCTCCGCGATGGCGTTCATCATATCCACATCAAAGCCGACAATCTCCCGCTCATCGTTGATAAACTCCATCGGCGGGTAGGCGGTGTCGCTGCCGATGATCAGCGTGCGGCCACCCAGATCGGCCACCGGCTCGCCGATATCGCCAATGGCGACATCCGCTTCGGGCACGGTCGTTTCAATCACACTCTCAGCCGTCGCCATGCCTTCATCAACCTCAGCCTCGGCGGTTTCGGCCAGCGGTTCCGCTGTGCCGGCCAGATCCCCGCCCATGGCCTCAGCCGTCGCCACACTCTCGTCGATCTCGGCCTCGGCGGTTTCGGCCAGCGGTTCCGCCGTGCCGGCCACATCCTCGCCCATGGCCTCAGCCGTCGCCATACCTTCCTCGATCTCCACCTCAGCCGTTTCAGCCAGCGGTTCCGCCGTACCGACTCCGGTTTCGATAGTTTCTGCAGCTTCGTCGATTTCAGCCTCAGTAGTTCCAGCCACCTCGGCGGGCGCGCCCGTACCACATGCGGCCACCAGCAGCGCCGGCAGCATTAGTAGCATTAGTAGCATCCATCTGAACCGATAGGTCATACGTTTCCTCCTTTGATACAACTTACGATAATCCCGCCTACCTGCGCGCATGCGGGCATGGGCAATCCGCGCGTGACCGGATCAGCGCGCACGAGTGCAGGCAAACGGCCGGCACCCCCAGGTAGACCAGTATGGTCCTCGTGGAGATATGGCGGCTATTGTAGCACAGGTCTTCCGCAGTGCTGTTCTGCCTCCGCTGCCGGGAGTGCTGCCTGGCACGTTTTGTGCAACCTGATCCTGATTTGTTGTCATAGCCACAGAGAACATAGAGAACACAGCGATATTGGACGGGAACGTGCCGCTCCTGCGCCAACTGAACCCGTTACAGCGCATTGCTGGTTTGCCGGCAACCGGGTATGAACCGGGACATTGCTCCCCCGCGACCCGCCCCACCCGGACGGCACTACCGGAGGCTTGACGCTGTGTGCGATAATAGTTCCGCCGCTGTAGGTGTTCACCATAATTGAAGTGCATTTGGAGTGCGGCAGCCATGCTGCTGCCCGTAACGAGGAGGAGTTTGCTTATGCTACAGACCAAAATCAGCCGCCGCCGGTTCCTGGGAACGCTCGGTCTTGGTACGACGGCCGGGCTGCTGGCCGCTTGCAGTTCCAGCCGACCCGTCAGTCAGGTTCCGACCGCCACCGTCGATCCTACCCTTGCCGATGTCACTCAGTTGACCCAGGCGCAGGATGTCCTGGGCGAGTATATGCTGCCCAACCTGCCCTACGCCTTCAACGCACTGGAGCCGCATATTGATGAGCAGACCATGCAGATCCATCACAACCGGCACCATGCCGGGTATGTCAACCGGCTCAACTCCGCGCTGGAAACCTTCCCGGAGTGGCGCGAGCAGAGCCTGACCCTGCCCTACATGCTGGCCCACCTGGACGAACTGCCGGAGAATATCCGCACAACGGTACGCCGCAATGGGGGCGGGCATATCAACCATACGCTCTACTGGCTGACGATGAGTCCGAATGGCGGCGGCGAACCAACCGGCGCGCTGGCGGATGCGCTTAACCGCACCTTTGGCGACTTCGCCACCTTCAAGTCACAGTTGACCGAAGCAGGATCAAGCGTCTTTGGCAGCGGCTGGGGCTGGCTGGTCCTGGATGGGGGCAATCTGCAAATCGCCACAACCGCCAACCAGGACAGCCCCTACATGCAGGGCCAGACGCCACTGCTGGGCGTTGATGTCTGGGAGCATGCCTACTATTTGAAGTACAAGAATCAGCGTGGGGAGTATATTAATGCCTGGTGGAATGTGATCGACTGGGACGCAGTCAACCGGCGGTACGAAGCGGAGCTTGCAGCGATACCGGCGTAAGACGTAGTCGATAATTATTGGCATAGTACGACAATATGATTTTCTTTCACCGCAGAGACGCAGAGCACGCAGAGGGGGAAATCTATCACATGCAAATCTCTGTGCTCTCTGTGTTCTCTGTGGCTAAAAATCAGGTTTGAGTCAAACTCCGTGCTCTCTGTGGCTAAAAATCAGGTTCAAAATAGAAAAAACGAGGAGAAAAGATGCCGAGAAGGAAGCATACCCTACCGGGGTGGCACCGAAGCTGCCGGCTCATCGGCCTGCTGCTGCCGGCAATTGCCATCGCCGGGTGCAACACATTCACGCCCGAAGAGCCCACCCCCACACCAATTAGTCTGCCCACCGATATCAATCAGACGCCTACGCCTGCGGGAGAAGTGCCCACGCCCACGCTGGAGATGGAAACGCCGGTTTCCGCACCGGACACACTGCTCCCGACTGATCAGATCTGGGTGCGTAGCGGAGATCAGGTCGTGCCCCTGGACACACCCGACCAGGCGATCACGCTGGGGCAGACCGGAGAGGATGTCACCCTCAACACCGCCGCAGCCGCCCCGGATGGCAGCTACATCCTCTACCAGGAGAACACCACCCAGGCCACCCTGCTCGACCTGAGCAGTGGCGACATGCAGACGGTGGGAGAGGCGGAAGAGATCTCGATCTTTCGTCCGCACTTCGCGCCCGACGGTCAGACGCTGGTCTATGCAGCGATCAGTCAACAAGCGTGGGAACTGCAGACGCGCGATCTGCCGGATGGTACGCCGGAGGTGCGGCAAACCGGCGCAAATACGGAACTCTTTGGCCCGGTGGCCTGGACCCCGACCGGAATCATCGGGCAGCAACTGCGCTGGCAGACCGACGCGCCCCCGGCGGCCCTGCTGCGACTGGACCCGCTTGGCGGCACCGTGGAGACCATCCGTGACCAGGGGCACCTCTTTGTGAGCGTCTCCCCCGCTGGGCAGCAGTTCGCGCTGGTGACGGGATCATTCATGCTCGGCCCCGGCCTGGCGGAGCAGGAGCTGATCCATCTGGATACGACCACGGGCACAACCGCCACGCTGGTTGCGCAGAGGCAGACCAACTTCGGGCCGATCCGCATCTCCCCCGACGGGATGCAGGTCTTCTACGCCCGCACAACCAACCCCGAACCGGACGCGCCCTTCGAGATCCTGCGCGTTGCCACGGCCAACGTCGCCGCCGAGTGGGCGCTGGAGGAGATCGGCGGCAGTTTCCAGGATGCGATGTGGCGCAACGACGAGACGCTGCTGCTCCTGACCCGCAACGCTGACAGCCTGACCGTCACTAATGTAGCGCTCGGCACGCCAGGCGAGTTTACCACCGAGGAACTGGGCACGGTAGCAGTAACGAACGACACGGCACCGGGGCGAACGCAGCAGATCCTGTATGTGCCGGGGCGGTAAGTACGGAGACTGCTATCGGAGGCGAAGCGCGTCGCTAACGTGACCCAATGACCGGGTGGAACACTCACCGCATGTGTCGTATCATCAAAGGTGATTTTTGCAGTAGGGACACGCTTCTACGCGTCTATATCCCATCCTAGTACAGGAAACGCCTTTTGCAGAAGTGATAAAACTCCGACAAAACAAAACGAGTATGCCGCTTGCGCACGGCATACTCGTTCTTCATTTCATAAAAAAGAAATGGCACCACAAACACCCAGCACGACCGGCCACTGTTGCTGCCTTCCGGCCCTGGCAGGGTTCAACCAGTGTGTCTGCCGTTCGTTGGTGCCACGGGTAGTCTAACAGACGTGCGGGGTGATGTCAAATCATCGGCCGGGTGACGGGGCAAAGCCGGGCACGGGGCGAAACGGCAAATCCCGCTGGAGCAGTGGGGTAGCGGACGATAAACCAGCGTCCAGCCTTGAGTTGCCGACAATATTATACTTGTGCGAGTAACCGTCGGGTTACAAAAGCATTAAAACAACCAGGTACTATCGTCTGGACAGTACCGATACCGGCATTTTGTTTGAATTTCTATCATATACGGGTGATCTGTATATATTTGATACAAAACAATATAGTACGACGTGCAACTATTCCGTTTACTAAATCTATACTACTCGTTCTGACCAGTATAAACTCTCGTCCCATGGCCTATACTCAACTACCCCAAATGGCCTATACACTTTTGCAGGGTTTCCGGTATACTGGCGACGTGTGGGGATTTGCCGTATGAGCCACAAAAGGGAGTTACCTGGTGACCTGATTATTTGTATTGGATAGAATCATGTTGACTACATCGCATATTGAACGTGTACTGGCCCACTATGATCTGGGCGACCTGCAGCAAGTAACTCCGGCTGCCGAGGGCAACGTAAACGAAACCGCTTTCATTCAGACCAGCTATGGCCGCTTTGTTGTCCGACGCAACTGTCAGCACCTCAACGAGCGCGCCCATCAGCAACGCCACGCACTGATTGCCCATCTGTATGAGCACAACTTTCCTGTACCGGGGCTGATCCCGACCTGCGCCGGCGAGACGTTGCTGCACCTGGATAATCAGCGCTACGAAGTGCAACTCTTTATCGCGGGGAAGGATTTTAATGCTGAGCAACCCCAGCAGTTGACGAGTGTCGGCACAACGCTGGCCCACTACCATAACCTGGTCCAGGGCTTTGCTGCGCCGCCACGGGACACCACGCCGCGCTACAATCCGCATGGCATCCTCGGCATGACCGAACGGCTGATGGAGTGCGATGTGATGGGCGACCTGTGGCCGTCGCTGGCCTGGTACGATGCCCGCGCATCGCAACTGCGCACGGCATTGCGGGAAGATGTGTACGGCTATCTGCCCCACTGCCTGATCCATGGCGATATGCACAGCGGCAACCTGCGCTTCCAGGGGAACGAGGTCGCGGCCCTGCTCGACTATGATCAGGTCACATGGGATGCGCGCATTGTTGACCTGGCCGATGCGCTGGTCAGCTTTGCGACCGATGCCGGCTATGCCGACCAGATGATGTGGGGTGTTTTCCGGGGACCGCTTGACGAGCAACGCGCGAACCAATTGATGGCGGCTTATGTTGCCGTTTCGCCCTTGAGCGCGCAGGAGATCGCCACGCTGCCGAAGCTGATCGAGCTGATCTGGTTGCAGGGTGAACTGGGCCGGGTTGCTTCAACCCTGGAGGGCTCGGTTGAGTATCACCTGGATGTGATGGGCCAGGGACGCTGGTTGTCGGAGTGGCTGCGCGGGCGTAGCGACCAACTGGTCGAGCGCTGGTCGGCGCTGAATGCTGCTCAGGGCGAACCGGCAGCGGTGCCGCTGGCCGCGTAGGGGGTATGGGTTAACGGGTATGGGGTATGGGTTAACGGGTATGGGTTAACAGTTAGCAGACGCACTAATTTTATAGTTTGTTGTCAGGACTTACGCGGTGCAGCCTTATTTCAATTGGTTGACCAACCCAAAAGCCCGATTCGCCTGCGGCAGCATGGTACATTTCTATTTTTTTACAAAAATGGTTTCTTCCACCCTGCCGGAGGCGAAATTCCCTGTCGAGTCAGGAACCGCGTAAGTCGTGGTTGTGATACTCAGCACGAGAGGCGTGGATGCTCAATAGCTCCGCGCCTCCGTGTGATCACCGATATTTTTTTAACAAATAGTTCACAAATGGATGCGCATGGGGCCTTCCAGTGGCGGCTGATAGTGCCTCGCCATTTATCACACGCCGTCCCGGGGCCACTCACACGCATCCCCCGGCCCCTCAGGTGCAGGCTGTTTGTGGTAGGGACGCGCTTCTGCGCGTCCGCAGTCCGTCCCAATGCGGAAAATACTGCACTGGAGCGGCAACCGCTGCCGGTCCCACCAACCGCATTCCAATGCGATCCGGCGAAACCGTCTACACGTGCGAGGGAAGGGCGACTGAGGCGTAGCACCTGGTTTGATACGCCGTTTGTACAGGTATTATGCGCTATTCTTCTCAACGTACATTTGCACCGCGCCGACCGCCACTTCGTTCTTCGTCCTCCGTTCCGCGTGCCGATGCGCCTGCCACACTCCGTAATCATAGCAGTCCTAAATTGGTTGTAAATTGCCCAATGTCCTGCATGGGATTAGTACTACAACGAGGATTTCCTGCAACTATGTGCGCCAAAGCCACAGAACAAGCTGAACCGTCCATCCGGTTCTGGTTATCTCTGCGCCCGCTGCGTCTCTGCGGTGAGAAAGAAATCTCGTTGTAGGATTAGGAAGGGTTTAAGCAAAACCAGGGGGTACAACTCAATCAGGACTGCTACATGCCCTGATACCAATCTGACTTCCAAACTGCAACCATATACTCACCGTTCGCTTATTTTCGGAACGAGTTCGTAAAATTTCCCCATTAGCCGGTCAAAAACGGCCACTTGGGAAGCATCTCGCCCCACATGGCGATGAAAATTGCAGAAATGTTTTACACATTACG
>DAOTUI010000253.1:0-43958 GCA_034437035.1 Chloroflexaceae bacterium
TTTTCACGAAATTCCGGCTCGAAGAGCCGGAATTTCGTGAAAAAGATCTGGTTTCTTCCGCCCTGCCGGAGGCGATATCTCCTTCCAGGAGAGTGACCGTGTACGTCGTCTTATGTGAAAGGTATTGGGCCAAGGACCACCCGCACAGTGTGACTGCCGGCATTCCGCTGCAAGGGGATGCGCCCGTCCGGGACGGGTTCGCCGTCGATCTCGATCCGAGAGACGCCGCCGGTTGCGCCCTGTGGGTTCTCAACCGTGATGCAGTAGCTGCCCGCGCCATGGCGGAAACTGAAGGAGAACTGCTTCCAGTCCGGCGGAATGCATGGCGTAACCGTCAGCCAGTCGCCCGCGCGCCGGATGCCCAGCAGCATCTCAATGCCCAGGCGATAGAGCCAGCCGGATGAGCCGGTATACCAGGTCCAGCCGCCGCGCCCGGTGTGGGGTGGCACGGCATAGACATCGGCGGCAATGGTGTAGGGCTCAACCTTGTAGCGCTCAACGTCGGCGATTGCATGGCGGATCGGATTGATCAGGTTAAAAAGCTCCCCGACCTGCGCACCTTCACCCAGTAGCGCATAGGCCCAGATCGTCCAGATAGCGGCGTGGGTATACTGCCCACCATTTTCGCGCACCCCCGGCAGATAGCCTTTGATATAGCCCGGATTGAGCGGTGTCTGGTCAAAGGGTGGCGTAAAGAGCTTGATCAGCCCCACTTCCCGGTCAATCAGGTGCGTATTCACCGCGTTCATTGCTGTGCGCATGCGTTCCGGATTGGCGGCCCCGGATATCACCGCCCAGGATTGGGGCAGGGCGTCGATGCGGCACTCCTCGTTCTGGGCGGCCCCCAGCGGCGTGCCATCGTCGAAGAAGGCACGCAGGTACCAGTCACCATTCCAGGCATGGCGCTCAACCGCCGCAACCAGGCGCGCAGCCTCGGCTTGGTAGCGTTCGGCGCGCTCAAGATCTTCCTGCCCTTCGGCCAGGTCGGCCATCCGCTCCAGGTTGATGGCGAGGAACCAGCCCATCCAGATACTCTCGCCGCGCCCGGCGTGCCCCACCATGTTCATCCCATCATTCCAGTCGCCCGCTCCCATCAGCGGCAACCCATGCGGTCCCATCCGCTGCAAGCCATATTCGATAGCCTGGATGCAATGGCCGTAGAGACTGTCCTGCTCATCCGAAACCAGCGGCAGATCGTAGTACTCGGCTTCCTCCGGTTGCAACGGGCGGCCCTCCAGGAAAGGTAATTCCTCGTCCAGCACCCCGGTATCGCCTGTGGTGGTGACATAAAAACTGGTCACAAAGGGCAGCCAGAGATAGTCATCGGAGAAGTTGGTGCGAATGCCGCGCCCGGTGGGAGGATGCCACCAGTGCTGCACATCCCCCTCGAGAAACTGCCGCGCGGCCGCACGCAGGATCTGCGCGCGGGCAACCTCCGGGGCGGCATTAACCAGCGCCATCACATCCTGAAGCTGGTCGCGGAAGCCATACGCGCCCCCGGACTGGTAGAAGGCCGAGCGCGCCCAGATGCGGCAGCTTAAGGTCTGGTAGAGCAGCCAGCCGTTCAGCAGCAGATCGATCTGTGGCTGTGGCGTCTGTACCTGGATCTGTTGCAGTGTCGCCTGCCATCCCGCGACAACCTGGTTGTAGGCGGCGGCAACGGCCTGGGGATCACGGTAGTGCTCGATTAACTGCCGGGCCGCGTCACTGTCCGCGCCCTGCCCCAGCAGGAAGATAACCTCACGCGCTTCGCCCGGAGCCAGGTCGATGCTGCTACGCAGTGCGCCACAGGGATCGAATCCCGCGCCGATCCGCCCGGACAGTTTGGGCCGCTGCATGGCGGTGGGATAGCTCAGGTCGCCGTTGCGCCCGATAAAGGTTGTTCGATCCCCGGTGGTACTCGCAATCGGCAGATTGCCGGCGATAAAGGCAACCCGCTCGCCAAACTCGCTGTTGTAGGGGTTGCGCGCCAGCAGTGCGCCGGTGCGGGGATCCTCCTCGGTGATGATGTAGGGGGCCATCTGTTCGCGGAAGACGCCCAGCACCCACTCGACATAAAACGTGACCGAGAGCCGGCGGGGTTCCCCGGTGCGGTTATGCAGGTGCAATCGGTAGATCTTGACCGAGTCGGCCGGCGGCACAAACATGGTTAACCGGCTGAAGAGATCATCACGCCACTGCTCGAAGGTGGAGTAGCCCGATCCGTGGCGCACCCGGAAGGCCCCGGCCCCGGCCGGTTGGGGCAGTGGCGACCATACGGTCCCGGTTGTTTCGTCGCGCAGGTAGAGCGCCTCGCCCGCCGGGTCTTCTACCGGGTCGTTTGACCAGGGTGTTAGCCGGTTCTCGCGGCTGTTCTGTGACCAGGTGTAACCACTGCCGCGCTCGGAGACGATAAAGCCGAAGTTCTCGTTGGCAACCACATTGCTCCAGGGAGCGGGCGTGGGTCGTCCCGGCTGCAGATCGATCACAAACTCGCGTCCATCCCGGGTGAAGCCGCCATAGCCGTTGTGCTGTTGCAACTCCTCGGGTGGGAGGGCAGTTGCCGGTTGCACGTCGGGCGGCCGCTGCTGAATGGCGGGCGTTGTGCGTTTACCGGGCACTGTCTGGCGGTCTTCGGCCAGAATGCGCCGCAGTTGTCCTGCCAGATCGCCGCGCCGTCCCGTCAAGACCATGCGGGCCACGGTCAGTAGCAGCACCTGCTCGGCCTCGTTCATCTGATCGGAGCGTACCACAAAGATACCGCCGCGCTGGTTAAGCCAGGCACCGGCACGGTCATTGCGGATCAGCCCCAGCACCTGGTCCTGCAAGCCCTGGGTGTAGCCCGAGGCATCCTCGTTGAGAATCACCAGGTCGATCAGCGTGCGCTTCAGCCGCCAGTAGTGGTGTGCCTGCAGCAACTCCCGCACCAGCGGCAGATCTTCACCTGACTTGATCCGCACCAGAATGATCGGGTAGTCGCCCGAGATGCCATAGCTCCAGAGACCGGGTTGCCCCAGGCGGTTGCGCCGCAGCGTATCCGGACGAGCGCGGACACGCGGGTCGGGGTAGAGCGCAAAAGTTGCCAGGCGCTGGAAGCGGAGTGCATCATCGGCGGTGATCTCGAGGTAGCGCAGTTCGACCTGGCTCTGGGTCCAGGCCAGTTCAAATGCGCGCCCGACTGCGCCATAATCATGATAGCGCGTGGCAAGTGTCTGTGCCTGCTCGCGGGTTTCAGCAACCGCGGTCGTGAACGTGACCTGGACGGTGCCGCCGGGCACAATCCGCACGCGCCGCCGCAGGCTAAAGCTCGGGTCAAGCACCGCGCCGGCAGTTTGCGTCAGTGGCGCGTGGAGGCCGTGCGGCGCATGCACGCTGCCGCCGCGCCCGATAAATTTGCTCCGGTCAGTCTCATACTGGAGGCCGCCACTGGTGTGACCGCGTACGGCCATCACATGCACGGCCCAGGTGCGGGCAGCGGTGGCGACCCGGGGCCGGCGCGAAGCCAGCAGCGCGTTCTGCTCCGGCAGGAACTCGGTTTCGACAAAGAGATTGCCAAAGGCGGGATGCGCTTCGTCGGCCGCGGGGGGAGCCAGCACCACCTCGGCAAAGCTGGTGACTTCCAGTTCGCGCGGTGCCGCCGTGGTGTTGGTTAGCGAGATCCGGCGCACCTCGGCATTGTCTTCGGGCGAAACGGTTATCTCCATACGGGTTTCGATGCCCGCCACACTCTGGTGAAAATCGGCCTTGTCGGGCGCATAGACCACCTGGTAATCCTGGGCTGCGTGGCGCGTCGGCTGATAGGCGGCCGCCCAGGTCAGGTCGCTGCGGGTGTCACGGATGTAGTAAAAACTGCCCCGGTCATCGCGGGTCGTATCGGCACGCCGGCGCGTCACCGCCATGTCGTTATAGAAACTTGCGCCGGCACCGGCAGTTGTCACCATAACCGTGTAAGTGCCATTGGAGAGCAGGTGGGCGTAGGGGATGGGGGTGGTCGGCGTGTTAAAGCGGCGTGTAGTTGGTGCGCTGGGTGTAAAGGCGGCCCGACCGGCCTGGGTCTCTTCCGGCAGGCGCATGGGCGTGACCTGCGCAACGCGCTCCTGGAGCAGCAGTTCGGTTGCCTGCACCATGGCTTCGGCGTGGAAGCGCTGCTGCATCACGTTGGCATGCAGATAGTTGTCGATAGCCAGCAGACTCATGCCCTGATGATGGACCATAAATGAGTTGATGATGGCGCGCTGCTCGCCGGGCGGGAGCCGCTCAGCGGTATAATCCACCGCTTCATAGAGGCCATACGCCCCCCAGACACCATCCGCGATCAATGTTTTGAGGTTGGCGAGAGCGGCGCGTGGCTCCACCGGCAGCGCCAGCACCGTGGCATAGGGCGCAATCACCAGGTCGCGCCCCAATCCACTCTTAAGCCCCAGGCCCGGCACGCCGAAGGCGCGGTACTGGTAGTTCATATTCATGTCGCGCAGGTTGTAGGCCGACTCGGAGACGCCCCAGGGTACCCGCTGCTCCCGCCCATAGGTCATCTGTCGCACGACGGCGGCGCGATAGGTTTCCGCCAGCAATGTCTCCGGGTAGTTCCGCATCACCAGCAAGGGCATCAGGTACTCAAACATCGTCCCGCTCCAGGAGGCCAGAACGCTACGGGAGTCGACGGGGAGAAACGAGCGTCCCAGGTAGAACCAGTGCTCCTGCGGTACATCGCCTTTGGCAATCGCCAGGAAACTTGCCAGGCGCGACTCGGAGGCCAGCAGATCATAGTAGGAGTTGTCCCGGCGGCCCTCGGCCACGCTGTAGCCAATCGAGAAAATATGGCGCTTGTCATCAAACAGGATGGTGAAATCCATCGCCTGTACCGCCGCCGCCGCCATATTGATCAGCGCGGTCTGGCGGTCCAGTAGATGTTGCACATGTCCATGCAAACACTCCAGTTGGCTGTACAACGGCTGTGGCGTCTGCTGCGGGTCGAGCATGCTCAGGGCGTCGCCAAGGCGTTGCCGCAGGTGCATCAAGGTCGGTGGTGACTCGTCCTCCCAGCGGTAATACCTGGTCAGGGCCGGATCAAACAGCGCAACGCCATTGTCGTCAGGGATATCCCCATCCTGGAAGCGCAGGTCGGGGAGCAGCGCATCAAGATCCTTCAGCAGGCTGTGGACCTGCCGA
This sequence comes from Chloroflexaceae bacterium, assembly GCA_034437035.1. Classification (GTDB taxonomy): domain Bacteria; phylum Chloroflexota; class Chloroflexia; order Chloroflexales; family Chloroflexaceae; genus CAKZQX01. The sequence goes on from DAOTUI010000253.1 coordinate 5,149, forward strand.
CGCAGCCCGGCAACCCAGGCGGCGGCCGGTTCCGCTATCTCGGTTGTGCTGGTCCACTGCTCAAGCTGGTGCAGCAACCGGCGGTACACGCCCACCGTCTGCGGCGGTTCGTCCAGCATGCGCGTCAGGTTCATAACGGCCTGCGCTGTGGCGATCTCCTCCGCCGGTAGATGTTCCTTAATCAAATCCAGCGTATCGCGCAGTCCGGCGCAGACCTGTGGCCCGATAATCGGCTCATCGCGCAGGGTGCTATATCCCTGGCGCAGGCAGAGCAGGCTGCCGGCCAGGTTGCCGCTATCCACCGTGGAGACATAGGCGGGTGGCAGGGGCTCGAGCGTTTGCGTATCGTACCAGTTCAGCAGGTGCCCCCGGTAGTGGTCCATCCGCTCCAGCGTGGCAAACACATGCTCGGTACGCTCAGTCAGATCCAGCATGCCGATATAGCCAAAATCGCGGGCGGCGAGATCTGCCTGCAACTGCAGGCCAATATTCGTCGGCGAGGTGCGGTAGGCAATCACCGGCCGGGGTGTCTCCTGGTAGTTGTCGGGCGCGAGATAGTTGCCCTCCTCGGTGACAAACTGCTCGAAGTAGGCCCAGGTTGCCCGCGCGATGCGGCGCAGTAGCTCGCTATCTGCGGGTTTGATGGGTCGTTGGGGGCGCTCCAGGGGCTGATCCAGCCAGTTGACAATAAAAGGAGCCGCCAGCCAATCGGCCAGGATCGGCGCAATCGCCGGCCACTCGGCCCGCAGTCGCGGCAGGCCGGAGCGGGCCAGCAGTGCGGCCAGGATCGCCAGGGGCGAGGTACGCCGGAGCAGATGCGCGTAGGAGTGCTGCAGGCGACTCTGGCTCTGGGCCGCCGTTTCCCACTCCAGCAGGTTGCGCCGGGTGAGCAGCACCCGCGCCAGGGTGCGCCCGATGGCATCCAGGTTGAGCGAAGCCTGGTCCGGCATAAGGGCGAGATTCAGCGTCGTGTGCAGCAGACTCTGGCGGAGTGCCCGGATCTGCGGCCCCAGGGTGGTGCGGCGCACTTTTCCGTGCAGCAGGCTACTCAGCAGCGTTAGCAGATCAAACAGTGGCGGCAGTGCCAGGTGTCCCAGGGCCAGCGCGCTCCAGACCAGCGGCCGCCCCCGCAACTGGAGCCAGCTTATGCCGAGAAATGTGGTTGTGGCGGCGGGCACCAGGCTGCGGCGCAGATTATCGAAGATCTTGTAGCGGGCAATCAGGGACAACTGGTTGCGGGCGTATCCACCATTGGCGTGCGGCACCCAGGGCCACAGCCGGCCCATGATCTGCCAGTCGCCCCGCACCCAGCGATGCTGGCGGGCAGCATAGGCCGCATAGCTGCGCGGGTAACTATCGAGCAGTTCCACATCCGAGAGCAACCCGGCGCGGGCATAGTTTCCCTCGATCAGATCATGACTGAGCAGGGTGTTGTCTGGGAAGCGGTTTGCCAGTACCTGCAGCAGCACATCGGGATCATAAATCCCCTTCCCGGCATAAATCCCCTCGGCAAACAGATCCATGTAAACATCCGAGACAGCGGTGGTGTAGGGGTCAATTCCGACATTTCCGGCGAAGATGCGGGCAAAGCGGCTCTGGTGGGCACTCGGCAGATCGATACCCACGCGCGGCTGTAAAATGCCGTATCCCTCAACGACAATGCGGCTGTCGGGGTCAACCGTGGCCTGGTTGAGCGGATGGGCCAGGGTGCCGATCAATGCCTGGGCCGCGTCGCGGGGCAACTGCGTGTCGGCATCGAGGGTAATCACATAGCGGATCTGGCGCAGCAGCGGCAGCGTGCCGATCTGCACATCGAATGTGGTATCCTGAGCGCCCCGCAAGAGATGGTTAAACTCCTCCAGTTTGCCGCGCTTGCGCTCCCAGCCCATGAAACAGGACTGTTTCTCATTCCAGATGCGCCGCCGATGGAGGAAGAAGAAACGCTCCGCGCCATAGTAGGCGTTGAGTTCTTCAACCCGTGCCGCCGCTGCCGCCAGTAGCGCGTCATCGTCGGGCATCGTGGCGGCGGGCGCATCGGAGAAGTCGCTTAAGAGGGCAAAATGCAGGTTGGGGTCTTGATTGGCAAGGTAAAGCACCTCGAGCGCGTCAAGCTGTTTGCATACGCTTTCGGCCGTGAGCAGCAGCATGGGGATGACAACGATGGTGCGCAGATCCTCTGGGATACCTTCACCGAGATCAAGGCGCGGCAAAACCCGTGGTGGCAGCGTCTGCATGATTACCCGGTTGACCAGCCCCTTCGCCAGCGCACTTGCCGGAAAGACCAGCAGGCCGGTTGCCAGGGTGTTGACCAGCGGATGCGGGTCAGGTGTGCAGGCACCGTTCCGTTTCCGGTTCATCTCGTGCAATCCCACTGCGACTGCTGCCGCCGTTCCTCCAGCTATGGTCCCCAGGTAGACCGCCGTTGGATGTTCGTACAAGATGCGCTGAACCTTCTCCGGCCAGGTCGAACGATAGCCCAGCATAGCCTCGAACTGTGTGCGTCCCGGCCCCACCAGGTAGTAACCGATATGCCGCCGGCGGGGTTCGGCTGCCTGGGGTACAACGCGGGTCAGAGCAATGATCTGGCGGGCAACCTCATCTTCGCTGCGCGCGGTGCGCCGGGCCAGGCGCTCAACCGCATGACGATAGCGATCGCGGGTTTCAAAAGTGCTTCGGGCATACGCACCCGCCGGATCCTGGCGCAGCACCTGCTCTACCAGGCTGACCTGTTCAAACCAGTCGGCCCAGTCAACTGCGCTCAGGGTGCGCATACTGGTGATAATATGGGCAACTGTTGTCTGCTGCGTTGCCTGACGTTGATGCTCAATATGGATGATAGTTTCAACCGCGCCATACTGGTCGGTAATCTGGGTTTCCAGCCACTCGATAACCGGCTGGGATTCATCAATGCTATCATGGCTGATACTACGCAAGAGCTGCACGGCCAATGCTGCGGGAATCTGGGGATAGCGGCGAATCATATCCCGCACAACCGGATTGCCGGCAGCTTCCATGCGTTTACGTTGCGCCAGCAGGCGCTCGCCCCAGTAGCCGGCTTCATCGCGGAGATGCCGGGTTTCAAGCAGCGTGTGGGCCAGCCGCCCCAGATTCTCGACCAGGCCCACCCGTAGCATAATTGCCACAGCCCAGATCTCACCCATGGTCAGCGGAGCGACCGTTTGATAGGCCAGCACAAAGCGCAGCAACTGCTCAATGTCAATCCGGCTGTCGGTATGTTTGATCAGTTCCTGCGTCAGCGCATAGACGCGGGGCAGACCTTTCAGTGGGCCATCTTTGAGCTTGGGGAGTTCCTGGTAGTAGCCTCGGGGCAGATCTTCGCGGATCTCTCGAATCTGATCGGTAACGATATGAAAGTTATCAAGCAGCCACTCCGCCGCCGGTGTCACCGTGGTCTGCCCAGGCCCATCGCCGGCAAGCGCCTGGTGGGCCTGCCGCAAGATACGCTCACTCTCATCAATGGTGCGCTGGAGTGGTCGCAGGGTTCCGGCCTGCTCGACCACCGCATGCTCGGCAGCAATAGCCGGTGCATGTTGTTCCAGTTGCTCCGTGTTGAAGATTTCGCCGCGCACGGGGCCGGCAGTCAAAGATTCCTCGCGTGTCTGCTTAAAAGGAATATGACGCTGCCTGATGAATGGTACAGTTGTCCGACGAAGTGAGTGTGCAACCTTGACTGCCATTGAAATGACCATGAACATCCTCCACACGGGCTGTGCAGTCTGGGCCGGCCCGATAAGCACAAGAACGTCTACCCCATTCCGATAGCGCGCCCATCACTGTTGGAACGCGCGGAAACCGGCTTTATTCAGGTGTAAGCAGAGCAGGGAAGCAGGCAAGAAGCTGTCCGGCTCACCGGTATGCCCACTGGAGATGCAGTGCCGTCACATGCTGTGCTGTCAGCGTATACGCACGTTGGCGCGCACTACACTGAACCGTCATTTACAGGAGTTACGCGGTTACGAACCTGGAAGGACATTTCGTCTCCGGCAGGGCGGAAGAACCCATGCTTTTTCACAAAAATTTTGCACGAAGTGCAAATTTTTTGTGAAAAAGATCAAAAAGGACCACGCTGCCGCAGGCGAATCCGGCTTCCATCGGGTCAAACGTCCGGTTTGCATGTCAACCGCGTAAGTCCTGTCATTTACTACTGTCCGAGGCTGCGACTCTGTTGGGTTGCCTTCGGGTCGTGGACGGGACGCTGTACGATTTCGGTCTCTTCCGGGCCGAGATCGATAATCCGGATCGAGAGCCGCCGTCCGGGATGCGCCATTTCAGCGGCGAAGGCCAGTTCGCTCCGTAGCACATCGACGAGATCCTCAAGCCGCAGGCCATTATTCAGTGCTTCCGCTGCCAGGGTACTGAGCCGAGTTTCCCACTCGTCAAGGGATAACCGGGCCGGCTTTTCCGCCTGGGGCGCAGCCGAAACGTGAAAATGACACACCGGGCACTCATACATGGTTGCCTGACCGTTGGGGCCATTCCCAAAAGGTGTCGGTGCAAACTCGGTCCCGCAGTTGGGACATTGAATCATACGCTGATGCATGATCTTCCTCCTCGAACTGAACGGGCGGCTGCCACAACGTCACCTGCCTCCCCGTTCTGGCCAATGAAACGCTTCACAGGACGCCCGAACCTGAAATGCTCAGGTCGATATACATTATAGCATAAAGTGTGCCAGGAGTAATGAGTGGCCCGGAGCTGCCGCTTCCGCCTTTAAGCCTAAGATATATAATTGGTCCCAGAAACTGGACTACATGCGAAGAAAAGGTCTACCAGGATTAAGACACAGCATGTGAAGGAGTTCATGGCAAAAAAGCAACAGCGCTGCAGTGCCGATTTCGAATTTTGTTAGTGAGCTGTTTGGCTGGCAGTATGTGCAACCAGCAAACGCACACCGCCCACGAAGCTGAACTCTTTGAGCAGATTGGCTGGCTCCCGATGGAACTGGAGTGGCTAAAAAAGTTAATCGTTTCGGTTGAACAGAAATGCACCCTGATCGAGCACTACGAACTGTCAAGCGCTTATTACCCATCTTTAACGATGCCTTCATAGCAACCAGTAAATCTTTTGAACGACACTGAATGTCTTGAAGTGCAGCAACCTGCCAGGTTCTAGAATGGCTCTTGTAACGCACATTATGCATACTATGTTGTGGGATTATTAAAATAAGGTTTGTTTATGTTGACTGATAGCTCATGTGCTTTGCTATTGTGATTCAGTACTATTACATTATAGTACCCTGGTTTACTTTCTTTTTTTTCAGGAATAGTGTAAAGTAGGTTTGGTTTTGAAAAACCATTGTTCCAGGGTTTAAGCACATAACTTTGTACACCTGCCTGTCTCGGGATGTATGAACATCCAGGCATCTTTTGTCACTGCTTTGACAAGACTCTTTGGTAGCATCAGGGGCAAGCGCCCTGGACTCTACCAATAGAGAGTATTAAAACTTTGATAAAGGAATAGTACCTTAATGCACACAGTAATGAGCCGTATAGTCTGGAACAAAGTTCAGCCGAAGCCCCCTACCTCGGTGAGTAAACTCCTTCCCTACATTCAAGCTGATACTTCCCTGGGATTCCTAACCTGCCTGAGATCTACGTATTGCGCTAGAGGTGCAATATGTGTATTTGGTGTTTGATATTATGCAACCATGCAATCAGGTATCTTGAGTTGTTCCGTCTAGGTTACTTCGTATCTCAAATATACTACATTTAGGCATACATTATTTCACTTCCATTCTTGATATGATAAACATTACTATCAATGGTCGGACTGAAATCTCAACTATGCAGAGCAACTATATCTGCTCTGCTCACGAAGGCCTGGTAGCAAAGCTGATTGGTAGTTGATTTCTCTTTATCTATTCTCAGGAAAGCGGAAGGAAATACTCATCCCTTCTGTGTTCCATCGTCCAGTGGGCGTGGCAGCACCAAGCGGGGGAGAGCAGACCAAGGGATGGATTAAAGTTTCCGCTTCCCTCAATGATTTCTTTTCTCTCTGTCCCGATACTAAGGATAAGCACAACAAGGAGGATGCAGGCATGGCTGATGAAATCAAGGCCGACTACGAACAACTGGAACAGGTCGCAAGTCGCTTTTCACAGCAGGCGAACGTGGTTCATGAAACTCATCAGAACATTCGGAACAGCATGCAGAATCTGGAAGACGGTTGGATTGGGCGTGGCTCAGATGCGTTCTTTGCGGAAATGCAGAGCACAATCTTACCCGCCATCCAGCGGTTGCAAAATGCATTGGAGGAGGCCAGTCAGGTGACCAAAGCCATTGTCCAGACAGTTCAGCAGGCGGATGAAGAGGCCAGTTCGCCGTTCCGTACATCGTTATAATGCTGCCGGTTATCAGTATCGATCATATGGAATTAATGAGGAGATTACGATGTCGCACGATGAGATTAAGCTCAATTATGAGTTGGCGGAAGAGATGATCCGCACCTTCGAGCAGAGCTATGAGCAACTGCAAGACACGATGCAGGAGATGCAAAGTATTGCGAACATACTAGAAGAAGGTGCATTGCTGGGGCGTGGTGGTATGGCTTTTACCGATGCAATCCGGAGCAATCTGTGCCCATCACTCAGCCAGTTCCTGGAAAAGATTGAGGAAATGGGCAAGGATGTCCAGGCCGCAATCCAGGCCATGCAGGAAGCCGATGCAGCCTCGCGCGGTATGTTTACCGGTTAACAGTAGGAAGGGATATAAGCGATGTCAGTACGATCAATGTTAATCCGCCTGGCACGGGCTGTCGTGCAAAATGTCATCTCGCAGATGACAAAACAGTTAAGTATCGTCGAAGAACAGACATTTAACCCGATGCGCGCAATGATCCAGGCGGTTACCGGCGGTATCTGGCGGGGCGAGGGTGCAAATGCGTTTGTTGATGAAGTCTCGAACTTGATGATACCGGGTGTTGGTCGGGTCATGGACCAGATCTCGCAGACCACGAGCAATATCCAGTATGCCGTCGATGTTATCGATCGCGCTGATGATGAAGTGAATCGCCTGGTAACTTCCCGATTGACGGATGCGTTCCGCTTCTATTAAGCTGATGTACACGCCTGATACTCACTCTATTTTCAAATAACGGAGTAACCCCTATGAGCGTAGAAGAAGTCTATATGGATGTTCCGGCGGTACGTGATATGGCAAAAACCTTCGGAACAATCAGCGATATCTTGCATGCAGTCAGCAAAGCGCTGGAAGCACTGTCCATGACATTGAAAGCTACAGCTTTTATCGGATTGGTTGGCGGATACGCGCTGGCCCAGTTTCTTGAAATTATCAAACCGCATATCGAAGATATGGCCGAAAAGTGTGCGGAACTGAATACCGATCTGGATGCATCGGTCATGGCCTATGAGCGCGGTGATCAACTCGGTGCGACACGATTTTATTAGTGTCGCGCCGTTGTTAGTGGTAACTGCCAGACCTGGCGGGTTATGACAGGAGACCGAACAGTTCGTCAACTGTCACCGCCAGGGTTATCAGAAATGCTATAGCCAGGAGCGTGGCAATAACTATCAGGCTGGTCTTTAGCTTTAACCGCCTGCCGGTCTTTTTTTCCGGCACCTGACCAAATTGCTGCTGGAGTTGTTCAGCCAGATCTGCGGCGCTTTGGGGACGGTCCACTGCTTCCTGGCTTACGGCCCGGATGGCCATATCAGCGACATTTTTCACATCTTCGATCCGGTTCATCGTGACCCGGTGAGTCTTTTGGACCAGGGTATAAACCTCGGCATCACTCCGCAGTTTGAAGGGAAATGTCGGTTCGCCCACAAGCAACTCATACAAGATTAAACCAAGGCCATACACATCCGTGGCATAACTCACAGAAAGATTCCTGGTATCTAGTAATTCTGGCGCAGTGTATGCAGGCAACAGAAGACTGGCATCATAGTGGGTATCGAACTCTTTATAGTTGCTGGCAATACCCAGATCAAAGAGCAAGATCCGTGGTGCATTTTGTTTCTGATCAAAACGCACCAGCACAGTTTCAGGCGAAAGCCCGCAATGTACCGTCCCTTTACTCTGAAGAAATGCCACGGCATATGCGAGGTTGGTCATCAACCAGCCGATATGGTAGATCCACAACTGGGAATTTTTCGTCAGAACGTCCCGTAGTGGTTCACCTTCAAAGTGTTCAAATAAACAGAAATATAACAGATGGCCCCGTAACATAGCTTTTCCATACGGATCGGTGTTAATGCTCGTATTAGCATAGGCAGGTAGCAACACCGGGAGATGCTCATCAGGTTGCTTCTTGAGTTGTACATCGCGTAGAAAGATCGCTTCGCGTTTAATCCTCTCAGTATGTTGTTGCCCAGGATGGGCAACTTTGAGTAGAATATGCTGTTGCTGATGTCTGGCCTCATACAAAACGGATGAACGTAGTACGACAATTGGCTTGATGATTTCAATATCACCAAGCCACTCACCGTAATCCAGAATGTTGGGTGACATTTCCGCTGGACAGTAGATCTCCTGACAGTAGAGATTATTATCAGGCGAAGTGCGTTCACAGAGAAGACAAACCTGTTTCAAAACATGCTCCTTTCAAGCTTGAAGAGGAATTGGTACGGTAGTTCCTCCGGAAGAACATAAAATCCAGCTTACACTACTCCTGTCGTTTGAACCTGTCAAGTCAAGTGCAGGTTAAAGTAGCCTTATTATAGTCGGAGTGTCAATCATGAGTGAGCCGATCTATATTGATCGCCCCCCACGGATACAACCAGAACTTCCCTTTGATGAAATTACTATCCCCGATCCACCAGAGAACCAGGAGGGTGGCTATACCCGTCTGATCCAGGTTGCCCTGCCACTGATTACCATTATCGGATACGTACTCGTCTCGACACTTGGTGGTAATGGACGTAGTCCTATGCTGCTTATCCCTATGGCGCTATCGGTGGTGGCATCGGTTATCTTCTCAATATATAGCTTCTATAAAGAGCGCCAACGCCGTGAAGCAGTTATGCGTGGATATGAGAGTCGCATCATTGAAATGAATAAAGAGATGCATAACTATCATGATATGCAGCGGCGCTTCGCACATTATAATTACCCCGATCTTGATGCCATTTCACGTATTGTCAAACATGCACGTACTGAGGTAGAAAAAGCTGATCGTTCTTTGCGGTCAGAGGTGCGTTTGTGGGAACGGCGTGTGGATGACGATGACTTCGGTGTTGTGCGCCTGGGCATTGGGACATTACCTTCAACCGTGACCTATGTCCTGGGAAATGTGGAGAATTTTGATGATCCCCAGGTGCGATCGGCAATGAAATTAGCTGACGACTCGCGGTTTGTTTCCAACATGCCGGTTATTATCTCATTACGGCAACCACGCGAAGATGATAAAGACGAAGACAACAAAGACGAAGCGGTAGAGACAGATGAAGTCGTTAAAGCACCGATAACCCCCACACTCGGTATTGCGGGTGAACAGAGCGTTGTGTATGAGTTTACCCAGGCACTGCTGGCGCATTTTCTGGTGTTTCACGCACCAATGGATGCGCGATTGTATGTGCTGGCAGCCAGGCGTGACGCCTGGACCTGGACAGATCATGTGCCGCACTGCCAGGCCGACGAGCAAAACCAGTTTTGCTGCTTCATCAGCGAGATGCAACCAGTCACCGGCTCGACCATGTTTGATGAAGATGAGGGTGGTGAGCTTGAGCAATTTCTTGAAGGTATCCGCAAGGTATTGGCACAACGCAAGATCCAACTTCAGGAACGCGATCGGGATGAAAGCGGTGGTGATCCAACACTACCATTTTTGCTGGTTGTCATTGACTTACTTGATACAACCTATGACCCACATTCCGTATTAAACAGTATTGAGTCAAACCCGGCGATCTCTATTTTGCTCGAAGAAGGCGGGATGTTAGGCGCAGCGGTCATTTTTCTGGTTCCTGAACGTAGTAAAATTCCCAGTGGTTGCCACTCAGTGATCGAAATTGAGAAGACGACACCGGCTACCAATAGTCGCATCGAAAGTAACCGCAAACTGCACTTCCGCTATGCCGAGGTTGGTGTCAACAGCTTCCGCTATGTGGGTGTTGCCGACAGTATCCCTGAACTAACAAAGATCAATGATCTGGCGCAGCAGCTAGCATCGCTTAAAGTTCGTCAGGGTTCGGGGGCAAATCTGGTCGGTTCGGTATCATTTCTTGACATGATGGGTTGGCGCAGTCTGCAAGAACTGCAAGATACTACTGTGCGAAACTGGCAGATGAGCACGCAACCGCAGCGGGCCAACTGGCTGCGTGCCCGCATCGGGCTCATGTCGGGAAATAAGCTGCGAACACTGATGTTTTCAGCCAAACGTGATGGTGTGCATGGGATGGTTGCTGGTAGCACCGGCTCCGGCAAATCTGAACTGCTGATCTCGCTCATTATGAGCATGGCTGTGACCTATGACCCCTCGGTACTCAATTTTGTGCTGGTGGATTACAAGGGTGGCGGTGCCTTTAGTGAATTTAAAGATCTACCGCACTGCGTCAGTATTATTACGAATCTGGCAGGTGACGGTGTGACCCGTATGTTCACCGCCATTCAGTCTGAACTGAAGCGGCGTCAGGCGTTGAATAGTGAAACGGGTACCAAAAACATTGTTGAATACCGCCAGAAGGGCTTGCATCAGACGCACCGTCCCTATCCATACCTCTTTATTATCATCGATGAATTTGCCGAGATGATAGCCGACCGTGCAGAGTATAAATCGCAACTCGAAAGCATTACGCGGGTTGGACGCGCGCAAGGTGTGTCATTAATTCTGGCGGCACAACGGCCCAGCGGTGTCACTGATCAAATGCGTTCCAATATCAAGTTTCGCATCTGTCTCCGGGTTGAGACAGCGGGAGAAAGCCGCGAGATGCTGCGCCGCTCCGATGCGGCCTTTTTACCAACCGGCGTTCCTGGTCGGGGTTATTTACAGGTGGGGAATGAAGAAATCGAGTTAATCCAGGTCGCGTATACCGGCGAACGCTACGTTGATCCAGGACAGCAACCTAAATTGAAGGTGATCTGGCCTGACCGCGATGATAGTTATGATAGCACCCAGGAGCAAGAACCGCCCGAGCTCTATAAAGCCCTGATCGAGCTCTTAGGGGTTATGGCAAAACAGCAGGCAGTTGATATTCAGCGCGCACCCTGGCCCGACTTTTTACCGCCCCAACTCGCACTATCGGAACTGCTGACTTCGGCTGATCCGGAGATCAGCGCTGTTACCTCGGAAGAGTATCTGGTTGGTATCGATCATATTCTACTGGGTCGCGCACGCGAAACCGAACTGACGTTGAATCCTGCGGTAACCCAGTGGCTCACCGGGAATGTGGGATGGATTGATCCGCTAGATTGGAAGACCTATGCCGTGCGCCCAGTGGTCGGTTTGATTGACAATCCCTATGCCGCTCAACAGTTACCATTAATCGTTGATCTGCCCCGTGGACATGCTGTTGTATTTGGTGCTTCGGGATGGGGCAAGACCACATTTATTCGCACTTTGATTGTCAGCCTGGCGGCGACCCACTCGCCTGACCATTTGCATATGTATATTCTGGACTTAGGCGGGCGGAATCTGGGTGTCCTGGCGAAACTACCGCATGTGGGGGCGTTGATCATCCCTGATGCCGAGGGATACGAGGAGCGGGTCGAACAACTATTGCGCGTGTTGGAAGATCTCATCGAAAAACGGAAAACTATTCTCAGCAACGCGGGACTGCCTGATATCTACCAGTATAACCAGGCTCATCCCGATGCGGTTCAACCAGCGGTCATAATGGCAATTGACAATTTTGTTGAGTTTGTCGAGACCTTTGGTAACCAGGACGACGATGTTGAGAGTGTGTTGGATAAGTTTGTCACGCTGGCGCGGCAATCGCGCGCCTATGGTATTCACTTTGTAATCTCGGTTAATCATCTGGGCAACCTGTCGAACCAGGTTTATAGCCTCTTTACCGAGCGCTTTACCCTGAAATTAACTGATCCTAGCGAATACCGGGCTATCGTCGGTGGCACGGTGCCGGATATCAATGATATTCCGGGGCGGGGATATACCAAAATTGGCCGCCAGCCGTTGAGTTTTCAGGTCGCAGTACCGCTGGATTTGCAGCGTGGTGATGGAGCCACGGCAAATGAGGTGAAAGAGCTAGATCAACTTGCGCTCTATATGCAAGAACATATCGCCAGGTCGGGACGGATCTATAACAAGCCGACGCGGGTGGATGCGCTACCCAAGGCAGTATTATTGAAACAGTTGCTGGCACGTGAGCATCGGCTGGAACTCAATCAGCCCTTTTTGGATCGCCTGGAGACGATCACCCGTCAGCAATGGGCCAGAAGTATTGAGCCAGCGCAGGCAGATTGGCTCAAGGTGACGATCGGGGTTGTCTCGGGCAATCGTCCCCGCCCGCTCCACCTGGAGGCAAAACAGGACGGGGTGCATGGGATGATTGCCGGCGGTACCGGTTCCGGCAAATCGGAACTATTGATGACCTTGATTGTCGGGTTGGCGCTCAACTATTCGCCTACGATCCTCAACTTTGTGTTGGTTGATTATAAGGGTGGTGGGGCGTTTGAGCCGTTTAAGCAATTACCACACTGTGTCGATATGATCACCAACCTTAACCGGGCGGGTGTGCAGCGTATGTTTACGGCAATCAATGCCGAGATGCAGCGCCGGCAGGAAATAAATGCGCAGAAGGGGGTCAAGGATATTGTTGAGTATCGTGCCAGAGGTCTGCATAAAGCGATGCCCTATCCGCATCTCTTCATCATTATTGATGAATATGCGGAGATGATTACCGACAACCCGGAATTCCGTGATGAACTGGATCGGATCACCCGGGTCGGGCGCTCCCTTGGTGTTAACTTGTTGCTGGCATCGCAACGACCAACCGGTGTTTCTGACCAGATGCGAGCAAACATCAAGTTTCGCATCTGTCTGCGGGTTGAAGGCATTGATACCAGCCGTGAGATGTTACGCCGCTCTGATGCAGCGTTTCTACCGAGTGGCATGCCTGGACGGGGCTTTTTGCAGGTGGGCAATGAAAATATTGAACTGATCCAGGTGGCCTATACGGGTGAGAAGTATGAGCATGTCGAAACGCCAGAGGGTGGCGAAAAACCTAGTTTTTATGAAGTGATTGTCCAACTGGCGCAGAAACTGTGTGGCGACGCACGGCCACGTACACCCTGGCCGCCTGCATTGCCGACTGCTCTGACTATGTCATATCCGTTAATTGCTGAATATCTGGCCCGGGATGCGCAATTACTTATCACGTTGGGACGCACCAATCGACTCACCCTGAATCCTTTTGCAGAAGCCTGGCTGGCAGGGAACGGCACCTGGCATGGGATCGACTGGAACACCAGTGCGATGCGCGCCATTGTCGGTCTGCTTGACAACCCTCATCATGCGCAGCAGGGTCCACTAGTGGTTGATTTTACGCGCGGACACGCCGTATTGTTTGGTGCTTCTGGATGGGGTAAAACAACCTTTATGCGTTCACTGGTGGTGAGCCTGGCATGCACCCACTCGCCGGATGAGTTTCAGGCGCACGTGCTTGATCTTGGCGGACGTAGTCTTGAAGTGCTGGGAGCGTTGCCACATGTCGGGACGATTATCACACCGGATGAGCGCGGCTATGAAGAGCGGGTTCAACAGTTGTGGCGCGAACTCAATGACCTGGTTGATACCCGTAAGAAACTGTTTACCGAAGCCGGCGTTTCAACCTTTTATGAGTATAACCGTATTCCCGACAGACAGCGCGAACCGGCGATCCTGGTTGTACTGGACAATATGACGGAGTTTATCGAAACCTTTGGTGAAATGGGGCAGAAGGCCCGCAAGGGTGATGGTGATAGTTTGCTGGAAGCATTTGTGTTGCTGGCACGTCAGGGTAAAGCCTATGGCCTCCATTTTGTCATCTCTGCCAGTCGCTTGAATGCGCTCTCGAGTAAACTCTATAGCCTGTTTACCGAACGATATACGCTCCGTCTGTCCGAGGCAAGTGATTATAGTGCGATTGTTGGTAGTCAGGTGAGCGAGATTGAGGAGATTACCGGGCGGGGCTATACCCGTAGCGGACGGCTGCCACTGGCGTTTCAGGTAGCGTTGCCCCCCAACACGGTTGATGATCAAGGGCAGGTCAGTGGTGAAATCGCCCAGATCCGCATGATGGGCGAACGCATGCAGACATACATCAAACAGGCCGCCCATCCCTATCGTCAGCCGCTATGCATTGCGGCCCTGCCGAAAAGCTCTTCCTATCGGCAGGTGTTACGCGAGGTGTTTCAACTAAGCCAGCAGGAACAGACATTTCTGGATGAGCTTAAAGCGGCTGTCCAGCAAACATGGGAGCGTCATGCCAGCGCCGAACATGCTGACTGGTTGGAAGTGACACTGGGGATTACGTCGGGTAATCGCCTGCGCCCGCTCTCCCTGGAAGCGAAAAAAGATGGCGTCCACGGCATGATCGCGGGTGGTACCGGCTCCGGCAAGTCCGAACTACTGATGACCCTGATTGTTGGTCTGGCGCTCAACTACTCGCCCGATATTCTCAACTTTGTGCTGGTTGATTACAAAGGCGGTGGTGCTTTCAAGCCGTTCGAGGGTTTACCGCACTGTGTCGATATTGTTACGAACCTGAATAAATCGGCGGTAGACCGTATGTTTACCGCCATCAATGCGGAGATCCGTCGCCGCCAGGCATTGAATGCCGAAACCGGCACAAAGGATATTGTCGAGTATCGGCGTAAGGGATGGCATAAAACGCATCAGGCCTATCCCCATCTGTTCATTATTATTGATGAATACGCCGAAATGATTGATGCCAACCCGGAGTATCGGGCAGAGCTCGAGAGTATCACCCGCGTTGGTCGTGCGCAGGGGATTAATTTGATCCTGGCATCACAACGACCAAAGGGTGTTTCAGACCAGATGCGGGCAAATATCAAGTTGCGGCTCTGCCTGCGGGTTGAGCAAACGGATACCAGCCAGGAGTTGTTGCGCCGCCCGGATGCCGCGTTTTTGCCCAATGGTATGCCTGGTCGGGGGTATTTGCAGGTGGGGAACGAAACCATCGAACTTATTCAAGTTTCCTACACTGGTGAGGCGCAACCGGATAACCGCGCTCCATGGGTTACATGGCCGGAGCGTGTGCAGGGTGCTAATCAAACAGGTAACGCCGAAATACCGCGTCTGTATGATATGGCCGTGACGCTGGCTTCGGAGTTGACTAGTGGCCAGCAGGTAGCGAAACCCTGGCCGAGTTTTCTACCAGACAACTTTAGTTTGCAGACACCACTTGTCGATGCGACCCGCAACCAGACATTCTTTCTCGAACCTGCAGTAACAGACTGGTTGAACAATGATACTGAGCGCCTCTGGGCAGGAGTGGATTGGCAGAAAGATGCATTATATCCGATAGTTGGTCTGGTGGATGACCCGGCCGAAGCAGCGCAGTATCCATTGCGGGTGAACTTGCGCAGCAATCATCTGGCAATATTTGGTGATGCCGGGTTAGGTAAAACTACCCTGTTGCGCACACTCCTTATCAGCCTGATGGCTACACACTCCCCGTCCGAATTTCAGGCCTATGTGCTCGATCTGGGAGGGCGCAACCTGCGTAGTATAGAGGCATTTCCCCATATTGGCGCGGTTATTCACGCCAATGATGAGAATTTCGACGAGCGGCTACAACGTCTGATGGAAAAGTTATCCCGCATGACCGAGCAACGTCAGCAGGTGATTAGTGAAGCCGATGTCAGCACAATCTATGAATTTAATGCGCGCTACCCAGAGCAAATGTTGCCGCCAGTCGTGGTGGTGATCGATAACTATGTCGAACTACAAGAAAATTACGATGACCTGATTGCCAATGTTCTGCTACCAATGTTACGTCGTTCACTTTCGGTTGGTATTGCCTTTGTGGTTACGTGTAATGTTCCGAACAATATTGCAAGCAAAGTCTACAATATGTTTGGTGAGCGACTGACATTCAAACAGACAAACTTTGACCGCTATATCGATATTGTCGGGCGCGGCGCGGTGGAGATTGATGACCTGCCGGGACGGGGCTATGTGCGTCGCGCACGGCGACCACTATTGTTCCACGCAGCCCAGGCAGTAGGACTGTTCCAGCCAGATGAGATAGACAGGCGTGCTGCGGCTGATGAACTACGCCTGATGGCAGATGCAATGCGCACCTGTCTGGGAGAGCGTAAACTTCGTTATACGCGCCTCGATCCAATTGATATTCTGCCAGGACGTATCTCGCTCGACAGTGTGGTACAGCATGCTGCACCGGTATCACCGCAACGGATTGAAACAGTGATCGGGCAGACGGGATCACTAGAAACGGCCCTGTTTGATCTCAATCAGTCAGGACCACATTTTATGATTGCCGGACCACCACGATCAGGCAAAACGACAACGTTATATAACTGGGTGCTGTCACTCGCCGAACGGTATCCACCTGAGCGCGTCAAGTTTGTCCTGGTTGATATGCAGCGCAAGTTCTTTGAATATGGTGGGAAACAGCGCCTGAATGAATTACCACATGTGCTGACAACCGTTTCTGAAGTTGAACAGATGCACGAGTTAGTGGCCCATCTGCAAACAGAGGCGACGGTCCTGGCGAACCAGACCGAGGCTACCTACAAGCTCTTTGTCATCATCGATAATTATGACGAATTCAACGAAGAGATTGACAAGGACCGTAATCTGATCCGTGACCTGGCTACGCTAGCCCGACGGTATGGTCGTGATGGACTACACTTTATTATTAGTGGTATGCTTGATGGCAGCAAGAGCGATTTTCAGCGCCGGATTCAAGCCGCAAATTCGGGCATTGGTCTGCAAACCGCTCAGGCCCTCGATACGTTTCGCGTAGCACGCATGCCTGCCGCACTACGACGCGGTGAATTGCCATTGGGCCGTGGATATATGGTTCGATCGGGTCAGCCAACCCTGATTCAGGTTGCCGTCCCATGGGCTTCAAGTGGTTTTGCGGCAACCAACGGCGATTTCGAGAATGAAGCCGAGCAGTTGATCCAGGCACTTGACAGCCGCGTGCAACACATTTGTGCGTGCTATCCGGACCAGCGCGCAAACTGGGCCTCTGGTCCGGTACAAGCTGAGACTACTCAGACTACCGCGCCACAGCCGACGGCTAAAACCCAACGGATGCTGGCATTGATCCAGGCCGGTATGCGCAAAGAACTGACCCGGTTGCAGGATGGAAATGGGAATGGGGCTGAGGGATTGCTTACGACAACACTGGTACAGCAAATGGACGTAGGGAATTGGCATGATGAAGCGGTATTAATGCCGATTCTCAAGGATCTCTGGATCAAGGAGCAGGTAGCAACGGGGGTCTATTCTGCGGAAGATGCGGAAGATGCATTCAATACCTGGGATATTGACTCAGTTATGGACATGCTTGAGCATTTTCTATCCAGCCAGTCTGCAACATAGGTTGTGTGAGGCAACCCTCTGTTGAGTATGGAGAGAACAGACAAATATAGCACAAAGAACAGACGTGATGCTTGATCGTCATGCATGGAAGGCGTTCTGTCTTGTGGTTGTTTGTTTTATGTTCTCTATAGGAGTATTGATAATGAGCAACAACCAACCGCCGCTTGAGTTGTCTATCGACATTTTTGAGAAGAAAAACCAGCGTGCCCGCGTATTGCCAGACCTGGTGCCATCCGAACTTGTTGAGGCGATTCTGCAGGAGTTTCGTGAACTCGAATATCTTGGTGACACACCCGTCAGTTACCAGTTACTGCGTGCCAGTGACCAGATGCTGCTTGATGATACACGTGCGCTCAACAAACAACATATTACTGATGCAACGCGGTTGATACTCCAGGAACGCGAGATACCATTGCCTGAAGGGACACAGCGCCCAACACAGCATATTTATGTGCGGGAACAACAGACCAGTAAAGTGTACAAACTGCAGTGGCTGCCGGCCATTATCGGTCGTCCCGGTCAGAACCAGGCGCATAACGACTGGGTAGCGGTAAATCTGGGCGGTCATCGCACTGGCCTGCGCGTGTCGCGCCGCCATGCGCAGATTACCGAGTCTCGGGGAAACTATTTTATTGAGAGTCTCTCCTCAAACCCTACGGCACTTGAGGATAGCACCGGAACACGGACAGTGCTGGAACCCAATGCACGCTACCCGTTGCATCATGGCAATATTATCCATCTTGAACGCAGCGAGATCATGCTCAAGTTCATTATCCGCACAGAGGAGAACAGATAGATGAGCAGCAACATCATCCAGGCGAACTATGATACACTGGACACCGTCGCCGCCCGTTTCGGCCAGCAGGCCGAAGCCACGACTGCCCTGCAAGGCAATGTGCTGCGTAGTTACCAGGCGCTGGCGGATGGTGGTTGGCAAGGGCGCGGCTTTGCGGCGTTCTCTGCTGAGATGGAGAGCGAGATTTTCCCGACGCTGCAGCGCTTAACGCACGCGCTGGAAGAGGCACGCGCTGTCACGCTTGAAGCCAGTGCAGTTATGCGGCAGGCCGAGGAAGAGGCGGCGAGGGTGTTTCAGGGTGGCGATTATACGGGGATGGTGGGTGATGGATCGGGTGATGGATCGGGTGATGGATGGCCTGAAGGCGCTATTGCCGACGTGCTTATGGCAGGAGGATTTGGCCCTGGATCGCTGAGTGTAACTACGCTGCCAGGGATAGTGGGGTGGCTAGTACGTTCAGGATTTGACATCCCGCTCTTTAAAGTTGATAGAAAAGATGGATTGATATCCGATTTGGGAATAAAATGGAAAATGCCATTTTGGAAGGATAGTCTGGTAGATGAAGATTTTGGGACAACAAATGTGAAGGCTATCGGCGGAGAAACTAGTCTGGGATTTGGGGTGACAGAATCTGGCAAATTCTTTGTTGGAGCCTTTGGGGATGTGTATCTTGCCAAGATAACAGACACCAAAGTTATTGGTGATCAGGATCTGGGTTTTACCGATGAAACGGAGATCGAAGTCCTTTCTTTCGAAGGTTTTGCTGGCTATAAAGATGAAAAGATAGGATTCAAAGTAGGGGTAAATGTTATATCAGCTGAACGCGAAATCGGCATGAACATAGCAGGATACAATGCTGGTGTATCTGGTGAAATAGGGCTTAAGTGGGAGTGGGGATTTGAGTTTGGTTCAAAAGGCGCTGAAGTGAGTTTTCCCCTTGCATCTATCGGTCTCTCATTTGGGGGTGCAAAGTAGTGTGTTCATTCGCGGAATATGCCAGTAATTCCAATGATTCAATGGAAAGTGAGGTAATAGTATGGATGGCATCGTGCTGGAGCGCGCCGAATTTCTGGTATTACTTGACGCAGTACGTGCTACGGCGGTAGTTGGTTTTGATAGTCAGGATCTCTTTCCCAATCAGGTTGATGAGCATCGGGCGCTCCTATCACAGGGTGTAGCTCAACTCCAGCAACGCGGCTATCTGGAAGTACGTAGTGATGGTGTCCGAGCCGTTGATGAAACCTTGCTGCAAGTTGCCACGGTTATGGCTCAACCACAGATCGCATTGATTACAGTACGTGACAACCCAGGAGTCGGTAGCCAACTCTTTCTACACTATCAAAACGGTCCGTTTGTGGTTGAGCAGACATTGCCTGAACCAGGTAAGCATCGTCTGGCTACAATTCCAAATATTCTTGGTATGTTTGATCGTCTACTTGCTATCTTTCCATTACAAGATCAACTATCTGTATCACAGGTTGAATTTCGCCTGAAGCAGGAGGTTTTTCTTCAAGTCAAAGAATTTGCGGAGCAATCGAAATCTACACAGGCATATGAGATCCTTGTTCAGCATGAATTCCATCCAGAGCAAGCTCAATTGTTAATCGATGCGCTGGCTAACCCCATATTTGGAGGGAATGTGGCAATGCTGCGTTGCGAGCAACAAAAAATTGTTGATGGGCGTAATCCGGCCGTAGTTCAGGGGTCGCAGAGTGCCTGGATGTTTCTACCAGATCCGGAAAATGGCTCAATCATAAGCATTGTGCAATCTAATGCTGCTGTCTTTAAGGAACAGTTGGTGAAGTGGTTCAAAGAACTGCTTCCAGAATTGTTTAATACATGATTTACATTTAATTTAATGAGGTTTAAGTTATTGTAAATCATAAAAGGACCAATAATGCAGCGAAACCTTTTCTTATTTCTTGTGTTTATGCTGATTTGTCTGTTACCGGCAAAGCCACTGGCGGCATATGCCCAGACGACACCCCAACCTGACCGGATTGTGATCAACTATGTGACGTTGACGCCCCCGGAGGATCAACAGGCAGGTCAGCCGACGCTCGAAGTCTTCTTTACCGTGATGGACGAGCAGGGGCAACCGATTTCGCAACCGGACATTGATACGGCCCGGTTTCTGCTGGATGGACAGGCGGATGAAACGGCAATTGTGAGCGATCCGGAATCACCTATCTATATCGCCATGCTGATCGATGCCAGCGGCAGTATGCGCGGCAATATGGATGCAGTGCGCCAGGCTGCCCGGAATGCTATCCGCGAAGCACCGGCCGGAACACCGTTCGCTGTCTTCCAGTTTAGTGAAGACCGCACGCTCATGCGCACATCCGAAGAGGCGGTTTTTTCAACGGATGCACGCCAGGTTGAAACTGCAATTCGTGGTATCAATGCTGTACCGAATGGTCCTACCTGCCTGTATGACGCGGTCTACGATACTGTCAGAGATCTGAAACGTGAAGTACCGGAACAGTATGCCCGGCGGGCCCTGATTGCGTTTACCGATGGTGTCGATGAACTGGGTGAGAATCAGGGACGCTGTAGTCAGCGGGAGCCGCCCGAAGTGGTGCAAGAAGCGCGGAGTACCGATGATCGGGGTGAGAGTCCCGTGCCGATCTACACCATCGGACTATGCAATGATACTGAACGTGATCCATGTACCAATACTGAAACTATCACATTTCAGGGTGAAACGTTTGATGTTAATCCACTTGCGTTTCTGGCAGACTCTACGAATGGACTCCTGGTAACCGGAAATCTGAGTGATGTAACTAGTTCATTCGATCAGATTATGGATGGGCTCAATAGCCAGTGGCTGGCAAAAGCAAACGTGTTTGCCAGTCGTGGACGCAACCAGGCTGTGTTAGAAGTAACATTCCGTGATGGACTGGTACTTCAGAGCGGTGCGTTTGATTTCATAGCCGAGGCCGAATATACACCACTGCCAATGGTAACTATTGTGCGCACACAGTATGTTGAGGATCAATATGCCCTGGAACTGGATTTCATCAACCCGACCGCCATCGGTGATATCACGGTTGGTATTTTTGATGAAGAAGAAGGAACTGAATTGTCGGAACAAACCTTTTCGGCGTCCGATATCCGTGCCAACCTCGCCGATCAGCAACCCTTTGGCATAAATACAAGCAACTTCCAGTTGGGGCGTGAATACTGCTTCCGTGTGCGCGCTACTGATACCCAGGGACAACCGCTCCGCAACCCGGGTGGCCTGGATGCTATGGACAATAACCTGGATGTGGAGTGTGTTGTATACGATCCGCAGATCGACTTTACCATTGACCAGATCTCCCAGAATATGCAGCAACAAATATTGCTGATTAACCTGGTTGTTAATGATGAGTCCACAGAACAGATCCTCTACGATGTTTCGATCATAGATGCGGAAACAAACCAGACGGTTGATGCTGATATGCCACCTCAGGTGTTGCATGGTGAGCAGATCGAGTTCCCCATTCCACAGGCGATTCGGCAGGCTGACGAGCATAAACCCTATAACGTTCGGGTGACGTTGCGCAAAGAGGGTGAGCCCCAGGGAACACGCAGAGACTATTCAGTTAATATCGGACCACCGGGCTTTTTCCAGCGAATTTTTATGGTTGTCAGCAATCCGTTTGTGTTAGGCTTTCTTTTCCTCGCCTTTGCTGGGGTAATGGGCTGGATTATCTATCCCAAACTACGAGGGAACAAGAAAAAGCAGCCGCCCCGACCCCAGATCTATAATGATAAAACAATTATGCCAGGACGGATGGAGGGTTTTAGCCTCCCAAGAATGGAACTGGCTGTACGCGTTGTGCAAACTCCCGATGCTTCACAGAAGCAGCAAAAGCTGTTTAAAGCTGGCGATGTACCGTTTGTCATTGGTCGGGGCAGCACGGCGGATTTGCGTATTACCGGGGATAAGGAGATCTCACGTGAACATGCGCGGATTACGATGCAGGGCAATAAGATTACTATCACTGATCTGAATAGTAGCAATGGAACGTTTATTGATGACAAAAGTCTGACACCGAATGAAGCAGTTTCACTGTTTAATAAGACGTTTATACGTTTAGGAAAACAAACTTATGTTGAAATTGAGCTGGTTATGCCGCAACACTAAGTAGGCACCAATAAATCCGTAGTACTACCTTCAAGTGATCCTGATACGGAAACTCGCCTGAAGGCGGTACTACGAAGTAAAAAACCTGTTTTGACACCTACTTAGATGAACAGCACTGGTGTGATAAGTGTTCATGGAATCCACTCTAATAGTATCAGTCACGAGGAACCTGTTATGCGTCGCTTGCAACTTTTACCATGGGGATTGGTGTGTCTGGTGCTGGCACTCTCCGGTGTAAGTGTGGTTGCCCAGGAGACAACTACGCTTACAATCCTGGAGGTAGTGTATCAAGACCAGTTCCCGGATATGGAAGTGAAACTGCGCTATCTTGATGGGCAGCAGAATCCGATACAAGACTTTACCAACTTTGAGGTTGCGCTTGGGGGACGTCCGGTGACTACGCCGGTGGATGTAACGCCGGAGCGGGGTCCGCTGGCGGTAGCAATGGTAGCTGATCTGAGTAACCGTATGCGTGATGTAGGGACACCGCACAAGACAAATCGCTTTGCTGATATGCAATCTCTGCTCCAGGAACAGATCATTCTGCTACAACGTCCCGATCTCCAGGCCAGTCTGGTGGTATTTACCGACACGGTCAATCTTTATTTTCCGATGAGCGATGATATTGGTGGTCTGCGCAATATTATCAATGGAAGTGTCGCGGAGTTACCATTTGCCCCACAGTCTGCGGACGCTACCAATGAGGCTTATCCGTTGACCGAGGCTATCGTGACCGCGCTGAACCAGTTTGAAGCGCTTCCCGCCGAGGTTCCCCGCGTGTTGTTCGTTTTTGCGGCCGGCAATCCCGATATGTCCCTAGATATGGATGCGATACAACCGGCGGTTGCCGATGTTGCCGCAGGTGAACGGATCTTGCGGATGACGGTTGTGGCGCTGGGTTCCGACCAGGAGGGCAGCTTTACCTCCGTTGCGGCAGCCCCGACTCAGTTGGAACAGTTAGCGGCTGAAACTGATGGTACCTATTTCCACTACTTTGCCGCTGATGTTCCTACAACATTTGAACGCCAGACCGAGATCAAAAACCATTTTGAGCAGACGCTGCAACTGGCCGACTACTACCGGTTGCGGTTTGCGGCCGATCCAACGCTGGTGGGTAACCAGGACGTGCAGGTGCGTGCCGATAACGCTGTTGATACCTTCCCGATTGACATTGCCGCGGTACCACCACGGGTAAGAGTGATCGTCGACTCGCGTGATTTTCAGGGCCGGGTGCGCTTAAGCATCGAACCGGACTTTGTGCAGGGTGAGTTGACTCATGTCGAATACCTGCTGGATAACCGCCGGATTGGAGAATCGGATAGTTCTCCCAGTTTTGTGCATGAGATAGATGCCTACTCAGATGCGTTCCAGCAACAATTCCCAACCGGAGACTACGAACTGGTGGCGGCAGTCCGTGACGCACAGGGTCAGGTAAACCGCAGTGACCCGCTGCTGGTTGAAGTATTTCAGCGTCCGCCACCGGCATCATTGATGGATCAGATCCGGGTTGGTATAACCCAATCTGGCGGCGTTATCCTGATCGCGCTTGTCGCTATTCTGGCAATTGCAGGGGTAGGTACCTATGTTGTGCGACGTAGTCGTATGGGTTCCTCATATAGCCAGCCGATTTCCATAGGCAAGTCTGCAACGGGTAAACAGTCTGATAAACTAAATGAAGACGATGAAGTCACCAGTGAAGTTGATAACGACTTAACGGCAATGTTTTCTGATGAAGAGCAAACACAGAGTTACAACACCGATGAACTGACGCAACGTTTTAATGAAACCGTTCTGCTTGAGCGCCGGTTCCGGGTTGTGGTTGAACAGGGATTGGATGCCAATGCCAGGAAAGAATTTCAGTTGCGGAGTAGTGGCGCAATGCACTACTTCATTGGTCGGCCAAGCACCAATAGCTTGAAACAACCAGACATTGTATTACCAGATAAACATGTCTCGCGTGAGCATGCTAAACTGGTTATGCTGGCCAATGGGGATGTGCAGTTGATTGGAGGCGATAATGAAAATGGTACGTTTATCGGGGATGGTGATACCCGCCGCCGGTTAGAGCCGAGAAAACCAGAGAATCTCAAATCTGGGGATGTGTTCTGGATCAGTCCGGCCGTAAAATTACGCCTGGTAGAAGAAGACTAACTATGCCAAACATCATTGATACCTTGCCGCCGGGAAAGCGTGTTGGTCCCTTTGAGGTGTTGTGCCAGATACATACCGGTGGTCAGGCGGCTGTGTATCTGGCACGCCTACGGCAATCGGAACAAATGGCATTACCCAGGCTGTTCCGGCACCTGAGATGGCCTGGTGCGACATCGCGTTTGATTGAGCAAGAGAAGCTCTGTGTGTTGAAGATCGCGCATCCTGATCAGGAAAGTTATTTGCTGAACGAGCAGGAATATTTATCAAGACCAGGGGTAAAGCATGATCGATTGATCAAAACCTTCAGTCAGCGCTTTCCTGATGTCTTCTCGACACATAGCCGTCGCCAGAGTGATATGGCGTTTGTTACCGTTACCAATAATGCTGGGAACCAGATTCAAGTTCCCTATATCGCTCTGGCGTATGAGCCCGGCGGTTCGCTCAAGCAGGAGTTAGAGCGCCGCAACCACAAACCATTGCCGCCAGGATGTGCTGTGCAGATTGCCCTCCAGGTTGGGGAAGCGTTGCAGCATCTGCATGAGCATCAGGATGCACGCCTGGTCCATCATGATATCTCGCCGAGTAATATCTTGCTGCGGAAAAGTGCGACTTCCTTTTTTTCAGTGCAACCGGATGCTATTCTCATAGATTTTGCTGCTATGGAATCGCTTGAAAATCCGCGCCTCAGACATGTTGTCGGCAAACGCAGATACCTGCCACCCGAGCGTCGGCGTCCCGGAGCGAACATTAGCCCGCAAATCGATATCTATGGTCTGGGGATGGTGTTATATGAAACACTGACTGGCCGTCTACCCGATACAACGACTATCAGTGATCGGGTTACTGCTGCCCGGCATCCGCTTCCGCCCGTCCGTGAGTTGAATCAGCGTGTATCCGCCGAACTGAATGATCTGGTGATGCACGCGATTGAATCCGACCCGGATGTGCGCGAACAGCATCTGCCCGATATGCGCACTCTGTGCAACCGGCTCCAAAATGTACCCGAAGCCGGGCAGGCATGTGCGCTTCCGAGCACCATGAACCTGCCCATCGTCGGTGCGCTATCCGGGCGTGTAGCCACAGCTACTATCCTTGCAAGCGTTTTGCTCATTGTGGGATTGCTCCTGGGATTCGTTCTATCCACTGGTACATCCGCCTCATTCGCGCCTACGCCGACGATAGCACCAACTGTTACTTCCATCCCGACATCCATACCGACGCCAACGCCGATTCCACCTACCCGGGTGCCAACATCAACACCCGTGGTCGAGTCGGATAATGCATCCTACATGCCGGTACTATCCCTTGCCCCCGGTATTTACGCCAGTGCTGGTTGCAAACTACCAACAGTGCGCCTTAGAGAAGACTGGCTTGCGAGAAGCTATAGCGAGGTCTACTTATGACAACAGAAGTAACTTCATCTGCAGTAATGTCGTCCTCTTTTTTCTCTCAGTTTGAGAGAGGTCAAAGTACAGATAAAGCCCGGCGCGAAAAGAATGAAGACTATGCTGATTTTTTCCTGACCGATAGCGGACTGGTGGCGTTGTTGGCTGATGGAATGGGGGGCGGCGCAGATGGCGAACGATTTAGCCGGCAGGCCGTTGAGACAGCTCAGGCTGAACTGCAACGTGTCAGTCCCCAGATGTCGGGACGTGCGAAAATCGATCAACTATTTTTAGCTGCCATTCGAGATCTGCACGCACTCAGGCGGAGTGAGCCACGTTATAAAAGCAGTGGGAGCACCCTGGTTGGTGCGCTGATTGAGGAAGTAGACGGGAATGCATGGGTTTCGATTGGGAATATTGGCGATAGTCGCGCCTATCTGGTAGACGCGCAGGGGAGACTCCGCCAGTTGACTCGCGATCATACCCACTATCAGAGGTTGCTCGATGATAAGGTATCCCAGGACAAAGCCAGTACCCATGTCCAGGCTTCGCGCCTGACCCATGTGCTGGGGAATGATCTGGATCTGAACCAGGTACCGGATTTTTTTAAAGCGGAACAGATCTTCCCTGGCGATACACTGGTGCTCTGCACCGATGGTATCTACAAGCGAATTACCGACGGCGAGATGGTGCGCACGGTCAGTAAAGGTTCTGCACAGGAGGCAGCCCATGCACTCGTTACGTTAGCGCTTGAGAAACAGGCTCGGGATAATGTGACCGCCCTGGTGGTGCGCTATAAAGTTGCCCGACAGGGACTGCCGGTATCCCGAATGGTGGGAATTATCGCAGTGCTGGTCCTGCTGGTTTTAGGTGCGCTGGGTCTGGGACTGGCCTATGGAAGTGGGAATGGGAACAACGCCGCAGCACCAGTTGAACAGGCCACGCCCATGCACAGTGTACAGCCAGTGCTGGCAGTCGAAGAGACAGTGACAACCCTGCCGAGTGCAACTGCCACCCGGGTAACGCCATCGGCAACGTTGCGTCCGGGAGAACCAACCTCAACGTCGGCACCGACGTTTACTGTGACACCCTCACCAACGCCAACACCGACAAATACACCAATTCCACCACCACCGCCAACCGCCAGACCTGTTATTCCGTTTATTCCACAACCACAACCACAACCTAATAATCCGGCACCCGCTGAGCCGGCACCCGTCGAGCCGGCACCCGTCGAGCCGGCACCCGTCGAGCCGGTACCACCGTCAGTTGTCGAGTCATAAGGGATAAAATAGATCCTTTAGGAGCGTTTTGCAGGAGCCTGTTATGTTATCACTAGTTGCAACAACCCTGACCAGTATTTTGCTGGTGGGGGTAATCCTGCTCGCTGGAGCATGTAGTTCGGGAGGCGCAAGCAGTGCGGAATTGTATCCGACGGTGACACCGTTGCCGGGAGATATAGCCAGTACCCCGCAACCAACCAGTACAACGGCCCCGGTCCCAACTCCCGATATTAGCGAGTCCGCGGATTTTCTCGAAGGTATACGCCATCTTGAAGATGATGAAGAGAAAGGACCGAACTTCGATCTGGCAGTAGCGGCGTTCCGGCGGGCCTACCAGGATGCCCCTGAGAATGAACTGGTTCAGGAGAAGTTAGCCGAGGCATATCTGGAGTGGGGCCGGGCGCTTATTATTGACTCAGAGGGTAAGCCGGAACAGTTAACCGAAGCCGCCGATAAGTTTGTAAGCGGCCTGCGATTTGTCGCCGAAGACAGCGATGTTTATAACTCACTTCAGTGGGAACAGAATGTCGTGCAGCAGTTCTTGCAGGGAGTACTGGATCTGGAGGAGTTGATCGCGCTCCGGGAAAGTGACGTCGACCTGGATGCACAGCAAAAGCAGGCTGCGCGTACACTGGAATTGTTTGCCGCAGCCTATGCGGATCATCCGAATTTGCCGGGCTTGCGCGACAACTATGCTACCGCACTACTGATTGCAGCAGAGATTTCTGAAGATCTGGGTAATGAACAGGATTCGCGCGCGGCAGCACTGCCCCACTGGGAAGAAGCGCAGCGCTTGAGTGAACAGGGTCAGGAAATAGTTCTCGCAGAGGGTAATACAAAAAATGAGTTGAATAGAGTAGCGCGACGGGTTGACGAACGTATCAACCCACCACCACCACCGACTCCGGTGCCGCAACCAACGGCAAAACCTGCACCAGGACCAGGGCCAGGGCCAGGGCCAGGGCCAGGGCCAGCACCGGGTGGGCCACAACTGGTACAGATTCCCGACGTGCGAGGTGCTGATGTCGGTCAGGCGCGGGCATATTTGCAGCAACTTGGTTTTGCTGTGGCAGTGTCGGCCCTTCCTGCCGGGCAGGATGGCGAGTTATGTAACGGATGGGTATCGTACAGTTCACCGCCAAAGGGTTCCCAGATGCCCGCTGGAAGCCAGGTCATACTGTTTTATCGAAGCACTGAACAACCCAATCCGCCTGGTTGTTAATGACATCGCTCTGTAAAGGGTCTTTCTGGAGGGCCGTAGTAGCGATCAGGTTAGTATTGTGTGTATATGTACCAAACCATAGTCAGGCGGTATGCTGTCATTGACCCGGAAGAGAATTTTGCCCACGGCAGGGTGGAACAGACCGTCTTTTTCACAAAAAATGTGCTCAACGAGCACATTTTTTGTGAAAGAAGTAAAAGCAGCACCATCGCTGTCGCAGGTGATATCTCTGTTTTATATGACTCAATGCCTGGTTTGAACACGCACCGCGTAAGTCCTGTATAATGTTCAGTCATATGGAGTAATGCGCAGTCAACGGAGGAAGCTTAATGTATCGCAGATTAGCCACAAGTGTCAGCCTATTTCTGATTGTTCTGATATTTTGGCCTGTTTATGTTACTGACCACCGGGTGCAGGCCCAGACAGCACCACGCTGTTTTGCAGAGACAAACCTGTGTATTGAGGGGCGAATTCGCGAGTTTTGGGAACAGAACGGTGGTCTGGCCGTGTTCGGATATCCGATCACGCCCCAGATTATTGAGAATGTCGAGGGCACTGATCGCACGGTGCAGTGGTTTGAGCGGAACCGGTTAGAGTTGCATCCAGAGAATGCCCGGCCCTACGATGTGTTGCTTGGTCGTCTGAGTTCAGAACGCCTGCTCCAACTGGGGCGCGTCTGGGAGGCTGAACCGCGCGCCGCCGGGCCAGAACCAGGGTGCCTCTGGTTCGAGGAGACCGGGCATAATGTCTGTGATCAGGCTCCGGGTGTGGGCTTTCAGACCTACTGGGAGCAGAATGGCTTGCGCGATCCGCAACTCAATTCTTATCAGCAGAGCCTGGCACTCTTTGGTCTGCCATTGACCGAGCCCCAGATAGAGACAAATAGCAGCGGCGATACGGTGATGACGCAGTGGTTTGAACGAGCACGATTTGAATATCACCCTAATAACCCACCAGATTTTCAGGTGTTGCTCGGCTTGTTAGGCAGTGAAGTTCGTACTGCGATGCCGGTTGAAAATGTCGATAATGGTGGTCAGATGGCATTCACATCAGTTCGGAATAATAATCAAGATATATTTCTCTGCACGATATCACCAGATCAGCGCGGTTGCCAGGGGCAGGTCAGACTGACGAATATTCCGGAAAACGATGGACAACCCGTCTGGTCGCCGGATGGGTCGCAGGTTGCGTTTGAAAGTGATCTGGATGGCGATTGGGAGATTTATCATATCAATGCCAACGGATCAGCCCAGACGCGACTGACGGAAAATGCGGCAGTAGATGGTGCTCCATCGTGGGCAGCCCTGCCGATAGGCTGGCGTATTGCCTTTCACTCGAACCGTGATGGGAATAATTTTGATATCTATCTGGTTGAATCCGGGAATGCGGCGAATATTACCCGGCTTACGCAAGAGCCAGCCGATGAACGTTATCCGGCGATTGCTTTCGATGGGAGCCGTCTGGCATTTACATCCTATCAGCCAGATGGAACGGCTAACATCTATGTATCTCAACTTGTGATAGATGGCGAAACTATCACCCTGGGCGGATTGACCAACCTGACTGATGGATTAGCCGGAGAGAGTAGAAAACCCGTCTGGTCGCCTGATGGATCGCGCCTGGCATTTGAAAATGTGCAGGGTAATAATGCGGAGATCTACGTTGTCAATGCTGATGGTACAGGTGGCCTCCAAAATTTGACTGCACACCCGGCAAATGATGGGCACCCGAGCTGGTCACCTGATGGCTCTAAGATTGCCTTCCACAGCAATCGAGATAATGACTTTTTCCGGATTTATATGATGAACAGTGACGGCTCGAATCCAGCTCTGTTTATCAGCCAGGATCAAACTGATACCGTGCATCCGGCATGGTTGGTAACCGATCCACGCTAACTGTGGTGAGCGGAATAATGGTAGAGTCCTTGCATATGCTACCAGGTGGCCGACAGGCTGCCTGGTAGTTCTCTTATGGTTTGGATTCATATCTGTCCTCGGTGTTGTAGCGCGGCATAGTGCAGTATTTTTCTTCTGCTCTCCTCAGTTCTTCTCAGTATCTCTGCTTCGCGCTGTGAACGTATTTCTGCGCATTCCTATTATATTCTGATGCCGGCAATGCTCCGGGACCAACTTCCATGCTGATCACCACCACTGGCGTTTCCCCATGATCGGGTCAAAAAGCCTCACCTGATAACCATCTAGCCTGGACTGGCTCCCCACTACACCGCTTCCGCCTTTAAGCCTAAGATATTCCCTTAGGCCAGTTACGGCATTCACCCGTGGTACTGTCCATTCTGCTCTGCTATTGTGGGAACAGACAGGTGAGGGATACCTGGAAACATAGCAACGGTTTCGGAGGAGGCACATATGACGAAGAAGATCCTGGCGTTCGTATCGGAGTGGGGCTACTGGGGCGAAGAACTGGTCGGTCCGCTCGAAGTTCTGGATGCGCATGGCTACGAGACGGTGTTTATGACCGCGACCGGCAAGAAGCCGCGCGCCCTGCCGCCCAGCAAGAATGCCGGCTACTTTGACCCGCCGCTGCGCAAGGTTGTCACCAGCGAGTATTACGCCGAGAAGACGCGCAACCTGGAGCAGTCGGAGCGAATTGACAATCCGATCAGCCTGAACGACTGGTTCCCGGAGCGGCCCTACTTCAACGAGCCCGAGTTCGGTCACGAGCTGGAGAAGTATTACAACATGCGCGATGAGTGCCGGCAGCAACTGGCCGAGTATGACGCGCTGCTCATTCCGGGCGGCAGTGGTGCCCTGGTCGATATTGCCAACAACCAGCGCCTGCATGATGTGGTCCTCGGGTTCCTGCACCACGACAAACTGATCGCGCCGATCTGCTACGCCGTGGGTGTCCTGGCCTTCGCCCGGGACTACACCGACCGCAAGAGCATCATCTGGGGCAGGCATGTGACCGGCCATGCCATCGAGTATGACTACAAGGACGGCACCGGTTTTATCAATGTCAATGCCAACTTTGGCCCGCCCTTCTATCCGCTTGAGTTTATCCTGCGCGATGCCACCGGCCCCGAAGGGCAGTACCACGGCGGCGTGGGGCGCACTACCTCCACCATTCTGGACTACCCCTTCCTGACGGGGCGCTCTACCCAGGACTCGCGCCTGGTGGGTGAGAAGATGATCGAAGTGCTGGAGCAGGGTCTGCGCCGCTGGGGGTGGTAGTTCTTTAAAGAACAAAGAACGAAGAACAAAGAACAAAATGCAGTAGAAAGTGTGTTTGTTCTTTGTTCTTTGCTCTCTGTTCTGCATATAGAACAGGAAAGAGTAAGCGATGAGCCGGAAAACTGGACGTTTTGCGCTAGTTGAGCAGTTCCTGGCCGATGGCATGACGCACATGTTCGGCAACCCCGGCACGGTTGAGCAGGGTCTGCTGGACGCGCTGTGGGATTACCCGGAGATGAAGTACATCCTGACGCTGCAGGAGTCGGTGGCGGTGATGATGGCCGACGGCTATGCCCGCGCCACGCAGAAGCCGGCACTGGTGCAACTGCATAGCACGCCGGGGGTGGGCAATGGCATTGGCGCGCTCTACCAGGCGATGCGTGGGCACGCGCCGCTGGTCGTGATCGGCGGTGACGCGGGCATTAAATATCAGGCGCTGGATGCACAGATGGCGGGCGACCTGGTCGCTTTTGCCCGCCCGGTGACCAAGTGGTCCACCATGGTGATGGAGCCCTCCTCGCTGCTGCGCGTGCTGCGGCGAGCGATCAAAATTGCCGCAACGCCGCCGATGGGTCCGGTCTACGTCTGCATTCCGCAGGATATCCTGGATGCGCCCGTGGTGGAAACCGTCCGCCCAACGTCTATTCCCTCCACCCGCGTTGCGCCGTCCGCGAGCATGATCCGTGAAGCCACCGAACTGCTGGCCGCGGCCGAGCGACCGATGATCTTTATCGGCGATGGTGTGGCCTACTCCGGTGCGCAGGCAGAACTGACCCGCGTGGCCGAGCAGGTGGGGGCCGAGGTCTGGGAAGCGGATGCGGGCGAGGTCAACATCAGCTACAGCCACCCGCTCTACCAGGGCATGACCGGGCATATGTTCGGGTCGGCCAGCCTGCCGGTGATGCAGAAGGGCGATGTCATTCTGATCTGTGGCACCTACGTGCTGCCGGAGGTCTTCCCGGAACTGGACGATATCTTTGCTCCGGGGGCGAAAGTTATTCACATTGACCTGAATGCCTACGAGATCGCCAAAAACCACCCGGTCGATCTGGGCGTAGTTGCCGATCCGAAGCTCTCGCTGGAGATGCTGTCCGAGGCGCTGGAGCGTGTCATGTCGTCCGCGCAGCGCGATGCTGCGCAACAGCGGATGGCGACCCTGGCCGGCGAGAAGGAAGCCCGACGTGCGTCCGCATTGCAGGCAGATGCCGATGTCCGTGATCAGGTGCCGCTGAAGATGTCCCGCTTTGCTGCGGAACTGGTGGCGCAACTGCCGCAAGAGGATGTGATTATCTTCGATGAGGCGCTGACCAGTTCACCCGATCTGGTGCGCTACTGGCCGCCCCAACAGACCGGGCACTACTTCCTCACCCGTGGCGGCTCGCTGGGGGTCGGCATCCCCGGCGCAATCGGGGCGAAGCTTGCCAACCCCGACAAGACCGTCATCGGGTTTACGGGTGACGGCGGAGCGATGTATACAATTCAGGCGCTCTGGAGTGCTGCCCGCCACAACGTCAATGTCAAGTTTGTCGTCTGCAATAATGCCTCGTACCGGCTGCTGCAACTCAATATCGAGCAGTACTGGCGTGAGCGCGATATTCCTAAGCATGATTTCCCGTTGAGTTTCGACCTCTCGCATCCACCGCTGCACTTTGCCGAGATGGCCCGCTCAATGGGCGTGCCGGGTGTGCGGGTGGAGCAGCCCGGGGAGATCAGCCCGGCGATTGAGCAGGCGCTGGCGCATCCCGGCCCCTTCCTGATCGACCTGGTACTCGAGAGTGATACGCATCCGGAGCGGATCGGCGCGACCTGCGGCCAGTAATTCGACCGCTCCACGCAGGATAAATGACACGACGTACGAGATGGGAACAACAACCAGCCATTGTCCCCGATACCGGCAGTTTCACCTCCGGCAGGGCGGAATCGACCATTCTTTTCCACAAAAATTTGCACCGTGTGCAAATTTTTGTGGAAAAGATAAAAAAGTGCCATGCTGCCGCGGGCGAATTAACCCATTCATTTCAAGTGAATGCCTGGTTTGTAGAACAGAGCGTAACTCGTGTAAGTGAGAAATACCGGAATCAGCATATTGTGCCAGGTAACTGGCCTACACAGGAGATACACCCATGACCAGAACAACCACACCGTTGACCGAGGCGGAAGTCAAGCAGTTCGTAGACGACTGGTATCGCGCGCTGGATGTGCATGTCACACTGGACGAGTTTATGGCGATGGTAGCCGCTGGCGAACTGGAGTTTCGCTTTCCCGAAGTGACCGTCACCGACCGCGAGGGGGTGGCCCAGTGGTATAACCGCGTAACCAACACCTTCTTTGATGAGATTCACCAGACGAAAGAACTTGCCATCACGGTTAACCCGGCAGGCGATCAGGCCGAAGTCAAAATTATGACCCACTGGCAGGCCAGCGTCTGGAACCCACCCGCCCCCACCAGCGAGCGGATCGCTTTCCTGGCGGGACAGACCTGGAATGTGCGGCGCTCACCCACCAGCGGCAAGCCCGTGGTTGTTGCCTACATTGTCGACTCATTTGAGCCGGTGGGCGATACCGGCGCGCTGCCGGTCAAGGAGATGTAACGTCGGTTCAGTGTAACCCGGCTAAGACCCGGCTGTACGAAAAGGAGGAAGAATTCCAATGGCTGATGAAACCATTCGCAACAAATACATCGCCATGCGTTACTTCAAGGAAATCATGACCGACGGTAACCTGGCAACCCTGTACGAACTCATCGCACCCGACTTCGTCTTTACCCTGCCGACCCATCCCGAACCTTACCGGGGACCGGATGGCTTCAAAGAACTGGTGACGATGCTGCACAGTTGCTTCCCGGATTTCTACATCCACCCGCAGGACATGGTCGCCTTTGGGGACACGGTCGTGACGCGCTGGCTCGGCGGCGGCACCCATCTGGGCGCAGCCATCCACACGGTTGCCGGCGATATTCCGCCCAGTGGGCGCACGTTCGAGATTGACGGCATCTCCTGGCAGCGCATGGCGAACGGCCAGATCGTCGAGACGCACGGCAATGAAGATACCGTCGGCATGTTCAATCAGCTTGGTATCCTGCCCACCAGTCCGCTGCTGGCCGAGAACCCCGAGCAGAACCTGAAGACGACACATATCTACTTCAACGAGATTATGAGCCAGGGCAAGCTGGAGTTGATCGAAGAGATCATGACGCCGGACTTCCAGTTCATCATCCCGACCCAGCCCGCGCCGATTGCCGGCTATGACAACATGAAGGGCTTTGTCACCTACCTGCGCAACGCTTTCCCCGACATCACCTTCACGGTGGAGCGGGAGATTGCTAGTGACAACAAGGTCGCCTCACGCTGGCGCATCAAGGGCACGCACAAGGGCGAGTTCCTGGGCATGCCCGCCACCGGCAATGTAGTTGAGGACTACGGCATTGATATCTTCACCTTTGAGCAGGGCAAGATCAAGACCGTGCATGTTAACGAGAATGATTTTGGCCTGTTTCAGCAACTTCAAGCCTGATCGTCGGCATTCATCCGTGATATTCGGTATCTGTATGATTTTTTAACGTACACAAAGGAGTTATCTCATGGCAAACACACCAGTGGACAACAACGCGATTGCGGTACGCTTTTTCGAGTCGGCCTGGAATAAGGGCGAGTTTCACGAGGAACTGATTGCCCCGGATGCAATTGATCATTCGACCGTCGGCGGGCATGCCAAGGAAGAACGCGGCTCCGGCAGCTTTCGCCAGATTGTCACCATGTTTCGGGGAGCCATGCCTGATATTCATCTGTCGGTTGAGGATGAGATCTACACCGACGACAAGGTTGTACATCGCTGGGTTATGACGGGCACCGATACCGGTGGGGTGATGGGGATGCCGCCGAGTGGTAAAAACCTGCGCTTCACCGGGATGACCATCGTGCGGATCAAGGACGGCAAGATTGTCGAGCGCTGGGCCAACGTGGATGAGTTGGGCATTCTCCAGCAACTGGGGGTTGTTCCGCCACCGCCCGGAGCCGCGGAGCCGGTCGCATAACATTTGGAGTATGGCGTGCGGTAGCCATGCTGCCGCACCTGCCGCGACAATCCGTCATAACCTGCAAGCATTAAGGAGGCCTATCTGATGACAACGGAAACGATCATTTCACGCGAAGCGGCCATCACCGCAGTCAAACGCTGGTTTGACGATATCTGGACGAAAAAGGACATGCAGGCGGTCGATGAGGTGCTGGCTGCCAACTTCGATTATGTCCTGACCTTCATCCAGACCAGTGATCGGGAAGCATTCAAGCGCATTCTGGAAACCAACCACGTTGCCTTTGAAAACCTGATCTACTGGCCGGAGGAGATCATCGTTGACGGCAATACGGCGGCGGCACGCTGGCGCATGCATACCTCAAAGCATCGCGCGACCTGGAACAACGTCGAAGCGACCGGCAATGAGGCATCTATTCCGGGCATGACCTTCTTCTACTTTGCGAATGGTCAAATTGCCGGTGTCAAAATCCTGAGCGACTTTTACAGTTTGATGCGGCAACTGGATGTTATCACGTAACGAAGTTCGTGTCGCACTACATTTTGGAGGTAATGATGACTACACAACAGCCGTACGACTATATTATTGTTGGAGCCGGTGCGTCGGGCAGTGTGCTGGCGAACCGCCTCAGCGCCACCCCCGGTACGCGCGTCCTGCTGCTCGAAGCAGGCGGTCAGGACAATGACCCGCGTATTACCACGATCACGCGCTCGCTGGAAACCTATGGCAGTGAACTGGACTGGAAGTTTACGACTGAAGAGCAACCAGGCCTGGCCGGACGACCACTGCCCTTTACGCAAGGCCGCGTGCTGGGGGGGAGCACCGCGATTAACCATATGATGTATGTGCGTGGCAACCGCCTCAACTATGACCAGTGGAATGCGCTGGGCAATGACGGCTGGAGCTACGCGGATGTGCTGCCCTACTTCAAACGTTCGGAAGATTACGAAGGCGGTGCCTCCGAGTATCACGGGGTGGGCGGTCCGATCAGTGTGCGCGATTGTCCGGATGCGTCACTGCGCTCGCCGGCATTTATGGCCGCCGCTGGTGAACTGGGCTATGACGGCCCGAACTGGGACTACAACGGAGCGCGCCAGGAAGATGGCGCTGGGTTGCTCCAGTTCACGGTCAACAGCGATGGTAGCCGTGCCGGCGCTGCCAGTGCCTTCCTGTCCTCCATTCTGGATCGCCCCAACCTGACGGTGATAACCCAGGCCGAAGTGACCCGGTTGGTGCTTGACGGCACCCGGGTCGTGGGGGTGACGTATCTGCACGATGGTGCCACCCAACAGGCGCATGCGGAACGGGAGGTCATTGTCAGTGCCGGTGCCTTCCAGTCACCCAAACTGCTGATGCTCTCCGGCATTGGCCCCGCCGCGCAGTTGCGTGAGCACACTATCCCGGTGGTCGTTGATCTCCCCGGTGTTGGGCAGAATCTGCGGGATCACCTGCAGGCGTTTGTGGTCTATCGCACGCGGGAGGATTTCCCGGCACCCGGATTGGCGACCGGCAATGCGCTCTTCCTGCGGACGCGCCCCGGGATGGACGCGGCTGCCCCGGATATGCAGATTAACTTTACCCCGAGCATTCCGACCGCCTTCCGCCCGATGCTCGACTTTGGTGGTCCGGCATCAATCTTCCTGGCGATGATGGTGCAACCCCACAGCATCGGTGAGGTGACGCTGCGCTCGGCCAATCCGCAGGATGCGCCGGTCATTAATCCAAATTACTTGCAACGGGATATCGATGTGCAGATCTTGATCAATGGAATCAAAACGATCCGCGATCTCGCCGGCACCCAGGCGCTCACGACAGCCGGTCTGAGTGAGTTTGAACTGGCTCCCGGTCCGGACACCGAACTGGAACCCTACATCCGCACCCAGTCTACGACGCTCTGGCATCCGGTGGGTACCTGCAAGATGGGGCGCGATGCCCTGGCGGTGGTCGATCCGGAACTCCGGGTGTACGGCGTTGATGGATTGCGGGTGGTTGATGCTGCGATTATGCCCAATATTGTCAGCGGGAATACCCTGGCGGCCTGCTATATGATCGGCGAGAAAGCCGCCGATATGATTTTGCGTAGTTAATTCCCTAATAGGGCCATAGAATCGGCGGTGGTCTTTGGTTGCGATACTGCCGCCGGTTCCAATACGGATGTATGCAGTTGCAGGCAGGTGAATGCGATGGCAACAACGCCAACAAATCGGTTTTTACAACATTTACCGCAGTTTGTCACATTTTTCTTTGCGCTAACCCTGGTCAATGGGTTTCGGCTGCTGGCAGATACGTTTGATTGGTCTACCCGACCGGTATTCGATATCAGCGATCCGTCGCAACTCCTGACCGCCGTTTCATTTAGTGTGACACTGTTCTGGATTGTCACCGCCTGGATGGGGTATAGCCTGTTGATTGAGCGCTATCCCTACACGCTGGAGTTTGGCCGTTTCTTCTTTGATATCATACGCTTCTCGATTATGTTTGCGCTAATTAACTTTTGCTTTCTGGTCAATACGGCTGAGAGTTACCATGTCTTTATTTTTACTCTGGCATTCTTCCATCTGATGATGGCGGGATGGTATGGAAAACAGCGTTCAGATGTGACCAGTACTGAACAGCGTGCGGAACATTGGCGTGATGCCCGCCAGCATACGCTGCAATTTCTGTCCTATCTACTGTTGGGATTGATCTACTATCTGGGTGTTGCGGTCAGGCCGGAAGCGCTCTTTGCTGAAATGATACATTATGTAGTTGCGATAGTAACATCCGTCGTGATGATTATCTGGAATATCAAACGTTTATCTTTGTTCAAAGTATATGCAATGAATGACATGGTTGAAAATACCAGTGTTCATAATGATCTGTCTACGAACATGCCGGTCGTGACCCGGGAATCCTAAGCTCGTTGCCGAATCTCAGTTCAGTCGGAATGATTGTACGACCCAATTGGTCAGAATAAGCTATGGTAAATAGGAGAAATCTACCATGAAAAACGTACCGGACACTCCGCTGGGGCGCATGTATCGCGAGCATATCCAGCACATCCTCGACAAGAATATCGACGCGCTGCTGGATCAGTATACCGACGATGCGCTGCTCATCAGCAGCTTCC
>DAOTUI010000254.1:0-45006 GCA_034437035.1 Chloroflexaceae bacterium
CCTCCGGCAGGGCGGAAGATTCCATTCTTTTTCACAAAAATTTTGCACTTCGTGCAAAATTTTTGTGAAAAAGACAAAAAAGTACTATGCTGCCGCAGGCGAGTCCGGCTTGCATCTGGTCAAACGTCCCGTGTGATCGTCCACCGCGTAAGTCCTGTCATTTCATTCTTTACAGTGCGGCAGCCATACTGCTACACGTACACCCGGCGGCAGCCATGCTGCCGCACTCCAGACGAGCAGACCGGGCAAAAGATTGACAAAATATGCTGCTCAGCATACACTTGCGGGGAATGATTCCGCCGCCTGCCGGCCGGCACCATCCGGGCAGGTGCGGGCAGGCAAACGGAAACACTAAAACGAAATCATCCTGTCACACGACCTATCGTCGTCGTTACGTAGCGGTCATTTCCCTATGCTACACTTCTAGTAAAGAATTCGGACACAACAAGCGAGGTAACAGGGCAATGGAGCAGAACATTGAAGTGCCCGCCGACTGGGAAAGTATCGCCCACCTGATGGCCTTTAGCGATGAACTTGAGTGCCGGCTGGCGCTCTCCGAAGAACAGAAATACCTGTTGCGACTGGCAATTGAAGAAATTGCGACCAACATTATCAAGTATGGCTACGACAGTGGGTCGTATGGTGTTATTCAACTTGGATGTAGCTGCACCGATGGCGTTCTCCGGGTAGCGATCCGCGATCAGGGTCGTCCCTTTGATCCCCACGAAGTTCCCGCCCCCGATTTATGTGAAAGCCTGGAGCAGCGGGTTGTCGGCGGCCTGGGTGTCTTCCTGGTACGCGAACTGGCTGATGACCTCTCCTACAGCCACGACACCGGCAGCGGATGGAATGAATTGGTGATTATCAAAAGGCGCGAGGACGCGTGATGTTCGAACGGCTGCGGCAGGTAGCGATTTTCAAGGGCTTCGCCGATGCGGACCTGGCCCGCCTGGCGGCGGAACTGGACGAGCGGTATCTGGAGGCCGGCGAGGTGCTGTTCCGGCAGGGCGATGAGGGCAATAACTGCTATGTCATTCTGACGGGTGAACTGGCGGTGATTACCTACATCAATGGCGCCGAACTGCGCCTGGGTACGCGTTACGCGGGCGAGATCATCGGGGAGATGGCCCTGATCGACAGCAGTCCCCGCTCCGCAACCGTACGTGCGGTGACGGCCGGCCGGCTGGCCGCGCTCAACAAGCAGCACTTTACCACCTTGATGTCGAATGATCCGGTCCTGGCGCTGGAACTCTTGCGCGACGGAACGGCCCACCTGCGCAGCACCAGCCGGCGTATGATTGCCGACCTGGAGCAGAAAAACGCCGAGTTATCCCGCGCCTACCAGGAACTACAGGCAGCGCAGGCCGAAGTTATTCGCCTGACCCGCCTGGAAGAAGAGCTAGCCGTGGCCCGGCGCATCCAGGAGTTGTTCTTGCCACGCACACTGCCGCAGTTTTCCGGATGGGAGATTGCCGCCTTTAGCCGAGGCGCGCAGGCCGTGGGCGGCGATTTCTTCGACTGTATTGAACTGCCGAATGGACATCTGGGGCTAGTGGTTGCCGATGTCTGCGGCAAAGGCGTTCCGGCGGCGCTGTTCGTGGCGCTGACGCGCAGCCTGTTACGAGCCGCGTCCCAGGCTCCCTGGGCCTTCCAGGGCGACCGGATTACTGACCCTGATCTGATCCTGACCGGGGCGCTCTGGCTGGTGAATGATTATCTCACCCGTGAACATGGCGACAGCGATATGTTCACGACGCTCTTTTATGGCGTCCTGGACCCCCGGACGGGCCAGTTGAGTTATACCAACGCGGGGCATAATCCCCCGCTGATTGTCGGCATGGACGGTAGTGCCATCCGGGAACTGGAAGCAGCTAACCTGCCGCTGGGCGTTATGAGCCATCAGACCTATGCAACCGCGCAGACAACGCTGGTCGCCGGAGAAACATTTGTCGGCTTTAGCGACGGCATCACCGAGGCAATGAACATGGCGGATGAACCCTATGGCGATGAGCGCCTGCTGGCCATGCTGCACGCGCATGCCGGGGCTTCCGCCACCCGCTTGCTCGAAACAATTGTGCAGGCGGTTGAAACCTACGTGGCCGGTGCGCCACAGGCCGATGATATGACCCTGTTGATTGTCAGCCGGGCAATGTTACCGGCATAAGTACGATGGGCATGCTATAATATCTTGCAATAGAGCGAACTGCGTATGGAAGCCAGAACCCGTATCCTGGCAGCACACAACGCAGCATGGGTTATATTCCTTACCTGATACAGAGTTCAGGATACGTTCCTACACCAGAAAGGGGTCTTGGGTGTGAAATCAGAGCAGATTGGTAATGTCCTGGTGATCGAACTCCCCCAGCGCCTCGACGCAGTCGGCGTTTCAGCGGTAGAGCAGAAGTTTGGGGAAGCCGTGACAGCTCACAAGGGTACGACGCTGGTCGATATGAGCAATACTGAGTTTGTGGCCAGCCTGGCCCTGCGTATGCTGTTGACCAATCACAAGGAAGTGAAACGACAGGGTGGCGAACTGGCTCTGTGTGGTCTGCAACCACCCATTGCGGATATATTTCGCAAGAG
Organism: Chloroflexaceae bacterium; assembly: GCA_034437035.1. Lineage (GTDB taxonomy): Bacteria > Chloroflexota > Chloroflexia > Chloroflexales > Chloroflexaceae > CAKZQX01. The sequence goes on from DAOTUI010000254.1 coordinate 2,584, forward strand.
CCGCTTTGATACGCTGTTCACGATCTACCCGGATCGTGAGGCGGCCCTGGCCGCGCATACGTAGTCCGTAGGGCGTAGTCGGTAGTCCGTATGCCGTAGGGCGTAGTCGGTAGTCCGTATGCCGCATATTACGGATAGTACTATACCGTGAACCGTGTCGAGTGAAGGTTGAACGGTTCACGGTTTCCCTTTGCCCTGCGCTACCGTGTGCCGTACAAGTTCGTAGCTGCGGCTCGCGACCATAAACACCCTCTTTCCACCCTCAACCCCAATCGCCAGTTGCCGGCCATCAGTCGCCACTCACCAATCGCCATTATCGCCACAAATGTTGACCGTCACTGATCGGCATGCTATACTTCGGGTGCTCGTATAGGATTTAGCCGCCATATTTAAGGAAGTGTCACGATGGCACAAGTACGTCTGGTGATTGCGGATGATGAGTCGCTCATTCGTATGAACCTCAAAGAAACATTAATTGGCCTGGGGTACCTGGTCGTCGGCGAAGCAGGCGATGGCACCAGCGTCATCCACCTGGCGCGCGAACTGCGGCCTGATCTGGTGTTGATGGACATCAAGATGCCTAAGCTTGACGGCATTCAGGCAGCCAAGGTGTTAACCGAAGAAAAAATTGCTCCGGTGTTGCTGTTGACGGCCTATTCTGATCGTGAACTTGTGGAGCGGGCACGCGAAGCCGGGGTTGTTAACTATGTTGTGAAGCCCTTCCGTGATGCGGAACTGCTCCCGGCAATTGAGATTGCCCTGGCCCGCTACCAGGAATTCCTGGAGATGGACAAGGAAATCAAGGATCTGAAGGAGACGCTGGACACGCGCAAGCTGGTCGAGCGCGCCAAGGGTGTCTTGATGGACGCGCAGGGGCTCAAAGAGGCCGAGGCTTTTCGGAAGATCCAGCAACTCTCGATGAATACACGTAAGTCGATGAAGGAGATTGCGCAGGCCATCCTCTTAGCGAACGAGATTTAAGGTCACCTGCATCGTGCCTGCATCTCCGCCCGACCCGTCTGATCGCTCGGCATCAACCGGAGCGTCCCGGCATGCGCGACTCAAGTCTACGCTTCCGTTTATTGTGACGGCGCTGGCAGCCATAGTGCTTAGCCTGCTTATTCAGGCCGCACTACTGGCGCGCCAGCAGTCTGTTTTGCTGCTACCGTTGACACCGACTCCCGCCCCGGTGACGCCGGCGCCACTGCCCACACTCACGCCAACTTCCATTCTGCCGACGCCCCCCCTCCCCGATGAGCGCATTCTGGGCCAGGAGATCCTCGATCTGCGCGCCGAACTGCGGCGGGTCTGGAGTGCCTACTATCTGATGCGCGCGGCGGCGCAACTGGCCGATGCGGCGGATGCGCTCCAGGTAAATGAACTAAACGAGGTTGAGCGCATCCTCGTCACCGTCCGGGTATCGCTGGACCAGGCGTATGCCTTGAGTACCGAGCAGGATAAGGGACCGATTGGCGAGTTTCGTATGCAGATCAGCGAGGTGCGAGAGGATCTGCAGGTGCGTCCCGAAGGAATGGCGCAGCGATTGCAGCGGCTGCGCCAGGATATGTTGAGCCTGGTTGAAGAAGAACCCTGAGTCTACGCGGCCTGGTTTTCAAAGTCAATAAAGCGATACCCCACGCCACGCTCGGTCAGGATATATTTGGGATGCGCCGGATCTTGCTCGATCTTTTGCCGCAGGTAGGTGATGTAGAGCCGCAGGTAGTGGCTCTCATCCCGATACTCCGGTCCCCAGACTTTCGTGAGCAGCATCTCGTGCGTCTGCACATACCCGGCGTTCTGCACCAGATGGTAGAGCAGGCGATACTCGGTGGGGCGCAGGTTAACCCGCTCACCCGCGACCAGCACCTCGCGGCGAGCAAAATCAATCTGGAGCCGGTCATCAACCTTGACCAGCGTTTGCGGAATCGGGGGGGCGGTGTAGTGCCGCCGCAGCACGGCGCGGATACGGCTGACCAGTTCGCGGTGGCTGAAGGGCTTGCCGATATAGTCATCAGCGCCCAGTTCCAGCCCGCGCACCCGGTCTTCCTCTTCATCCTTGGCCGTCAGGATCAGCACCGGCACCTGGGAGAACCGGCGTAACCGCCGCAGCGTCTCAAAACCATCCATCCCCGGCATCATTATGTCAAGAAGTACCACATCGGGCATATCTTCGCGGGCCCGATCCAGTGCCTCGCGGCCGTTGGTGGCACTACTGACACGCGCACCCTCCAACTCCAGGTTCATCCGCATAAAGTTGACCATGCGCGCTTCATCATCAACCACAAGGATGAGTTTATCTTTTAGTTCTGACATTTCGGTAAATAGTTGCTCACTCTTTCGGGTACTGCTGTATATTCTAGCACGGCAGGCGGATGATCTCAAGATGCAATGCCGGTTGCTCACACTTTTGCGCTAGGGGAATGACGTAGTGCGTATTCAACCCGGCCATGTGACCAGATGCAAGGTTGTCTTCGCCTGCGGCAGCAAGGTACTGCTTTATATTTTTCACAAAATTTTGCTCTCAGAGCAAAATTTTGTGAAAAATATCCGGGTTCTTCCATCCTGTGGCATGTACCACGAAGCTATTAAGCTGGGCACGATACGATCTTCTCACCACCATATGAACCGCATCGGTTGCGCTACTTCGTGCGCTTCGTTTTCTTTGTGGTTCCAGTCGAATGCCGTTCCTGTCCCGGCATCGTGGCTAACCGCTCAAGGCTGCCGGTATTGCCTCGCGGATGATCTCCACGATGCGATCAAACTGGTCGGTGGTTGTCACCAGCGGGGGCGCAATACAGATGACATCACCGCGCACGCGGGTGAAGAGGCCGCGCTTGAGCATCTCTTTGTAGATGCGCTTGCCCACCCCCGCCGACGCCGGGAACTCCTGCCGGTTAGCCTTGTCCGCGACAATCTCGACGGCGGCAATGATACCCTTGCCGCGCACTTCCCCCACGGCATCCAGGCTCTCCAGGGTGTGCAGGCGATCCAGCAGGTACTGGCCCATCTCGGCGGAGCGCTGCACCAGACCTTCATCCTCGATAATCTTGATATTTGCCAGGGCGACGGCACAACTGGTAGGATGTCCAGAGTAGGTGAAGGCATGCATCCAGCGCTGCTCCGGGGGCACCGTGTTGATAACCTCGTGGATCGCATCCGAAACGCCAATTCCGCCGAGGGGAATATAGCCGCTAGTGATACCTTTGGCAAACTGGATAATATCCGGCTCGACGCCCCAGTGCTCCAGGCCAAACCAGCGCCCGGTGCGCCCAAAGCCGGTGATGACCTCGTCACTGATCAACAACACGTCATACTTGTCGCAAATCTCGCGGATGCGCGGGAAATAGTCGTTCGGGGGAATGATCACCCCACCCGCGCCCTGGATCGGCTCGGCCATAAACCCGGCCACGGTGTCCGGTCCTTCGCGCAGGATCGCCTCTTCCAGCAGGTTTGCCGCTGCAACACCGGGGCTGGTCTGCGCATCGCCGCCTTTGAAGTAGTAGGGGTAGGGCGACTCGATATGCAAGAAGTTGGGCACACGCGGCTCAAACATGGACCAGTAGACCGCCATCCCGGTGGCGCTCATCGCGGCCAGCGTTACGCCATGGTAGGCATACTTGCGCGAGATAATCTTGACTTTATCCGGTTTGCCGCGCGCTTTCCAGTAGAAACGCGCCGTCTTGATCGAACTCTCAGTTGACTCGGCCCCGCCGCTTGTGAAGAAGAAGGTATTGATCGTGGGATAGGTCAGCATGCTCAGTTTCTCGGCCAGTTCGATGGCGCGCAGGTTGGAGGAGCCGGTGTAGGAAGAACTGAAGGCCAGCGTACACATCTGCTGCATCGCGGCCTCGGCCAGTTCGCGCCGTCCATGGCCGACGTTGACATTCCAGAGCCCGCTCAGTCCGTCGATGACCTCGTCACCCGCAATATCCCTGAGAATCGCCCCATGACCCTCAACCCAGATCCGTGGCGACTGATGATCCGCCGGGTGGTAGAGGGGATGGATTAGATGGGCCAGATCCGATTGGGTACGCTCGGTTATGTCGGGAACTGTCATGGAAAACCCCTTTCGCTTCATCTGAATCGATTTAATTGATTGATTGATTGATCGATGCAGCAATTGTACACTGAATCCGGCCCACACCGGCAACGCGGTAGCCTGGCGACCACACTCCAAAAGCGGCAAATGCGGCAGCATGACGACCGCACCTCAGGACAGTATGTAATTTACAGGAGTTACGCGGTCACTGACCTGGAAGGTAATTTCGCCTCCGGCAGGGCGGAACAGACCATTCTTTTTCACGAACATTTGGCTCAAGGAGCCAAATGTTCGTGAAAAAGAAAAAAGAAGTACCATGCTGCCGCAGGCGAATCAGGCTTCCATCGGGTCAAACGTCCGGTTTGTATATCAACCGCGTAAGTCCTGTAATTTAGACGCTTGCGTGCGTTTATACAATAGGAATGGTATGTCGTACGCACACTGGTCGTATAAGATCCGGTACACGTTTTCCGGCAACATCACGCGGTGTATGTCAGAAGGGAGGTCGGCAATGAATATGTTCCGGCGCGGATTAGGTCTGGCAGGTCTGGTTGGTGGGCTAACGGTCATGGCACGGTCGGCACGCATGCTACCGTGCTTTAGCCTGGTACGCTGTGTGCGGTTGCTCCTGATAGGAACGCTGGATACCGGGAAGTCGCCCGGCACCTGCGAGGGTGATATCGCCTGTGTGCCCCCGGAGCCGCCACCCCCGGCAGATCTGCCACTGCCTGAAACAGATACCCCTGACAGTACAACGACTCCCGATACGGAAGCAATCCAGGGGCTCTGGCAGTTCTTACAGCAAGAGACCTACCGGCAGCGCGGTGGCGGGTACCGGCAGGACTGGGCGTTTCATCAGGTGGCGACCAACCGGAACCTGGGTGCCCCCCTGGCGCTGAGTGCCGGCAGCGCCGACTATGTTATCGCGGATGGGCGCAGTTATGGCTTCCAGCCCTTTGCCCGGGATACGCTCTTTAACGAGATTCCGCGCTGGGCCGAGGTGCAGAGTCTGGTCGATCAGCTTACAGCGGTTATTCCCACAACCGGCCTGCTCTATCAGTTGCTGGCCGCCGGCTTCCGGCGCTCCGGCGGAACCCTCCACCCGACGCAGGCATTTGCACAGTTTGTGGTGCGTGAACGGTTGGGACCGGCACTGACCGAGGGCTTTCGCATCACGGTTGATGGGGTGCAGTATGCGGTACAGGTCTTTGCGCTCGACACGCTCTACAGCCCGGTGGGGCAGTGGTCCGATGTCCACCGCTTGAGCACCACGCCGGAGGGTAGCCTGCGGACGGCCTGCCTGGAAGCGACCTATGAGCATGTAACCGGCAGTGCGTATGATCCGCGTGCGTCCTTCCACGCGGCCGGCCTGCGCGAAGGGTTAGGGACGCCGCTTACCGGCGTCTACCGGACGAATTTTGCGGGGAATACCTTCGATGTTCAGGTCTTCGCGCGCGATACGCTCTATGCCCGGCCGGGCAACCTGCCCCTGCGCCAGAGTGCCCTGCCCCGGCCCCGGTTTGATCTGACCACGACCAGGACAACAACGCCGGAGTTGAGTACCCCCGAGGATGCGGTGACCCGACGACAGGCGGTTTTTAGCATGCTGCCGCTGGCGGGACAGCCGCCCATCTCGCAGTTTTATGGCTATACCCGGTTTGCTGCCGGTGCAGGGCGCGGTTTCTACACCGCAACGCAGGGCCGCCACTCCGGGATTGATTTTGCGGTGGAGTTGGGAACACCGCTGCTGGCAATTGATCACGGGCTGGTGGTCTGGGCGGGCGCGAATGTCGATGGTATCTCGTTTGGGGCGGGACCACGCAGCATTATTGTGCGTTACGGCAGCGTGTATGCGCTCTATGGGCATGTCTCCAGCGAGGCGGTACAGAAGGGGCAGCGGGTCGTGCCGGGGCGGATCATCGGGCGATCAGGCTTTCCCAGCGCGCCACATCTGCACTTCGAGATACGCCCGGTCCCCGAGCAGGTTGCCGACAACCGTGATCCCAATCAAGATCCGGTCAACGCGGGCTATGCGCTCAACCCGGTGGAACTCTTCAGCCCCGACCTGATGCGCTACTTTGACCGGCAACTGGCGCGACTGGGCGGGAATGCGCACTTCTGCCGGGGAACATTCGGCGACCAGGAGCAGATCCGGTTCGGTGGACCAGTAGATCGCCGGCCGTGTAGTTAGGCAAGGTTGTAGGGGCACGTCATTCTGCCTTTCATCTGTCAAACGTTCCGTTTGAACACCGCTCGCATATGTCATAGTGCCGCCGTATGATCTTTGAAATGTTAATCCGGACATCCGCCGGATCGGAGTCCCGGCTTCAGCCGGATCAGGCTTTTCCAGCAGTATGCCGCTGTACCGATAGGCATGCACCGGCTAAAGCCGGGACTCCAGTGAGTTATATATCCGGACTATTTTTCAAGCTTCATCAGGCGGTTGGAAGCGAATTCCTAAGAACCAGTTCACAACCAATTTAGGATTGCTATACGGTAAATTTGCAAAACATGGGCTTGACATAAGCACACCTTTGTGATACACTATACCAGTTGTACTGGGTACGTATCCGTGCCTGACGCAACCATGAGTAGCAACATCCCAGGGAGTGTATCGGGGCAATGCCCCAAAGGTTATCGCCAGGAGAGCGACACTCCTGGTTTTTTTTGCCTGAAAACCAGGAGTGGAAGCGTTTAATAGCGTATGAGCCGTCATATCTCACCCGGCGTTCCTGGGAAGCACGTATTGTGTGACAGCGTATGTAGTTTTGGCGCAACAATACCACCCACTTCTTCGTGACATATATTGATCAACACCCTGGTTGAGCTTGAATCTGATGTTACGCAGAATGTGTGCAAAAGGGGGACACACATATATGGTACAAGCAGAAGAATTGATAGTACAAAAAGCAGATTTAGCTGAAGGTGTGGCACAACCGCAGGAAAATGCGACGCTGGAGCAGGAACTGGCAACTATTCCCGATCCTACTATGGATGCCGTCCAGTCCTACCTGAATGAGATCGGGCGGGTGCCGCTGCTCAGCGCAATCGAAGAGGTTGAACTGGCCGAGGCCATCGCCCGGGGCGAGGCGGCAGAGCAGCGCCTGGCATCGGGGGAAGCACTCAGCCCGCAGTTGTATGCTGCACTTCAGACCGATGTTATGCGTGGGCAGGAAGCGCGCCAGCATCTGATCCAGGCCAACCTGCGGCTGGTTGTCAGCATCGCCAAGAAGTATGTCGGGCGCGGCATGTCGCTGCTGGATCTGATCCAGGAGGGCAATATCGGCCTGATGCGCGCGGTAGAGAAGTTTGACCCGGGGCGGGGTAACCGCTTCTCGACCTACGCAACCTGGTGGATTCGTCAGGCAGTGACGCGCTCCATCGCCGAGCAGTCCCGTACGATCCGGCTGCCGGTCCACTTGAGCGACTCGCTTGGGCAGATCAAGCGCACTACTGAGCGGCTTTCGCAAAAGCTGGAGCGTAAGCCCACGCCCGAGGAGATCGCAGCGGATATGGGCCAGTCGGTGGAGAAGGTCAATCGCGCACTGGAGGCGATGCGGCATTCGATCTCGCTGGAAACGCCGGTCGGCAAAGAGGGCGAACAGACGCTGGGGCATTTTATCGAGGACGATATGCAGATTGCGCCTACGGAGGCGGCAACCCAGCAACTGATGCGGATGGACCTGGAAACCGCGCTGAGTGAGTTGAGTGAGCGCGAGCGGCGCATTTTGAGCCTGCGGTATGGCGTCGTTGATGGCCGCCAGCGGACGCTGGAAGAGGTTGGGCGTGAACTGGGCATGACCCGCGAGCGTGCGCGTCAGATTGAGGCCGAGGCGTTACGCCGGTTGCGCGCATCCGAGTTTGGCAGCCATTTGCGCGATTATCTGTCGTAGTATTGGGCAGTTTTGGAAAGTGGCGGGCGCAGCGTTGTACCCGACAAAAGTGCAAAAGTTAAAAGGTTTTGGTACCATTGGTTGAGCAGATGGTGACAGCGAAAATGTTACATATGTAACCTGGACATATCCGTTCTATACGATGCGCAAGTTGGAACGCCCGGTAGTGTCAATGACGACAATGCCGGGCTTTTTTGATTCTTTGCGGATTTTTACCATGTTGTTGGGAGGGTGTGGATGGCGTTCTAACGCTCTGGAGCCTGCCGGACGCGTTATGTTGCAGCCGCTGTCCGGCAAAAAAGTTATTCAGGCTATTGACATCTCTGTGCAAAGGGTGTATAGTAAAACTGTGCAAAGGGTGAACAGATAGATGCCAATCCGCCAGGCCTGTGCAACCATTCTATGGACTGAGCATCAGGCTGTAGCATATATGACATAAGGAGTGTTTGTATGATTAACGTAGACCGCCACAGCTATATCGAGAATGCCACGCCTGAAGAGGTGTTTGAGGCGCTGTCCGATCCTACGCGCATCGAGCAACTGCTGCCGCGTATGCGCAAGGTCGAAGTGAAATCGCGCGAGGCAAACCAGGCCCATCTGGTGACGCATATGTCACTTGGTGGTATCTTTGGTACTATTCCCTGTGAGGGCGAGCTGCACTGGGTTGAGCCGCACGAGATTATCTTCAAGGTCAAGACGCCGCTGCCGCTGGAGACGCGCTGGACGTTGTCCCCGGCAGTCAATGGCACGGACTTGCAGGCAACGATGAGCATGGATCTACGCCCGATGCTGGGGCCAATGGCCGCGTTTGTGCCTACTGATGCCGTCGTCGATATGGTCGGCAAAGAGCTTGACCATGCGCTCAAGGAGATGTCTACCCGCCTGAGTGCATCGGTGCTGCGCGAACGGGCCGTTGCTGCGTAACATACACATTCCTGGCGCGTCTACACTCTGGTATAATCCGCAGATGACTGAATTCCAGTCACCTGCGGATTTTTTGATTGCGGTTGACTCTGTGGAAGTTATCTTAACAGAAAGTACCATACTGCCGCAGGCGAGGCTGGTTTCCATCCGGCAAACTTCCCGTTTGAACACGCACTGCGTAAGTCCTGCATGTAAGTCCTATCATTGGAGGAAAGATGATCGAGATAGAGGTTTTGAACTACGAAGAACTGGCAAAGCAGCACTCCTCTTCCTTCTTTGGACGGGTCGCGCGGCGGTTTGTGCGTGGCTCGCTCAAGTGGCGGGTGGAGCGCGCGATTGCTGAGGAGATCAAGCGCAATCTGGAGGAACAGGGCGTCAAGGTGACGGTGTATGTGAAGTAGTAGCGGGCAGACTGCCGCCCACGCGGCAGGTAGAACCTGCGAGGAAAAACCATGGAAGAAGATTTTACGCTTTCGACTGAAGCAAAAAATGTCCTCCTGGGATTGCTCATTATCGCGCCATATCTGCTGGCTTCGCTGGCCTGGTCATTTCTGCCGGAGGCGGTGCTGCCACCGGTCCCGCTACTGCTCTGGGTGCTGCTGCTCTACCCCTTTTTGACGATCCTGATTGTCTGGATTATCAGCCTGCGGCGGGGCAAGCGCCGCGAATAAGGATAGCACTGCGGACGCTGACCATTGCCGGGGCAACTGTGTGGTATGCTTGGGGGCCGGCACAGGTAGTTCATACAGCGAAAGGAAACGCCCATGATACCCCGTGTTATTTTGCATAACAGCACAAGTATTGATGGCCGGATTGACTGGTTGACGCCTGATGTCGATCTGCACTACGAACTGGCAGCCTACTGGCAGGCCGATGCACAACTGGTCGGGAGCGAGACCATTCTGATCGCGACCGAGGAAATCTCCGAAGAGGCAGACCCCAATGTGGAAGATTTAGCCGCTCAACAACCCCAGAGTCCCGGCGATACCCGGCCCCTGCTGGTTATTCCCGATAGTCGCGGGCGCGTACGCACCTGGGATATGCTCTGCAAGATGCGGCACTGGCGCGGAGCCGTGGCGCTCTGCACGCACGCCACTTCGCAGGATTATCTGGATTATCTGGGTAGTCTGGGCGTTGAATACATCCTGGTTGGCGCGGATCTGGTCGATCTGCGCGCGGGTCTGGAGGCGTTGCACACAACCTATGGCATTCAGACGGTGCTGGTGGACAGCGGTGGCACGCTCAACGGCGCACTCCTGCGTGCGGGTCTGGTCAGCGAAGTGAGTCTGGTGATCTATCCCTGCCTGGTGGGTGGAACGACACCACAGTCCTTCTTCCGTGCGCCCGATCTGGCGAAGCAGGCCGGGGTTATCGAACTCGACTTGATTGCCGTCGAGCAGGTGCGCGCGGGGATTATCTGGCTGCGGTATGCGGTAAAAAATAAGCCTGAATAACAGGACTTACGCGGTTGAGATCCAAACCGGACGTTTGACCCGATGGAAGCCACTTCGCCTGCGGCAGCATGGTACTTTTTTATCTTTATTTCACACAAATTTTGCACATAGTGCAAAATTTGTGTGAAAAAAGATGGCTTCTTCCGCCCTGCCGGAGGCGAAATTACCTTTCAGGTCGGGGACCGCGTAACTCCTGTGAATAAAGCCATCATTTTAAACGGGGGCCGGTTCCGCGAAGCAGTGCGCATTTGCCCGCATCAGGTCAAAACTGCTGCGGAAGCCCTGGAGCACCAGCGGCGTTCCCAGCGAACCCAGGGCGACAATGGGGCCGGTGATCATAAAGGTGTAGCGCCCGGTGCGTTTGGGGTCGGGCAGGGAACAGTAGCGCGCAAACCCCTCCTTGCCCAGTTCGGTCTCGACAAACTCGCGGTCCGCGCCGATCTTAAAACCCTGCCCAAAGATCTTGACTTGAAGCTGGCGCAGAATGGTCTTGTCAAAGTCGTGCAGCGTCTGCGTAATAAAGAGCCAGCCAACACCATATTTGCCGGTCATGCGCACGCTCTGGGCCAGCAGGGTGCGCGTGCGGATGCCGTCACTGCTCTCGCCGGCATGCTCCCCGGCAAAGAGGTGCGCTTCATCCAGCACCACCAGTGCATTGCTGCTGCGGCCCTGGTTGAAGCTGCGATGGATCACATAGCGCAGGCGGGTCAGGATCTCGTTGAGCAGGAAGTAGGGCACCGCATCACTGCCATGCTCCTGTGAAAAGGAGAGCACCACCACCTCGCGGTTGGTCAGCACCCGCTGGATCACCTGCGAGAGCGGTACACGTCCGCCATCGGTGCGAAAGGCGATTAACGCCTGCAACCAGACCCGCTTGAGGCGCGCGGCATCCAGTTCAAAGCGCGCCAGCACATCCATCGCCCGCTGGCCTTCGCCGGGGGTGGTACCGGGGCGACTGGCATAAATCACATCGGCGAAGCGGGCCAGATCCCGCACCAGCAGTGGCAGATCCGCCGCCCGCAGATCCCGGACGGGCCGCCGCTTACCGTCGGCACTGGTCAACTCATTGAGCAGTCCCGCCAGGCGCTCGCCGGCCTCACGCTCCTTGTTTGCACCCTTGAAGCCCAGGCTCTCAAAAAAGCCCAGCCGCCGCAGTGTTTCGGTAAAGGCTTCAGCGCCCTCCAGGGCAACTTCGTCGGTGTTGGTGACAACCACCTCACGCCGGGTACGCAACGTCTCCAGCAGATGCCGGATGCTGAAGTCCACCCGATGATCACCGGCGGCGAAGCGGTCACGGCCAAACTCGCCCTGCGGATCAAGCACCAGCAGGCCCATGCCCGGATTGGCGGCAAACCCTGCCAACAACTGCGCCGCCAGGATACTCTTGCCGCTACGGGTCTGCCCAAAAACACCCAGCATGACCGCCTCGCCAAATCCACCCTCCTCAGTACTCCCAAAGTGGCGCAGTGTCAGCGGGACGGGCAGGCCATCGCCGGGAGACTGCCCGGCGTAGAAGATGCCCGGCTCGGTATGGACCAGTTCTTGCAGCGTGGGCGCATCGGCGGGGAAAACCGGAGTACCACTGGGTGGCGGTGTCGAGAGGGTAGTACGCCGGCGGACGCGGCCCTCCTCATCCAGCAGAAAGACGCCGAGGGCGGCCAGTTGCGCGCTGGTCAGGTCACTCTCGCCGCTCAATGCGGGGAGCGCACCCTGATGCTTGATCACCGCGCGGATCACCGGATCTTCATGCCAGCGATTGCGCGTCACAATACCACCCAGTTGGCAGAGCGCCCGTTTGCGGTAGGCTTTCCCGTTAAACCGTTCGACCACCTCGAACGTCACCCAGGCGTGGTCAAGCGCCCGGTCGCGTGCCGTTTCGAGGATATCCACGGTAAACGTGGTAGTGCTGTTGGGGGAGCCAATAACCGCGATTGGTTGCATATTTGTTCCGCACAAAAAGGCTGAACACCTGTTTCGATTATAGCAGGTGTTCAGGCAATGTCAAGAGGGACAGTGTCAGAGGTTTTTAGAACAAGTGGGCGGGTAATAACGGTACATTGTCACGCATTACGCGGTAGGTAGACAGACGCCGCCCCTCGCAGGGACGGCGTGCGGCAAGATGGCATATCTTTCGGGCGCTGAAGCCAAGGGGCAGCAGGTGACAGCAGTGAGTGGGAAGAATGGGGTGGAGGAGTGTGTTACATCTGTCTAAGGGAAGCGGAAGCTGTTAATTGTCCCACCCTCCGGAAACTTGGGCGTCAGCAAGCCCACGAGTAGAGCGTCTGAGGGAGCTTGGGGTGAACAAGAGCTTCCGCTTCCCTAAACATTCAATGCTGTGCCGGCACCAGAACATTCTCCTGACAATAGACTCCACGTACCATTGACACCAACTCGGCAACATCGAGCGGCTTGGTAAACACATCCGGAATATTTTCGGGCAAATGTTCCAGGCGATAGGCACCTGCCGTCATAAGCAGGACTGGAATCTCACTCAGGCCCTGCCGCTGCAGTTCGGCAACAAGTTCGATACCGCTCATGCGGGGCATCGCCATATCAATGAGCAGCAGGTCGGGCGGACTGGCTTTGATCGCATCCAATGCCTGGAGCGGATCACAGGCCGATCGTACATGATATCCTTCATCGGCAAAGATAATGGTAATGAGATCAATGAACATGGGGTTATCATCAACAATGAAGATGGTTTCCATTAAGCACATGGATATTGTTCCTCCTCGCGGCCGTGCATTACAGGAACATGCCCGGCGGAAGGTAAAACCCGGTTTTCGCAGATAGAATGCCACCCTACGCTTATCTTAGCATACATAGCATACGAACGCCAGAACCGGCCAATTTTGCACAAAGCCGGGTCATCCGCGACATTTCGCAGGCGCGGTTTGTGAGCGATAGTTCTGGAAATACAATCAGGAGACGTGCGGCTTGATACAGTTTGAAGTTTTAGTCCGGATATTGACACAAGTTACGCGGTCCTTGACCCGGAAGAACATTCTGCCTCCGCCCTGCCGCAGGCGAAGCGAGCCGTTCATCTACTCAAACGTCTGGTTTAATCATCCACCGCGTAAGTCGTTTCATTGTGCAAACTCTTGCTTGACAGCCGGCAGTGGCATTGGTATACTCCCTACCAGATGTTTGGTAGGGAGACGTACATGATCGACAAAAAGGATGCCCGCGAACGGGTGCTGACTGCGGCCGAACGCCTCTTCGCGCAGAAAGGCTACACCGCAGTGACCCTGCGCGATATCGCCGCCGAGATCGGTATTCGGCACACATCGCTGTATCATCATGCGCCGGGCGGCAAGGAGCAGCTCTTTATTGAAGTGACCGAGCGCAACTTCCAGCACCATCGGGAGGGGCTGACTCACGCGATAGAGACGACGGCCCCCGATGTACGCGCGAAACTCTGCGCAGCGGCCGACTGGCTGTTATCACAACCGCCGATGGATATGCTGCGGATGGTCTACTCGGACATGCCCGCGATTGATCCGGTACACGCGGAACGGCTGTCGCAGGTGGCCTATGCATCGGTTCTGCTGCCGATTGAGGCAACGTTGCGGGAGGCCCAACAGCGTGGCGAGATTGATCACGCGGATCTGGGTCTGATTGCCGGCGGAGTGCTCGGTATGATCGAGAGCCTGCACGCCGTGCCCGAGCATGTGCTGCGGCAGAGTCGCCCGGCGATGGCTTACGCGCTGATCGATACGCTACTCAACGGGCTACGACCGCGATAGCGCGCAACCCGTTTGTTATCGACAGGAGTTACGCGGTTCCTCCTTTGGCAGGAGATATCGCCTCCGGCAGGGCGGAACCGAACATCCTTTTTCAGGAAATTCTGGCTCTGTGAGCCAAAATTTCCTGAAAAGGATTCGACATGTACCACGCTGCCGCAGGCGAAAACTGCGTTCTGGTCCAGCACCAGTCTGTAACAGATTGTACCGCGCAACCCGTTTGTTATCGACAGGAGTTACGCAGTCCTGACCCGGAAGGTACTTTCGCCTCCGGCAGGGTGGAACCGGACATCCTTTTTCACAACAATGTTTGTACAACGTACAAACATTGTTGTGAAAAAGACAGGAAACCTACCATGCTGCCGCAGGCGAATCCAGTTTCCACCTGGCCAAACATCCAGTTTGCGGAATCACCACGTAAGTCCTGTTATGGAGAAGACAGAACAAAGTGCCCGGCATGCACTGTTCGTGAACAATCGGTTTGTTCTGTCTTCTCTGTTTGTCTGTTCTGTTTATATTTTTTATTCTAAAAATCTACCAATTGTTTGGTAGTTGTCTATGGGACATTTCGTGTTCTCATGATACACTGGTAAGGAGCCATATACCTATGGAACAGCAGATGCATGCGATCGGGTTTCGACAGTATGGCGCGGCGGATGTGCTGGAGCCGCTGCGGGTGGCCCGTCCCGAAGTCATGCCCAACAGCGTGTTACTCCGTGTCGCCGCTGCCGGGATCAACCCGGCTGACTGGCGCATACGACGGGGGCAGTTTCGGTTACTAATGCGCTCACCATTCCCCTACATTCCCGGCGCTGATGTCGCCGGTACGGTGGTTGAGGTTGGTTCGGCGGTAACGCGCTTTCAACCGGGTGATGCGGTCTACGCGATGCGGCCAACCATCGCGGGTGGCGGCTATGCGGAGTATGTCGCCGTGGACCAGGCTGCGGTTGCCGGCATGCCGACAAACCTGTCATTTGTGGAAGCCGCTGCCGTGCCCCTTGCTGCCCTGACGGCGCTCCAGGCGCTACGGGATAAGGCACAGCTTCAGCCGAATATGCACCTTCTGATCAATGGGGCATCGGGGGGCGTGGGAACATTTGCGGTGCAGATTGCCAAGGCAATGGGGGCGCACGTCACGGCGGTATGCAGCGGGCACAACGCCGATCTGGTGTGCAGTCTCGGGGCCGACGTGGTGCGCGACTACACGAAAGCAGACATCACCGCCGGCACCGACCGGTATGACCGGGTGTTTGATGCGATTGGTCACTATCCCTTTCTCAAATGGCGGCGGGTGCTGGTTCCGCAGGGCAAGCTGGTTTCGGTCCACCCGCTCGTGGGTAATCCCATCTCGCAGGGTCTGGCGCGTCTCAGCGGGCGGCGGTTGGCGTCGGTCATTGTCCAGCCGAGTGGCACCGATCTGGAGACGCTGACCGGCTGGATTAACGCCGGGCAGGTGCGCCCGGTGATCGATCGGGTCTATCCGCCGGCTGAGGCGGCGGCGGCCCATTGCTACAGCGAAACCCAGCGCGCCCGGGGCAAACTGGTGCTGGTGGTGGATGCAGATACGGCTCAGGTGACGCGGAATTCGCAGACTGAAACGCATGCGCCGGCCGCAACAGTACAACCGTAAGGATGCGAAAGGAAACGCGGGTCATCTATGATGGAGCTACACAAGACACAGCCGAACCAGGAGACCGAGAAGGAGAAGGCGCAGCCGGACGCTCCGGCCGCCGCTGCATCCAGCAACGAACGGCCCTCCCGACCGCTGCGGCTGCACCTGCTTAATCCTCGCTGGAGCAAGGTGCTGGGCGACATCTGGGGGAGCAAACTGCGCGCACTGCTGGTAGTTCTCTCCATCGCCCTGGGCACCTTTGCCGTCGGCACGATCGCCGAGGCGCGCATCCGCATGCTTGAAGGGCTCAACGGTGCATATCGGGAGGTCAGCCCCTTTACCGGGGCGGTGGGCGTTGCGCCTGAGGATTCTTTTGACGATGATCTGGTTGAGGCCATCCGCGATATTCCCGGTGTGAAAGAGGCCGAGGGGCGCGCCCTGGTCAGTGCGCGCTTACAAACCGCCCCGGGTGAGTGGGCCGATCTGCAACTGCGGGCAATCCCCGACTGGGATGATATTCGCATCGGCCAGTTCACGATTGAGCAGGGGCGCATCCCCGATGAGCGCGAAATGCTGATCGAGCGTGCGGCGCTGAGCGAGATGCTTGGGTTAGATCTGGCAATCGGCGATGAACTGCTGATCGAGACGCTTGACCAGGAACGCTACACCATCAAACTGGTCGGCACGACCTACGATCTGTCGGCGCCGCCGGTGTTTCTGTTTGGCGAATATTATGGCTATATTTCGGAGGATGCGCTGGAGTGGCTGGGCGAGATAGAGGACTTTACGCAGTTGCAGTTTGCCGTAGAGGATCACCTGCTGGATGACCCGGAAGCCATTGACACGGTCGCCGCCGCCGTACGCGACCAGATCGAGCGCAGCGGGCGGGCGATCACCGTTTCGTTTGTGCCGCCCAATCCGGGGCAGAGCCCGATTGCCACGTTTCTGCTCGATCCGCTGGTTTTTCTGCTGGGTGCATTGGGTATCCTGATGGCATTTCTGAGTGGCTTCCTGGTGACGAATACCATCTCCGGCCTGCTGACCCAGCAGACCCGGCAGATCGGCGTGCTCAAAGCGATTGGCGCGCGCGGCAGCCAGATTGTCGGGCTCTACCTGGTGCTGGTGGCAATCTTTGGCCTGATCGCCTTTGCCGTCGCGGTACCACTCTCACGCCTGGCCGCTGCACAGTTTGCGGTCTTTTTTGGGCGCTTCCTCAACTTTGACCCGGCAGCCATGGGGCTTCTGCCGCAGGTGCTGGCCCTGCAGCTCTTTTTGAGCCTGGCTGTCCCGCTGCTGGCGGCGCTGCTCCCGATCTTGCGCGGTAGCAATATTACCATCCGCGCGGCGATTGATGGTGATGGCACGGGCGGCAGCTATGGCACAGGCTGGATCGACCGACTGCTCCAGCTTGTGCGCGGACTGCCGCGCCCACTGGTGCTCTCGCTCCGCAACACTTTCCGGCGCAAGGGCCGGTTGATGCTTACACTGACCACACTGACGCTGGCGGGGGCAATCTTTATCAGCGTTGCCAGCGTGCAGGCCTCGATCAACCAGTCGTTGAGCACCCTCTTTGCCACGCTGGTGCGCTACGATGTCGAGGTCAGTTTTGATCGCGCCTACCGCACGGCAAAGGTGGAACAGGTAGCCGCCGAGGTACCGGAGGTCGCTTCCATCGAGAGTATTCGCTCGGTGCAGGCCCGTCGTCTGCGGCCCGATGATACCGAGAGCGATGCGATTACCTTCCAGGGGCTGGATCTGGCGCGCACCCGGATTGAGCCACGCATCGTGGGCGGGCGCTGGCTGCTGCCCGGCGACGAAAATGCAACCGTCGTCAGCGCCAATCTGCTCAACAACGAAGATGATCTTGCGATTGGTGACGAGGTGATCTTGAATGCCAAGGGGCGTGAAACGCCCTGGGTGATTGTGGGTACCTTCCAGGGATTGGGCAACAACCAGATTGCCTATGCCAATGTGGACTATTTTGCCCGCGAAGTACGCGAAGTCGGCGAAACCCGCCAGATGCAGATGACGATCCGTAACACGGGTGACAGCGCCGCACAAACGCAGGTGGCACAGCAACTGGAGGAGCGCTTCCGCAGTCGCGGCATCCGCGTGAGCGATACCACAACAGCGACAAACCAGCGGGAGTTGAGCGAGCGACAGTTCAATATTATCACGCTGCTCCTCACAATTATGGCTCTGCTGATTGCGCTGGTGGGCGGTCTAGGGCTGGCTGGTACGATGAGCATCAATGTGCTGGAGCGTACCCGCGAGATTGGCGTGATGCGGGCCATCGGTGCATCGGATGGCGCGCTGCTACGCCTGGTCCTGATCGAGGGTGTGTTGATTGGACTGTTAAGCTGGGCAATTGGCGGGGCGCTGTCGATCCCGCTGAGCCAGTTTTTGAGCTCTCAGGTAGGCACCCTGTTTACCGGCGCGCCGCTGCTCTACACCTTCTCGGTGGATGGTGTGCTGATCTGGCTGGGGGGCGTGGTTGTGCTGGCAATGGTTGCCAGTGGTCTGCCGGCATGGAATGCCATCCGGCTCACGGTGCGCGATGTGTTGACGTACGATGGGTGATGGGGCGTCGTCTGTAGTCCGTCGTCTGTAGTCTGTAAGCCGTAATTTGTAGGGGTAATGTTATGATCCCAGCCTGTCCGAACCTACCTGCCTATGATCATCACCCGTGCCGCCCTCGCAGGTGCTCAATAATGCGGTAAAATAGAAACATCGTCCGGCTTAGAGCTAACAGAGCACACAGCATAGCGACCTGGTTCTCGCGTGACAATTCCTCGGTTCCGCTCATCTGTTCGGGGGATTGTCGTGCATCCGGGTGCGCGGAGCGCATGAATATCTCAGTTCTCACATGCTCTGTGCGCGATGGGAGAGGTTTTATGGCAGAAGAGCAGGCGCAGAAACTGGTAGACACCTTCGATATTCACCCGACGGCCTACATTTTTCCTCAGGTGTTTATGAGCGGCACGATCACCATCGGCGCGGAGAGCAGTGTCTGGCCGATGTGTGTGCTGCGCGCCGATACCGTCCCGATCACGATTGGCGAGCGCTGCAATATCCAGGATGGCTGTATTCTCCACGGTGATCCCGGCTTCCCGCTGATTATGCAAAATCGGGTCACGCTGGGGCATGGCGCAATTGTCCACGGGGCATTCCTGGAGGATGAGGTGCTGATCGGCATTGGCGCGGTGGTGCTCAACGGGGCGCGGATCGGCACCGGCTCGGTGGTGGGGGCGCGGGCGCTGGTGACGGAGGGGATGCAGGTGCCGCCGGGATCGCTGGTGCTGGGTATCCCCGGCAAGATCAAACCGCTGCCGCCCGAACATGCGGGGCGCATTGCCCGCACGGCCGAGCACTACGTGCAGCGGAAGGAGTTGTATCGGAATAGGGGTTAGGGATTACGGGTTAGGGATTACGGGTTACGGGTTATAACGATCGTATAACCACTTGTTACCCGTTAACCCCTACCCGTTAACCCCTATCCTAGCCTCCCGGAATCAAGGTAAACTCGGCGATGGCGCGGCGGCCGCTGGTATTGCCGTAGGCGGTGTAGGTGCGCTTGCCGACCGGGTCTTGCTCCCCCAGGTAGAGCGAGGCCACAAACGCGCCGCCGGCATCAACCTCGACATTGCCAATCGTCATTGTAGAGTTGTCCGGCAGTGTCACCCAGACGGTGACGGTCTCACCCGGCTGAAATCCGGAGCCTTCGAAGACGGCAATACTGCGCTGCGGTTCGCTCCCCGGACTGACAACCAGGCCGGCTGATCCGGTGGGCATGGTCAGATCACTAACGGTCACTTCAAACTCGACGATACCGACCAGATCGGTGCTTAACCCGCGCGCGGTAAAGGCATAGCGGCCCGTCGGTGATCCGTCGGTGTAGATGATATATTCAAAGGAGCCGTCCGGCCCGGCCTGGATGCGGCCCTGATCGGCGACGGTGTTATCGGGGTAGCGCAACCAGAGCGCCAGCATTTCGCTCGCGCCGAAGTTCGCCCCCCGAATGGTAAAAAAACTGCCCTGGCTATCCTGTCCCGGCTCAACCGTGATTCCCACCTCCTGAGAGGTTGCGGGGGCCGCCCCGATCTCCACCTGCACATTGGCATAGACTTCGTGCCCGCTGGTTTTGCCGCGCGCGGTGTAGGTATACTTGCCCGTCGGCGTAAAGGTTGCGTCCAGTCGATCCAGCACAAACGGCAGGCTAAAGTCCCCGGCGGCATTGGTCTCAACCTCGGCGACGGTGTAGACTTCAAAGTTGGGATAGGTGATCCAGATTGCGACCATTTCATTGGGCATAAACCCGCTTCCTTCCAGGACGATCGTATCGTTCTGACGGGCCAGGTTGGGGGTAGCCAGCAGTTTGGGAAAGTCCAGACCATCTCCACCCGGTAGCGGGGTTGCCTCCGCCGGCGGCGCTGTGGGAGCCGGTACTGCACCCAGCCGCGGGTCATACTCCAGGCCGGCGTAGAATTCGCGGCGGCTAGTCTTGCCGCGCGCAGTGTAGATGTAGTGGCCCGCTTCCGTGTCGGCATCATCCAGGAAGTCCGGGCGATAGGTGAATGTGAACGAACCATTGTCCAGAGTCAGATCAGCGACGGATTCAACTCGCGCATTCGGGTAGGTGACCCAGATCGAAACGGTCTCATCATCGAAAAAGCCCTGGCCGGTCAGCGTGACATCTTGCGGCCCGGCCACAGTTGCCGGGCTAACGGTGAAGGCCGCATCCCCGGGTATCGGGGTGGCGGTTGGCACAGGCGCGGCGGTTGGCGCAGGCGCAGCGGTTGGTGCCGGTTCCTGCGGGGGCACCGGCTGGGCCGGGGGATTTGGCACCGTCACGGGGCCGATCTGCATCTCAGCATAGAATATACGGGCGCTCGCATTGCCCTGCCCGGTGAAGAGATATTCGCCGTTGCCACGATTCTCGGGCGTGAAGGTCAGGGAGAAGTTGCCGTCGTCGTTAGCCTCGATCACATCAATCTCCGTGACACTAAAGTCGGGATAGGTGACCCAGACCGATACCTCCTCGCCCTCCTCGTAGCCATAGCCGGTGATTGTCACCGTACCAAAGCTCGTAGCGGCATTGGGACTGACCGTCAGGCCGGTAAATCCGCTTGCCGGGGGATCGACCGGTTGCTCGGCATCAACCTGCAGATTGGCAAAGATCTGCCGTTCGGTGGCGTGACCATAGGCGGTGTAGACATACTGCCCCGAAGGTTCACCCACAAAGTTGGGCAGGTAGGTCAGGGTAAAGTTACCGTCGTGGTCGGCACGCAGTTCTGCTACCGGATAAACCTTGAAGTTAGGGTAGGTAACCCAGACGCCGATCCGCTCGCGCGACTCAAAGTTGCGCCCGGTCAGCACCACGGTCTGATTGGGGCGAACAGGATTGGGGCTAACCGTCAGACTGTTGTTGACATCGGCCGCCTGCGAGCTATAGCTCCAGAGCAGGAGCAGCGCGGCGAGTGCCAGCGTAAACCCGATGAGAAACATCCGGGACGGATGTTTGCGAACCAGGGGAATCATGATTGTATCTCCTTACTGCTTACCAAAATTCGGTCGATTTCCCAATAGATAAGACCTTCTCGGTCGTCCTCCTCTTTACTCCACTGGGGTCGCGCAACCGCAAAATAGCGGGGAACAGCATGCAACCCTGCCGGTGCTGTACCGTAACCAGGGTGTGTCGGCGCTTTTCTTATGATTGCGCGCCAAGGATAAATGCGTGTCTCTCCCTATAACTCTACTGCACAGTGGGATAAACTACGAAGATGCGTAGGTAACGAGATCATGACAACTACGCGACACGGAGAGAACAGAGAACAAAGGTCATCGTTGTGATAGAGCAGAGCAGTAGGGTGCATTCAATGCACCGTTCAGCCGCCGTAGGGGACGCTTCCAGCGTGACACCAGAGGTGAAGGTGTGGAAATCGGCCCGGAACGGCCAGGTTACTGCTGTGGGCGGAGGTCGGACCAGTCCTCGGCAAGCATGGCCCAGCGCGTATAATCACACCAGACATCGTTAATCTTCAGGTAGTGCCGCGAGTAGCCCGCCTGCGTAAAGCCCAGGCGCTGCACAACCGCCGGCGATGCGTGATTCGCCGGCTGGATATTGGCTTCAATCCGGTGCAGGCCCAGCGTGTCGAAGGCGTGATCCGGGATCAGCGCAATGGCCTCGGTCATGTAGCCGGAGCCGGTGTGCCCCGCGCCAAGGTAGTAGCCCATGGAGGCACTCTGGAAGTGACCATAGTAGATCCGGCTAAGGTTGACCGCGCCAATGATAGACTGATCATCCAGGTGGCAGACCAGAAAACAGACTGTATCATCGCGGCGGCAACGTTCCAAATAAGTGGCAACCTGGTCGGGGGTACGCGGCGGCGCAACCCAGGGATGATGCAGCGCCCGGCTGGACTGGTGCAGCACGATCAACTCATCGGCATCATCGGGTTGTGGATGGCGAATAGCGACGCGGCGGCCGCGCCTGATAAACGGATCATGGGTCATAACCGGTTTTGCCTGCCATGGGCCTTTCATCTGGTCAAACGGTCGGTTTGAACCTCCAGCGCATACGTTCTGCGAATAATACATAACAGGACTTACGCGGTGTGCGTGCAAACGGACCGTTTGCTCTCGATAACGGCGTATTTCGCCTGCGGGAGCATGGTACGTTTTTGTCTTTTTCCGAAACATGTGGCTCGGAGCGCCACATGTTTCGGAAAAAGAATGTCATGTTCCACCCTGCCGGAGGCGAATCGGGCCGGTTGTCCAGGCAGACGCCTGGGTTTGGAACCGACCGCGTAACTCCCTGTTATTTACAGGAGTTACGCGGTGGGCATGCAAACCGGGCGTTTCACCCGATGGAAGCCGGTTGCGCCTGCGGCAGCATGGTACTGTTTGATCTTTTTCACAAAAATTTTGCACTTCGTGCAAAATTTTTGTGAAAAAGAATGGAATCTTCCGCCCTGCCGGAGGCGAAATTTCCTTTCGGGTGAGCAACCGCGTAAGTCGTGTTATTTACAGGAGTTACGCGGTGGGCATGCAAACCGGGCGTTTCACCCGATGGAAGCCGGTTGCGCCTGCGGCAGCATGGTACTGTTTTTCTTGGTCACACAAATTTTTGCACATTGTGCAAAAATTTGTGTGACCAAGGATGGGATCTTCCGCCCTGCCGGAGGCGGAGCGGGCCGGTTGTCCAGGCAGACGCATGGTTTAGAACCGACCGCGTAACTCGTGTTATTTACAGGAGTTACGCGGTCACTGACTCGGCAGCGTATTTCGCCTCCGGCAGGGCGGAAAAAGATAGATTACGCACCATGCTACCGCAGGCGAATCGGGCGGTTCATCCAAACAAACGTCTGGGTTGGAACTTGTCGTGTAAGTCGTGTAAATAATACCACAACCCGGCAGCAGCACAACTTCCCTGCCCGGTTGGGCAGCCCCCACCCGACCGGGTAGGCGGACAAAACCTGTTCAACTATCCGCTGTTCACCTTGACATCATGCGCAGTCTCCGTTATCCTATGGTCATCCCCCACAGTATGTTCTACCTGTCACAACTCGAGTTGACTTCAACAGTCAGTCAAGTGAGGGGCGGCGGCAGGCGTGCAGTCTATTGGTTCTTGGCATGCTACGTTGCCCAGTATGTGAGCAGAGAGCAATGACAACTCATCCGAAAGGAGCAGGAGGTTAGAGTATGATCGAGAGCACAGTTGCGCATCCTGCCCGGCGTCAACCCCGCAGTAATCCCGTTCTTACCCGCGCTGATTGGGAGGCCCAACGGAAAGCAGTTCTGGATAATCCTGGCGCGTTTCACGGGAAAATTGCGTGTAGTGCCATTCATTGGTATGACTCGAAGTTGAACGCCTGGATCACCTGGGACGAAGACCAGGGTCGCTGGACGGGCCTGAATGCCGATACCGGCGCGGAAGTCGAGGTTTCGTACAGTGGCGGTCACGAGCCCTGGCAGCGGGCGTTGAACGACGACAATCCACCGTTTTACCACTGGTTTGAGGGTGGGCTGACCAATGCCTGCTTTAACGAGGTCGATCGCCATGTGATGATGGGCTATGGCGATGAAGTGGCCTACCACTTCGAGGGCGACCGCTGGGACTCCTCGCTGAACGACGGGCGTGGTGGCCCGGTTGTGAGCTTTGCGGTCACGCGCAAGCGGCTACTGCTGGAGGTCGTCAAGGCGACGCAGGTGCTGATGGATCTCGGCCTGAAGCGGGGCGATCGCATTGCGATCAATATGCCCAATATCATGGATCAGATCTACTACACCGAGGCCGCCAAGCGGCTGGGCATTATCTACACCGCGGTGTTTGGTGGCTTTAGCGACAAAACCCTCAGTGATCGTATCCACAATGCGGGTGCCAAGGTGATTATCACCAGCGATGGTGGCTATCGCAATGCGCAGGTTGTGGAGTTTAAAGAGATCTACACCGATCCTGCCCTTGATAAATTTATTCCCATTGAAACAGCCCAGGAAATTGTGCGCCAGACACTGGAGAAGTTGCAGACTGAACTTGATGTGGAGCAGCGCGATCTGCTCTTCAACAGTGTGAAAGATGCGATTGCCGGTGAAATTACCATCGAGCGCAGTGATGTGATGCGCGGCGTGGGGCGCGCACTGGATCAGATGTTCACGCTCGACGCGGCTACCCAGTCGCATGTGCGTACCTCAATTGCCCAGGCGCTGGTCGCCTCCCCGCCCCGGGTTGAGGCGGTTGTGGTGGTGCGCCACACCGGGCACGATATTCTCTGGCGGCCCGAGCGTGACCGCTGGAGCCATGAGTTGATCGCTACCGCTACCGAGAAGGTGCTGGCGAATGCGCAGAAGGCCGGCGTTAATGTGCAGAGTGAGCAGGAACTGCTGGCCCTGCCGACCGACCATTTCCTCAAGGCGGTCTATGCCACCAGCAAGTGTGATCCGGTTGATGCTGAGTTTCCAATGTTTATCATCTACACCAGCGGGAGTACCGGCAAGCCCAAGGGTGTGGTGCATGTCCATGGTGGCTATGTGGCCGGGCTGGTGCATACGATGCGGGTGAGCTTTGACTTTGAGCCGGGCGATGTGATGTTTGTGGTGGCCGATCCGGGCTGGATTACCGGCCAGAGCTACATGCTCACCGCCTCGCTGGCCGGCCGCTGTGTCGGCGTGATTACCGAAGGCTCACCGGTCTTCCCCAGTGCCGGGCGCTTCTCCAGTATTATCGAGCGCTATGGCGTGCAAATCTTCAAGGCAGGCGTCACGTTCCTCAAGTCGGTGATGACCGACCCGCAGAACCGCGCCGACGTTGAGCAGTATGATATGAGTTCGCTGCGCGTTGCCACCTTCTGTGCCGAGCCGGTCAACCCGTCCGTGCAGGAGTTCGGTATGGAACTGATGACGCCGCAGTATATCAACTCCTACTGGGCCACCGAGCATGGCGGGATCGTCTGGACCCACTTCTTCGGCAATGATGACTATCCGCTGCGCCCCGATGCCCATACCTACCCGCTACCCTGGGTACTTGGTGATGTCTGGGTCGCCGCCGAGGTCAACGCCGAGGGTGTGCCGACCAGTTACCGCGTGGCCGAACTGGAGGAGCGCGGCGAGATTGTGATCTCCCTGCCCTACCCCTACCTGGCGCGCACGATCTGGGGTGATGAGGCGAACTTCAGTCTGAATGGCGACAGCTTTAACACCGACTGGCAGGGCGATGCCGAGCGCTTTGTGAAGACCTACTGGAAGCGCGGCCCCAACGAAGAATGGGGTTATGTCCAGGGTGACTTTGCCATGAAGTACCCGGATGGCAGCTTTACCCTGCATGGTCGTAGCGACGACGTGATTAACGTGAGCGGTCACCGGATGGGGACCGAGGAGATCGAGGGCGCGATCCTGCGTGACAAGCAACTGGTCGCCGACTCGCCGGTGGGGAACTGTATCGTGGTCGGCGCGCCGCACCGCGAGAAGGGTCTGACGCCGCTGGCCTTCATTCTGGTCAAGGGTGAGGAGAAGCTCAGTAGCGAAGATCGCCGCCGCCTGAATGATCTGGTGCGCAACGAGAAGGGTGTGGTCGCGGTACCGGAAGACTATATCGAAGTCAGCGCCTTCCCCGAGACGCGCAGTGGGAAGTACATGCGCCGCTTCCTGCGCAGTATGGTGCTGGATGAGCCGCTGGGCGATACCACCACGCTGCGCAACCCGGAGTCGCTCAATGAGATCCAGGAGAAGATTGGTCGCTGGAAGCAGTTGCAGCGTCTGGCCGAGGAGCAGCAGATCTTCGAGCGCTACCGCTACTTCCGCATTGAGTACCACAATGTCACGAAGACGCAGAAGCTGGCGATTGTTGTCGTGTCCAACCCGCCGGTCAACGCGCTGAACGAGCGTTCGCTGGACGAGTTGAACACGTTGCTGGATCATCTCTCCCGCCGCGAGGATATCGCCGCGCTGGTCTTTACGGGTGACGGCGCGAAGAGCTTTGTGGCCGGTGCCGATATTCGCCAGTTCCTGGAGGAGATTCACACGGTTGAGGATGCGATTGCGCTGCCCAATAACGCGCACCTGGCCTTCCGCAAGATTGAGCGGATGAACAAGCCCTGCATCGCGGCGATCAACGGTGTGGCGTTTGGTGGTGGGCTTGAGTTTGCCATGTCCTGCCACTACCGCATCGCCGACCCGACCGCCGAGTTCGGCCAACCTGAGGTCAACCTGCGCCTGCTGCCGGGTTATGGTGGCACGCAGCGCCTGCCGCGCCTGCTCTTCTCGCGCCGGGGTGATGCCGGGTTGATGAAGGCGCTGATGATGATTATGGGTGGACGCAGCATCACGGCCGACCGCGCCTACGAGATTGGTCTGGTTGATCGGGTGACCCACGGTAGCCAGGATGCGCTCTCGCTGGCCTCGCAGATGATCCGTGAGTATGTGCGGGTCAAGAGCGATGGTCAACTCGAAGCACCTGCACCCGGTGAGGGGACGAATGGCTTTGTGGAAGATAACAGCGATCCGCGCTCGTTCTTCTCGGCCTTCCACGACCCGACCCTCGACGAAGGGCGCTGGCCGGCCCTGCCGGAAGCCTTTAAGCAGCGCAAGGAACTGACTACCGAGTGGGAAAAGCCGCAGGCGCAGTTTGTTGAGCAGCATCTCGACACGGTGCTCAAGCACCCGATGATCGAGCGCATCATCAAGCAGTCTGATGGTGCGGGCCGCCGCAAGACGGTTGACCGGATTGTCGAGGCGATCCGCTATGGCTATATGCACGGTCTGGCGCAGGGTCTGGAGCGCGAGGCCCGTCTGTTCGCCGAAGCGGTGGTCGATCCGGAGGGCGGTAAGAAGGGTATCCAGGACTTTATGGATAAGAAGAGTGCGCCGCTACCCACCCGCCGCCGCATTTCGCTGACCAAAGAAGAGGAGCAGCGCCTGATCGACGAGGGCTACCTGTTGCCGATTGGTGCGCCCTTCTTCCCCGGCGTGACGACAATCCCGGTGGCACAGTATGCCTGGGCCGCCATCCGCGATGAGCAGACCGGCGCGGCGCTGCATGGCGATCCCAAGGATGTTGAGAAAGAGATTATCATCCCGGTGGAGAAGCCCGGGGCCACGCAGGTGCAACTCTACATTCTCGCCAGTGAAGTCAACTTTAACGACATCTGGGCGATTACGGGTGTGCCGGTGTCGCTCTTCGATGATCACGACCGCGACTGGCATGTGACAGGTAGTGGTGGTATCGGTCTGGTTGTCTCGATGGGCGAAGAGGTCCGGCGCGAGGGCCGCCTCAAGGTAGGCGACCTGGTGACGATCTACTCCGGCCAGAGCGATCTGCTTTCCCCAATGCAGGGGCTTGACCCGATGGCGGCGGACTTTGTGATCCAGGGCTACCAGACCCCCGATGCCTCGCACGAGCAGTTTATGCTGGCGCAAGCGCCGCAGTGCCTGCCGCTGCCGCCTGACCTGACGCTGGAGGCGGCCGGGAGCTACATCCTCAACCTGGGTACGGTCTACCGTGGACTCTTCACCACACTGAAGGTCCAGGGTGGTCGCCGGATCTTTATCGAGGGTGCCGCGACGGGTACCGGCCTGGATGCGGTCAAGTCAGCCGCACGCAACAGTGTCCATGTCACGGGTATGGTCAGTAGCCGCGAGCGTGCCGAGGTGGTGCGCAAGAATGGCGGTGTCGGTACGATCAACCGCAAAGACCCGCGCTACAAGGATATCTTTACCCGCGTACCGGTAGATCCGACGCAGTGGGAGATCTGGGAGGCCGCCGGGCATCCGATGCTCGAAGACTTCCGCGCCCAGAATGGCGGGCATCTGGCCGACTATGCACTCTCGCACGCGGGTGAGATCTCCTTCCCGCGCAGCTTCCAGTTACTGGGTGAGCCGCGCGATGGGCATATCCCGACGATGGCCTTCTACGGCGCGAGTAGTGGGTATCACTTCACCTTCCTGGGCAAGCCGGGCGCATCCCGCCCCGAGGCGATGCTTAACCGGGCTAACCTGCGCGCGGGTGAGGCGGTGATGATCTACTACGGCCTGGAGCGCGACCCGACCCACAAGCATCGCAGCAGCTTCCCGCTGATGGATGGCGCGGGCCTGGAAGCAATTGAGGCCGCCCGCGTGGCCGGTGCCCGTATCGTGGTCGTCACCTACACCGACGCCCAGCGCGAGTTTGTCCAGAGCCTCGGCTTTGGCGCCTCACTCAAGGGCGTGGTCAGTATCGAGGAACTCAAGCGGCGCTTTGGCGATGATTTCGACTGGCCGGAGACTATGCCGCCGCTGCCGGACCCACGCAAGGCACTGCAGGAGTTCAAGGAGGCGGTGCGGCGCTACAACGACCTGACCTTCAAGCCGATGGGCCAGGCAGTCGGGGCGTTCCTGCGCAGTTCCGACAACCCGCGCGGCTATCCCGACCTGATTGTCGAGCGCGCCGGACACGACACGCTGGGTATCAGTGCCATGATGATCAAGCCGTTCATCGGGCGGATTGTCTACTACGAAGACATGGGGATGCAGCGCTACTCCTTCTTCGCACCGCAGATCTGGATGCGCCAGCGCCGCGTCTACATGCCGACAGCGAACATCTGGGGGACGCACCTCTCCAACGCCTACGAGATCGTCCGGCTGAACGACGAGATCAGCGCGGGTCTGCTCAGCGTCACCGAACCCATCCTGGTGCCATGGGACGAACTGCCCGATGCGCATCAGGCGATGTGGGAGAACCGCCACGCCGGGGCAACCTACGTGGTCAACCACGCGCTGCCGCGCTCCGGCCTGAAGACCAGGGATGAACTCTACGAGGCCTGGGCCGAGGAGTTGCACAAACTGGAAGGCCAACTGGTCTGACCTGACGGTCTGAGGGGTTGAGAACGCAACAGCGGAGCCGGGTCTAACTCCCCGGCTCCGCTGTTCATGTCGGCACCAATAGTCCTATAGCATCTCACTGCATTTCCCGACGCGTGGGGTAAGTCCCATGTGCATGCCATGCGCATCCCTGGCTATGGACGAGTAATGGTACAGCTTGATCTGCTGCTCCAGGTTCCGTCCGATCGCAACTGCCTGCGGTTTGATTTTGCCTTCTTCGCATACCAATTTGCTGTTAAACCTGCAAGAAAACCACGAAGACCACGAAGACCACGAAGCAATGAACCTGACTCATACACGCGATCGCACTCGATGCTGCGCTTCATCCTCCTCGGCAAAATACTCCAGCAGCATGCGCGGGCAATGCCGGCGGCCCTGCGGGACGTGTTGGGCCACGCGGCGTTGTGGGAACTGCTGCGGGAAGGGGAAGCGGAGCAGTGCTCCATAGAGTCTATGCACAATAAGCTGATATGGCTTTCCAATGAGCTAAAAGGCGTATCTTGTTGGACGACGTTTAGCCCTTTCTGATGCAGTCTCGTGCTTATTGTGCATAAGGTCTCATATTGTCATGAAGTGGCAAGGATTATGCATTACACCCGCCGGGGAAGTGTGGCAAAATAGCAACAGTTGATATGAGAATACTATTACTAAATAGTTTAGAGTCGCCCGCAAAGCGTGGTATGATGTAACAAAACCTTTCTTGCAGGAAAGTTCTGCTGCATGCCGAAAACTACCGAACCAGAGACCACCAGCGTACGCGGCGCATGTCCCCACGACTGCCCCGATACCTGTGCGACGATTACCGAGGTGCGCGCTGGTCACGCGGTCACCTTCTATGCCGACAAAGAGCACCCGATTACCCAGGGCTGGCTATGCGCCAAGGTGCGTCCCTACCTGGAGCATGTCTACCATCCGGAGCGGCTAACGCACCCGCTGCGGCGTGTCGGGCCGAAGGGCAGTGAGCAGTGGGAACGTATCAGTTGGGACGACGCCATCGCCGAGATTACCGACCGCTGGAAAAAAATTATTGCCGACGATGGCGCGGCGGCGATCCTGCCCTACTCCTACAGCGGCACGCTGGGCCTGGTGCAGAATCTCGTCTGCGAAAACCGTCTCTGGAACCGGATGGGTGCAAGCGGATTGCAGCGCAGCATCTGCGGCGCAGCGGCCGAGCGCGCGGTCAATGCCACGCTGGGTAGCCGTCTGGCACCCGACCCGCGCGATGTGCTGCACAGCAAGCTGGTGATCCTCTGGGGGCACAACCCGGCCAGCACCAGTCCCCATTTTATGCCCCTGCTACGGCAGGCACAACGCGTCGGTTGCTATGTCGTCGTGATCGATCCCCGCCGTACAAAGACCGCCCGCAGTGCCGATGAGCATATCCAGCCCCGTCCCGCCACCGATGGAGCGCTGGCGCTGGGCCTGATGCATGTCCTGGCAAATGAGGGTTTGCACGACGAGGAGTGGCTGCAGCGGCATGCCGTCGGCTGGCCCGAGCTGCAGGCGCGCCTCACGGACTATCCGCCTGAACGGGTGGCCGCCATCACGGGGGTTCCGGTCGAGACAATTGTGGCCCTGGCGCGGCGCTACGCCCGCACCCGCCCCGCGCTGATCAAGATTGCCGACGGCCTGCAGCGCCACGGCAACGGCGGTCAGACCGTACGGGCGATTACCTGTTTGCCGGCGCTGGTGGGGCAATATGGCGTGCGCGGCGGTGGCCTCTTCTACAGCACCAGCGGCTACCTGCTCTGGAATGGCAATACAGTAGCGCATCTAAGTGAGTGCCCGCCCACGCCCCGGGTGATCAATATGAACCGGCTGGGAGCCGCGCTGACGGGTGAAGCTCAGTCGCCGCCGATCCGGTCACTCTACGTTTTCAATGCCAATCCGGTTGCCGGCACACCCAATGCCGGGCTGATTGTGCGCGGGTTGCAGCGCGAAGACCTCTTCACGGTGGTGCATGAGCTATTTATGACCGACACCGCGCGGTATGCCGATATCGTGCTGCCCGCCACCAGCCAGCTTGAGCATGTTGATCTGCATAAGGCGTACGGTCAGCTTACACTGCAGTACAACGCGCCCGCTATTCCGCCGCTCGGTGAGTGCAAGAGCAACTGGGAGGTTATGCGCCTGCTGGCGGCTGGAATGGGCTACAACGATGCCTGGCTGCAGCAGGATGCCGACGAGGTGATTGCAGAAGTGCTTGAGACTACCCGCCGGCAGGGTGCGCCCCGCTGGAATGCGCATGGACAAACTGCTTCGATCCTGGAGGGGATTACACTGGAGCGGCTCAAAAATGAGGGCGCGCTGCCGCTGAATATCCCACCCGACTTTGTGCCCTTTGCTACCGATGATACGGACAACCCGGTGGTGTTTCCCACCGCCGGCGGGAAGGTGCTGCTGCGCTGCGATCTGCTGGCGCGGGAAGGGCTTGATCCGCTGCCCGCATACGTG
Organism: Chloroflexaceae bacterium; assembly: GCA_034437035.1. GTDB lineage: Bacteria > Chloroflexota > Chloroflexia > Chloroflexales > Chloroflexaceae > CAKZQX01. The sequence goes on from DAOTUI010000254.1 coordinate 34,053, forward strand.
CCACCGGCCGAGTTTGCGGCTGTGCAACCGGACGGTGATGCACCCGGGGCGGCAAAGCTCCGTCTGATCTCCGGTGCATCACACCATTTTGTGAGCAGTAGTCTGGCGAGCCAGCCGAGTCTGCGGGCGAAGGAGGGTCCGCCGTTTGTGGAAATCAACCCGCAGGATGCTGCGGCGCGCGGTATTGCCAACGGCGATCAGGTAATTGTTCAGAGTGGGCGGGGTGCGTGTCAGTTGCGGGCAGTTGTCACCAGCGATGTACCACCCGGCGTCGCGGTAGCTCCCAAAGGTCAGTGGGCGAAACTATCACCGGATGGACGCAATATCAACTGGACCACATCCGATGCGCTGGGTGATCTGGCGGGTCAGAGTACGTTTCATAGTAATTTGATAGAAATACGGCGGAAGGTCGAAGTAGATTCATGATTGGTTCCCCTCATCCTGATTTTAACACGATGAACCGGCGTCGGACAGAGATGCCGGACACTGGCTCTGATCGCCGGACGACCGAGAAACGTCCACGCCGCCGGTTTCCCGGTGGTCTGCCATTGGCTGTGCGCCTGCTGGCTGTGCTGGTGCTGCTGCTTGGCCTGGGAACGATTGCGGGTGCGGTTGCTTTGGACTATACCTACCGGGAGCGCATCCTGCCCAATGTGACGATTCGCGGGATGGCGGTCGGGCAGATGTCACCCGCCGAAGCCGAAGCCGCGCTCAACGCGCAGTATGCCGCATTCCTGGAAGCGCCCGTTGCCCTGACCCTGCATGGGCAAACCTGGGAACCCACCCCGGACGAACTGGGGGTCGCCCTCGGTATTGACGATGCGATTGAGCGGGCCTACGCGCTGGGCCATGGCGTCAATCTGCCCGGTCGCCTGATCAACTTTGTATTGCTCTGGCGCAATGGCTTTGAGGTGCCGCTGCATCTGACGATTGATCAGCAGCAGACGCAGAATTATCTGCTGGGGCTGGCACGCACGATTGATCGGCCACCACGCGATGCGAACCTCTATGTCACGGCGGGGCAGGTTCGCGTCATCACGGCGCAGACGGGGCAGCAACTGCTGGTTGATTCAACCGTGCAAGATCTGCTGGTGGAACTCCAGACTTTGCAGCCACAGACAGTCGCGTTGCGTACGCGCCTGCTGCATCCCGCTGTGGCGGATACGGGTATTGCCACCGCCCATGAGCGCCTGGAATCACTGCTGCAAGACAGCGTAACACTCACGGCCGGTGAGCAACAGTGGACCTGGACGCCCGAGGAACTGGGAATGCTGGTGCGCATCGCGCATGAGCCGCCGGCCGAGGGAACCGGGGAACACCTGGTTGCCACGCTCGATCAGGCACGCCTGGAAATCTGGCTGACGCAACTGGCCGCGCAGTTTGACACCGCGCCGATTGAGCCGCGCGTGCAGTTTACGACGGGTGGGCTGCAGATTATCCGCGCGGGGCTGAATGGTGCGCAACTGGAAATCGCTCCGGCGGTGGAGCAACTGACTGGCGCGTTGTGGCATGATCAGCGTACGCTGGCGCTGCCGGTAGCGGTGCTGCAACCGCGCGCCCGCCCGGAAACGCTCGCCGGCCTGGGAATTGTTGAACTGGTGGGCCAGGGCAAGAGCAGCTTTCTCGACTCGGAAGACTACCGCGTAACCAATATTCAGGCCGGAGCGTGGCGCATGAACGGCGTGCTGATTGCGCCCGGCGAAGAGTTTTCGTTTAACGAGACAGTAGGTGCGATTAACGCATCGAACGGCTTCACCCGGGGCTACGCGATTGTCGATGGGCGCACGCAACTGGAGTGGGGCGGCGGGGTCTGCCAGGTTTCGACAACGGTCTTTCGGGCAGCGTTCTGGGGCGGGTTGCCGATTACCGAGCGCAATCAGCACACCTACCGCATCTCCTGGTACGAGAAGTTTGAGCCGGTCGGGATGGATGCGGCAATCTTCACCGGGCCGGGGGGCTACGATATACGCTTCATCAACAATACCGAGCACTGGTTGCTGATGGAAGCCTACGCCGATACTGCCAACGAAGTTATGACGGTCAACCTGTATGGAACCGATCCCAATCGCACCGTGGTGCAGATACCGCCGCGTACTTCCTATGGTCGTCATGGGTTGGAAGTCTGGGTTGGGCGTGAGGTTACGGATGCCAACGGGCAGATGCTGTCGAAGAATGTGTTCTACAGCCTGTTCCGCCCCTGGTCCGAGGCGCGCTAGGCAGTTTGCGAGACTGTCTGCAAAGGAATTCGCATGAGCCGGACGGCAGTCCGACATCCCTTCTTTTAATCCGGACATCTTGGATCTGGAATTCCGGCTTATGAAATTTGAATGTTTTATCCAGATATCGCCGCTCAGGAGTCCCGGCTTCAGCCGGATCAGGCATTCCCGGTAGTATGCTTTGTCCCGACAGGCCTCCCACCGGCTCAAGCCGGGACTCCCGGTTATTCATATCCGGACTATTTTTCAACATTCTTCAGCCAGATCACAGCCAGATCAGGCTTGTCTCCAGGTGAGGCCTATCCTGCGGTGAACCACGGCCGGAGCAGGCAGCACAACGGCATATGCCGCAACACCGGGAGGCTATGGCCGTGGCAGGCATCCCACCGGCTGAGGCCGGGACTCCCGGTCATTTTATATCCGGGCTATTTCTTCAAAGTACAGCAGGACCGGAAGATTGTCCAGCACTACCCACCCCGCGATTGTCTCTTTATCGCGGTAGCGCAACCTGCTATACTGCCATAATCCACAATTCGTCAGGCCGCAATGATGCGCATCGGCAAGGAGGCACAGCGACCAAACACCTGTCACATGAAGGAAAAAACGGTATGGACATCTCCTGGAGCGAGCGCCTGTCGGGCGGCGCACAGCGCATCACCAGTTCCGCCATTCGTGACCTGCTCAAGCTGACTGAACAGCCGGAGGTGATTTCGTTTGCGGGTGGCTTACCCGCATCAGAATGCTTCCCTACGGCGGAGTTGACCGCCGCTGCCGAACGGGTGCTGACCGCGCAGCCCCTGGCGGCCCTGCAGTATGGCCCGACCGAGGGCTATGCACCGCTACGCGCATTCCTGGCCGCGCGCATGGCTACACTGCATATGCCAATCATGCCTGAGCAGGTGCTCATCACCAGCGGCTCACAGCAGGCGCTGGATCTGTTGGGCAAGCTGTTCCTCGACACCAGCGCGCTCGTCGTGGTGGAAGAGCCGACCTACCTGGGCGCGCTGCAGGCCTGGCGACCCTACGGCCCCCGCTTTGTCACGCTGCCGCTTGACGATGAAGGGCTAGATGTGACCGCACTGGCACGTCTGCTGGCAACCGGCGTGCAACCCCGTTTCCTCTACCTGGTCTCCTGCTTTCAGAATCCGACCGGCGTAACGCTCTCCCCGGCACGCCGGCATGCCCTGATTGAACTGGCGGCCCGCCATGCGCTGCCGATTGTGGAAGATGATCCCTACGGCGACCTCTACTATGGCGGTGAACGACCGGAACCGGTGGCGGCACTCGATATTGCCCTGCATGGCGAACTGCGCCATGTGATCTACCTCAGCAGTTTCTCGAAAATAGTAGCGCCGGGACTGCGCATCGGCTGGGTGGCCGCGCCCGCCGGGCTGTCCCGCAAGCTGGCGCATGCCAAGCAGGGGCTAGATCTGCATACCGGCAGTCTGGCCCAGGCGACCGCGTTTGAAGCCTGTCACGCGGGCCTTCTGAACGACCATGTTCCGCGTATCCGTGCCACCTACCAGACCCGCCGGGACGCGCTGCCGGCAGCCCTGGCGGCGCAGATGCCGCCGGGTGTGCGCTGGACCCATCCCGAGGGTGGGATGTTTATCTGGCTGACGCTGCCGGAGCAGCTTGACGCGACCGAACTCTTGTATGCGGCGTTGGAGCAGCAGGTGGCGTTTGTGCCGGGAGCGACCTTCCACGCCAATGGTGGCGGAACATCTACGCTGCGCCTGAACTTCTCCTACTCCACGCCGGAGCGCATCACCGAGGGAGTTACCCGACTGGGACAGGCGATCCGCACGCTGTTGTAAGCATGGTAGGATGTACCGGGACACCTGGGATTGATGCGAGGTAGATGCGTGACTATTGGCTGGATCGAGTGCCTGATCATCTTCCTGCTCCTGCTCTTTGTGCTGGCGCTGGCATTTCGCGGTGGTTATGCCCGGGGGCGGCGGCGCAAGTAAGCCGGTTGCCGGCATAACGCCATCAAACTTTATGCGCAAGATTCGGATAGAATCGCGCGCAGTCCTGGCGTATCCTGTACGCAGGAGGTGATACATGCCGGTAAGTAGCGAGTCGTCCCAATTTCGAGAAACCTGCGGCCCGGATGAAGCGGAGCAGCGCTGGCGAGCAGTGCTGGCACGCGATTACCACTGTGACGGCACCTTTGTGTATGCCGTCGCATCCACCGGGATCTACTGCCGGCCGTCATGCCCGGCGCGGCGGCCCCGGCGCGATCAGGTGCGGTTCTTCGCCACCCCGGAAGCCGCAGCGCAGGCCGGGTTTCGTCCCTGTCGCCGCTGCCGGCCAGAGCAGGCACATGCTCAGAATGCGCAGGCCGAACTGGTGCAGACGGTCTGCCGTTATATTGAGGCCAATCTGGATGGTACCCTGACACTGGAGGCACTCGGCGCGCACGCCAATGTCAGCCCACACCATCTCCAGCGGACATTCAAGCGCGTCACCGGCATTTCGCCACGCCAGTATGCCGAGGCATGCCGCCTGGAATCGCTAAAAGCGCAACTGCGTGAGGGCCAGGCGGTCACGCATGCGCTCTACGAGGCCGGCTATGGATCGAGCAGTCGCCTCTACGAGCGCGCCGCCGATCAGATCGGCATGACTCCGGCGACCTATCGCAAGGGAGGTCAGGGCATGCATGTCGGCTACACCATTGTTGATTGCCCGCTGGGACGGCTGCTGGTAGCGGCGACCGAGCGGGGCATCTGCGCCGTCAGCCTGAGCGATGCGGACACAACCCTGGAGCTTGCGCTACGGGAAGAATATCCCGCCGCCGAGATTTACCGGAATGATGCCGGCTTTGCGCCCTGGGTCCAGTCCATTCTGGATTATCTCAGTGGCGCGCAACCCCACCTCGACCTGCCGCTGGATGTGCGGGCAACGGCGTTTCAGTGGCGTGTCTGGGAAGCGCTGCGCAAGATTCCCTACGGTAGCACCCGTACCTATGGCGAGATTGCGCGCGAGCTGGGTCAGCCAACGGCAACCCGCGCCGTTGCCCGCGCCTGTGCCACCAACCCGGTTTCGCTGGTCGTACCCTGCCACCGCGTGATCGGCGCGGATGGCAGCCTGCGCGGCTACCGCTGGGGCGTTGAACGTAAACGGGCCCTGCTGGAGCAGGAGCAGGCATTGCCGACAGGGGAGAGTGGACAGGAGACGGAACCCTCCCAGGGATAGGGATTTTGGTAGGGACGCGCAGCAGCGCGTCCGCCCGATCAGACAACTGGAGAGAGGGACTTTCGGAGGGACGCGCTGCTGCGCGTCTGCAAGACTGTCTACAGCACTTACCGACCAGCTAAGACCAACCTGGCTCTCTGAAGTCCTCGTGATCGGGAAATGGATACACGCGAAGGCTGAAGGCGTTACCCCCGCCGTTTCCTCTCTACTGCCTTTTGTGCTAGAATGAACCGCCGTATGGACAGATACCGCGTGCCGGGTGATACACGCACGAAACCCAGTATTACCTGCGCGCCGCTCTGCCTTAGCGTACGGACAACGGTTTACACACGACGGATCACGCATGGTCTCACGACGGTTACTCTTTGGTGCGACAATTTTCTGCCTGCTGGTGGGCCTCCTGGGAGTTGGGATCTACCTTCGGCAGCGCATTGACCGCTGCGCCTATGTGCCGCTGCTGGCCGAGAATCTGCTGCCCAATGCCGGGTTGCTTCCCGGTGATCAGGCGGGCATGCCCGCGGGCTGGGCCCGCGCAGCCGGCGGCGTGGAGTTGCGCGGCCCCGCTATCGACGGCGAGGGATTTGTGCTTGATGGCGATGGGCGCGCGCTCCAGTTGATTGGCATCGCTAACTATATTCAGACGCCACCGATTGCGGTGCAACCCGGCCGGAACTATTGCTTTACCGGCTATGCGCTGACCGACTCGGAACAGGGTTCAGCCACCCGCCTGCGCGTCTCGTTTCACTGGCAGGATGCACAGGCGCAGATCATCGCCGAGGAACGTTCACTCTGGCAGCCGGTGGTGCTCTGGCAACCGGGAAATCCCCCCGCCGGATGGTCGCCTCTTCGGGTCGCGGTGCGGGCTCCTCCCGACGCGGATAAGTTGCTGGTCCGCATTCACCCATCTTCGGATGACCGGGTCTACCTGGATGCCATGCGCCTGCGCAGCGGCGGCAGCGCTATCGGCAACCCGCAACTGGTTGCGGGCGGCGGCACATCCGACAGTGACAATCAGTTCGCGCCAACCATTGCGCCATGGCCGAACGGCAACCGGGCGGCGCTCTCCTTCTCGTTCGATTGGGAGACGGCAATGGGCGGGCTGATCCACTCACGTTCGGTAGATGATCCCTATGCCGATGAAGACCCGCAACAGCGCGGACTACGCATGCGCGCGGGAATTACCACCACACTCGCTATTTTTCGGCCTTACGATATTCGCGCAACATACTATGCAACCGGCTATAATTTTCTGCTGGGTAATACTGCCCGGGTTCAGTTTATGCATAACCCGACCTACACCTGGGCGAATCAGGCAAATCGCTGGTCCTCCGATCAGTGGCAGACGACCCCCTGGTTTGCGCTCGATCCTTACGGCACGGTGCAAAGCCACCCGGCCTGGTATTTTGGCGACCTGGTGCCGCAGTTGCAGCAGGCAGAGCAGAGTATCCAGAGCCACACCTTCAGCCATTTCTATGCCGGGTTGGTCGGCCCCCAGGACTGGCAGGCCGATATTGCGGCCTGGAACCAGGTTGCTGCCGAGCGCGGTGTACCGCCCATGCGTTCGCTGGCATTTCCCTGGAGCAGCAGCGCCGGGATGAGCGATGCCGGTTGGAAGATCCTGGCTGCGGCGGGTGTGACCTCGGTGACGCGCCTGAGCGACCAGGCACAGTACAATTTGTTTCCCCAGGATGCGGACGGCATGGTGCTGGAGCCGCGCTGCCAATCCCTGCCCGGACACCCGCAGATCCTGGCCTGCCCCGACTTCTACCTGACGCCGGAGAGCGCTGACCGGGCCATGGCGCAGATCAACCGGGCGCGGGAGATCGGCGGTATGATTGACCTCTGGGCCCACACCGAGGAGGTGGTGACGCCGGAGCAGCAGGCTACCTGGGAACGTCTGGTACGCTACGCGGCCGGTCAGTCAGATCTCTGGATCGCGCCGCTGCCCGAGATTGCCGACTGGCAGCAGGCCCTCGATAAGGTGGAAGTGAGAATTGTGAAATCGGAACGTGGAACTGAGAACCCGGAAGATGATGTGTTCGTCTTTACCATTAGCAATACCAGCGACCAGAACCTGGAAGGATTGACGCTAACCCTGCCATTTGCGGTTGAACGGGTTGTGGTAGATGGTCACGATCGCACTGCCGCGCTACGTTCGCAGTCCTCCGTTCATGACGCGCTCATTCTTGATCTCTCGGCAGGAGCAACCATCGAGGTGCAGGCATGGCCCGCAGCATAACATCAACATCAACATCAACGACCACAACCCGGACACCACACTGGATCGGTACCCTGACGGCACAGCGCGCCGGCCTGAAGCTCTACCAGTGGCTCTGGATTCTCTTCTGCATCCTGGGAGCCCTGGCGGTGGCAGCGCCGCGCGTGCTGTTCCAGCCGGTGATCTACCTGACTGCCGCCGAAACGCGTTTTGATGCCACACGGTATGGAGGTATTTACAACGAAGTTGCGCCGGGTAGAACCGGACTGCAAGTTGCCGTTGACGATGCCGGCAACGCGTTGAAGCAGCGCTTCCTGGCCCAACCTCAGCCCGAACTGCGCTTTGGTTCGCCAAAATTTCATGTCGAGTATCTGCCCCAGGAACCGGGGGTAGTCCAGGTGCGGGGTATCGCGCCAACCGCGCCCGAGGCCCAGATGCTGGCGAACGCGGCTGCCGCCGAACTGGCCCGTCAGATTCGCGCCGCCGGTGGGCGCGAGGTGCTGCGCAATCTGCTTGGCTGGGAGTTAGTTGTCGCTCTGAATGATGAGCCGGTCACATCACCCTTCGAGATCTATTTACGCGATATTATCGAGTTGCAGGCGTTTCCGTTGAGCCTGCCGATTGAGCCGATTGCCGACCGCATCAGCGTCGCGAATCTGCCGCTGGAGGAGCAGAAAGATCTGACCCGCGCGCTGGAGTCACGCTATGACCTCTGGACTACCGAGATCAATGCGCGGAATGCACGACTTGACGCGGCCTGTGGCACGGCCGGGTTGACCGCAACGGCAGAACGTGAAGCCGCCCTGCAGGTCTGCGCCGCCGCCGATAGCGCCGTGCAGCAGGAGTTAACCGAGCGCAACCGGGCAATTCAGCGCCGCCAGGCTATCAGTGCTGCGATCCGCTACATGCTGGACGAACAGCAGATGGAGTTTGCCCCCGATGCGTCGGGGGCGGTGCAGCGCCGACCGGCCACGCTGCCGATGGAGCCGGTACCGCAGCATACCGCGGCAAAGTTGGGACTGGCGCTGCTGCTGGGAGTGACCTTCGGCGTGGCGGGGGTGGCAATTGATCGGGCGGCGGGTGTGATGCCCAAGTTGCGCCAGATCTGGTCCTACCGCGAACTGATCCGTAACCTGGTTCTGCGCGACCTGCGGGTGCGCTACAAGGGCAGCGCGCTGGGCTATCTCTGGACGCAACTGGCCCCGCTGCTGCTGATGCTGGTCTTCTGGTTTGTCTTCAGTGCCTTCTTTCAGACCGGCATTGCCATGTTTCCCATCTTCTTGATTGTGGCGCTGCTGCCCTGGAACTACTGCGCGGAAGCGGTCTCCAGTGGTACGCGGAGCATTATCGACAGTGCCAACCTGATCAAGAAGGTTTACTTTCCACGAGAAGTGCTGCCGGTTGTAAGTGTCTTCTCAAGTATGGTAAACTATATCCTGTCACTGCCGATGATGCTGCTGGTGATGTTCGTGGTGCAGATATTCTATCCACCGCTGGATGCAATGGGGCAGTTGAATTTCTCATGGACCATTGCCTATTTGCCGCTGCTGATCATTATTCAGTCCCTGTTCCTGTATGGCGTTGTGCTCTTTCTCAGCGCACTGGCGGTGTTCTTTCGGGATACCGTTCATCTGATAGGTGTTCTGCTGCAGTTCTGGTTCTTTCTCACCCCGGTGTTCTACTCCCTGGAGACGCTGGGCGTAAGTGAAAATGTTGCGCGTGTCATTCGCTGGGCCAACCCGATGGCCTCGCTGGTCGAGTTTTACCGGGAAATTCTGTATGGTAACCCGGTCGGCATTGGCGCGATCCCCACACCGGCCATTCCGGCTCCCGACAGCGTGCTGCGTGTGCTGGTGACCGCGCTGATCGTGCTGGCATTTGGCTACTGGTTCTTCCAACGCCACAGCGGCCAGTTCGGCGAGGAGATTTAACTTTTGTTAACCACGAAGACCACGAAGCGCACGAAGGATTTTGTGTATGAAAATGAAGCTTGATAGCAACTTGCCTGACGACCTGGAGACGCTCGTTCGCAATGTGATTGGTGCAGCATTCAACAAGCGGATTTCATCTGAACCAATGAAGACCACGAAGCGCACGAAGGATTTTGTGTATGAAAATGAAGCTTGATAGCAACTTGCCTGACGACCTGGAGATGCTCGTTCGCAATGTGATTGGTGCAGCAATCGAAGTGCATCGGCATCTTGGCCCGGGGTTCCTGGAAAATATTTACGAGCAAGCATTGTGTTATGAGTTGAGCACGCGAGGCATAACTTTCGAGCGACAGAAAGAAATTGTTGTTCCTTACAAAAATATTGCTATTTCCGGTCAACGACTGGATATTGTAGTTGAAGGCCAGGTAATAGTTGAGTTAAAGACGGTAGAACAACTGCTACCACTGCATGAAGCACAAATTCTTTCTTATTTGAAGTCCACTGGCATGAAGGTCGGTTTACTGATGAACTTCAATGTCAAACAGCTTAAAACCGGTATTAAGCGCATGGTTATGTAATTGTTTTATTGTGTTTCTTCGTGGTCTTCATGATCTTTACAGTTGAACCAGTATTAAAGTCGGGTTGATGATGAACTTCAATGTCAAACAGCTTAAAACCGGCATTAAGCGCATGGTTATGTAATTGTTTTATTGTGTTTCTTCGTGATCTTCGTGATCTTCGTGGTTAACTACTATGGTTATTGAGTTTAAGAATGTCTCAAAGCGGTTTATGCTGCATCATGACCAGCAAAGCTCATTCCTGGAGCGCTTGACGGGCATGTTTCGCAACCGCCCCAAAGGTGAGCCATTCTGGGCACTGCGCGATATCAGCTTCAGCGTCGCGCCGGGCGAGAGCCTGGGCCTGGTGGGTCACAACGGCGCGGGCAAGAGCACCGCCCTCAAACTTATGACACGCATCCTGGACCCGACCAGCGGCAGCGTTCATCTGGAGGGACGCGTGGCGGCCCTGCTGGAACTGGGCAGCGGCTTTCATCCCGACCTCAGCGGACGCGAGAATGTATTTCTCTATGGCTCACTGATGGGATTGGGCCGGAAAGAGATGCAGGCGAAGATCGATGAAATCGTCGAGTTCGCCGATATTGGTAACTTCCTCGACACCGAAGTCAAGCACTACTCGTCGGGGATGTACACCCGACTGGCCTTCGCCGTCGCTACCGCCGTCGATCCGGATATTCTGATCACCGATGAGGTCTTGGCCGTCGGCGACGAGGCATTTCAGCGCAAATGTATGGAGCGCATCTTCAACTTTCGGCGCATGGGCAAGACGATCATCTTTGTATCCCACGGGTTGGAGGTCGTGCGCACCCTCTG
>DAOTUI010000255.1:0-32213 GCA_034437035.1 Chloroflexaceae bacterium
GTTTCAATCCTCACCCGGCGCGATGGCCGGGTGCAACGGCCCTACATAGCCGATCAGCGGCATTTTGACGCCGAAATGTGGCGCTAAACCTTGGAGGAATCGGCTATGTCCGGGCCATGCTACCATAGGTGTGCAACCTTTATGTCAAAAATCTCCATGCTATGTACAAATTGGGCCGGATTGTGCGCGAACCGCCCCGGCATGTTCCAATCACTGGCGGTTCGCGCATGCCGGGTACTAGATGTAGTGTGCCTAAAAGATCAACGGCTCGTGCTGATCGTGGGCCAGTGTCCGGCCCAACACCTGAACATAACGCTCTCGTGGTTCCTGTAGCCGGTAGATCCGCAAGCTATCTTCATCCGCATCGATCTCCTGGGTCAACTCATGCGTCAGCAGGGCCAGTTGCGCCGCGTCAACGATACACTCAAAGACCGAATACTGTACGCGCTGTCCAAAGCGCGCACATACCTGGGCTACCCGCCGCAGCCGCCGGACGCCGGCGGCGGTTTCCGTCTTTACATCGTAGGTGACCAGAATTTCCATAAGTTCCTCCGGCAGCCGTGTGGCGGCCGCACTCCAGATTACTTCTTGTAAAGAACACCGAACAAAGGAATACAGCACAAAGCGCACCGGACCCGTCAAACCCAGGATCGCCTGCTGCATGGCAGCAGTGGCCGTTTCGCGGGCTTCGCACATGTCGTGGTGTTCGTGGTCCAAACGCCCACTGCATAACTCCTGTTTGTTATCGCACCAGAAACGGCGGATAGTCCTCCAGATCGCCGCGCAGGTGCCGTGCGAGCAAGCGCGCCTGGATGTAGGGAACCAGACCGAGCGGTAGTTTTTGCTGGAGCGCCCGGTGATAGACCTCCTCCTCTTTGCGTTTTTGATAGGCTTGCAGCACTACCTTGCGCCCATCATCGTTGAGATGGACCGCGCCGCCCGGCAGATCAACAAAGTGATCGGCCTGGACCTGCTTGCGGTTGATCAGCGTGATTGCCAGGCGATCAGCAACCACCGGGCGCAACTCCTCCATCAGATCGAGTGCCAGGGCCGGCCGGCCTGGACGGAGCGCATGCAGATAGCCGACCTGGGGATCAAGCCCGACACACTCCAGCGCAGCAGCACACTCTGAGCGCAGCAGGGCGTAGAGAAACGAGATAATGGCATTGACCCGATCGCGCGGTGGTCGCCGGGTGCGCCCATCCATCGCAAACTCCTCGGACTTGCCGCGCAGGTGGTAGCCAAATACGCCAAAGTAGGCGCGGGCGGCATCGCCCTCAATCCCGCGCATCAGGTTGAGATCACGACAGGTTGCCAGCCGGGGCAGCGCACCGGCAATATGTTCCGCCGCTGCCGACAGCGCCGCCTGCGCCGCGTCCGATGGTACATCGCGGGCACTGCGCAGCAGCACCTGACGACTATTCTGGAGTTTGGCAGCGATGATCTGGCGGGCGATCCGGCGTGTTCGCTGCGGATCGGATAACGCCAGATGTTGCACGCGGCGCAGCAGCACATTCCCGCGTGCCGGCCCCTCAACCCGCGCCTTAAACCGACCGTTGCGGTCAAGCCAGACCAGGCTGCGCCCATCCTCGGCACAGCGCTGGACCAGGAATGGTGTCACTGTTACCCGCCCAAACAGGACGATCCCACTGAGCCGTAGCAGGGGGAGCCGCAGCTTCGTCTCGCGCTCGACCTGGATCTTAACGGTGTCGTGATCCAGGTGCAGCACGGAGCCCTGGGTCTGGACGTACAGGACGTTGAGTAACTCGCGCATAACTGGTTAATCCTCCTGCGTGGCCGCTGATTGCGGCGTAAAGAGCGTGCGTTGGAGCGTGCGTAGACGAGCCTGCCCGCTGACGACTCCCGGCAAACAGGAGTGAAGAAGGGAGCAGTTGGGACAGCGGGCATCGTTGGGCGCGGTGGGCAGTTGCTGGGCCGTCAGCATGGCTCGGATGGCGGTAATCAGGTCCAGCGTGTGGGTCCGCAGAGCCGCATCAAACAGTACTTCGTAGCGCTTGCGGGTGGCGGCGTAGTAGATCGCCCCACGCGGCACGGCGACCGCTAGCATCTCTTCCAGGCAGAGCGCCTGAGCACAGAGTTGTACATCGGGATGGGCATCCTTGCGCCGCCCGACCTTATACTCGACCGGGTAGGGCACCCCGGCATGCCACTCGACCACATCGGCCTTGCCGCGCAGGCCATAGCGCTCGGACCAGAGCGGCACCCCGCGCTGCGTTGTCACGCCCCGGTTGGGCGTCGCATCGCCACTGTCCACCCGTTCGTGGGCCAGCTTCCCGCGCATGGTGTAGAGGTTTTCTTCATAGGTCTGCTCCACATGGATCAGGGCGCACTGGCGCGGACAGTAGCTGTAGTGCTCAAGCGCCGATATGAGTACCTCAAGCTGATCGGTATCATCCATCATGCACCAACCAGGGTTGTCAACGTAATATCGTCCGGCAGGTCGGCGTCGTCCAGTGTGACGGTATAGTCCTGAAATGAACGGGGGGCGGACACGTCGGCATTCCGGACAATCTGCATCCGCTCAAACAGAGTATGCGCAGGTGCATTACCTAGACTGGAGGCATGCGAGAAGACATAGAGCCCCCGACAGGCCAGCATCCCGCGCGCGGCCGAACGGTCCACATCCCACATGTGCTGAAGCGCCTGCCAGAAGCACGCCAGATCCTCCTCGGTTACGCCGGTCTGCCGGGCAAAATGCGGGTTGAAGAAGCCGTGCGCGCGGTAGAGACCGTAGGGGACGAGGGCTTTGCGGCCCATCTCGGTCTGCTTGCCACTGATCTCGCCGCTGTCTTCCGCGACCACCACCTGCGCATCTTCTTCGCGGGTCACGGCGACCCGCGTAATCGCAAGATCCAGCGGCACAATCTGGTCAATCGAGCGGGCAAAGGTCAGTTGGATCGGCCCGCGCACCTGCCCACAGTTGACCCCGACACTCATCACCGCACCGAACATCCGGATATCATAGAAATTCTCACACATCCAGGCTCGGGCAACGGCGACATCTTCGGCCTTCTGTTTGGCCCCGGTTGAGGTCAGATCCTTTGCGGCATAGGCCCGCTTATGTTTGGTGATCAGGGCCTCGCCACTCTGGACATAGATCTTGTAACGCTCTTCCGCGCCATGCGCCAGATCGACCCAGTCGCGCACCTTACGCTTGAGCGCCACATCGGTGACGAGTCCCTGCATCGTCTCCGGATCAACGCGTGGCAGGTTGCCGGCATCCGGGTCGCCGTTCGGATTACCATCCATCACATCGAACAACAGCAAAAAATCGTGGCGGCGGTTCACGTCAGTAATCGGTGTGGTTGTCATTGGAGGGCTTCCTTCCTGATAATGTTTGGTAATTGGTAGCATCCGGATATCGCTGAACTGGAGTCGCGGCTTCAGCCGGATCAGGCGTTCCTGATAGTATGCTGCAACCCCGACAGGCACGCACCGGCGAAAGCCGGGACTCCCGGATGGCATATTCGGGTTATTTGCTCAACGTTCTTTAGCAATCCGCGGACTCCGGGGCGGACGTAGCGGTGTCGGCGGCTTTCTTCCGCGCACTGGCGGCCATCATTTGGGATCGATCATAAGCACGCTGGTGATAAAACCCGAGCGCAAACAGCCCCTGATCATTCAGGGTAAGCGTGGTGGGGAAGTGGGTAATGCCGCTCATCACCTCTTCCAGCCGCTGGTGCAATGCATGTGCGGTCGGGCGTTTGTCCCGTTCTAGCTTGGTGAGGTGGGGCTGCGCACCCCGCAGCAGGCGGGGAAACACGGACGCCGGGGCGGACGAGGCGGTGCCATAGAAGCGGTCCACAATGGCGGCTTTGCCGATGGCGTTGCGCTGCACCTCGGCCAGCACCGCCAGCAGACGACCACAGCGGTACGCCGGACTGCGATTATCCAGATCAAGCTCTATCATGGCTGTCTCCTGCGTGAATACGTTCTGACTACACAACACAAGTTTGATCAGTGCGGCCTGCTGACGAGTGACATTCTGTGCCGCGCGGCAGCGCCGGATGGTCTGGTATAGCATGCTGGTCGGCAGCGGCGTGCCGATCAGGGCCGTGCGAAACAATGCCCGGATAGTGGGCGTGGGCAGGTCTTTGAGTTCGCGCACCGTGGCGGCGGTCAGTGCGCGGATACCGAGCGGGCGGGCCGCTTCACCATAGGCATCCACAACCCGTTGCCAGAGGAACCAGCGCGCCAGATGCGCTTTGGCCGTCCCAACCGTGGTATCGATCCAGTCGCGCACCACGGTCCGGCCACCACTGGCCGAGAGCATCACACTGTAGAACGCCGTCGCATCCACGTCGGGAATCCATGTGCCGGTGCGTACCGCCTCGATCAGCGCCTGCACCTGCTGTGCATCGGCGTCCGTCAAAGACGTGAAGAAGTTAAAATCCACTGCCTGCCGGGTCCAGAAGATAAAGACCGAGCCGGCGATAAACACCCGGTTCTGTTCGCTGCCGAGCAGTTCATTCGCCGCTTTGGTAAAACGTTCCCCACAATCGGCGCAGGTGGGGGCAATCAGCGAGGCTTCCAGCCCATAGGACTCAAACGCCTCCGCGTTGGCTGAGATCAGCGCCGTACCCGAAGACTGCCCGCCCGGTACACCTTTGATCTTACCCTGCAGCCGCTCCAGCACCGGGCGCTCCTGCCCACAGACAATGCACTGCATGACGGCGGCATTCCCGGCCGTCGGGCGATGCTCAGCCGCCCAGAATGCCTGGACGGACGGGATGTCCGTCGGGAAGTGCCCGTCAACGCGAAACGTGATCGTCGCGCCCCGGTCAAAATCCGCAGCCAGGTGCAACTGCGCCGCCGGATCGTTGTGGAGAAACGTCTGCACCGCCTGGATCGCCGGCTCCTGCGTTGCCGCGACACAGCGGTCAACGAGATCGACATAGGCAGCGAAGCCGGCAGCGACCCGCGGCTGTTTGGCCGGATCGCGCGCCAGCCCCAGCGTGTATTCGGCATTGCTCGCCAGCAACAGCGGTTTAATCCCGGAGGAGCGCTGCACCTGGGGCATCATATAGATCTGGCCGCGTTTTGTGCGTCGGTTGGATGGATCGGCCGTATCGGTCGGCTGGGGACTGAGCGGCGTACCGGCGCGATCAAGCTCGATGATGTAGCGCACCGGCGTCTCGCTGTAGAGCGGTGGCGGCAGCGTCATCCGCATATCCGCGTATTCCTTCAACTTTTGCAGCAGCATCTACGCCTCCCTGTGCGGCAGCGGCGGAACGTGCAATACCCCCCGTTCCAGGCGCGCATTGAAAAACCGGGGCGTCCCCCGGCCCGATCCATCGGTCGCATAGTCGAGATCGTGCAGCAGCGGCCCCAGCTCGTCGCTTGCGTCAATCGGCTGATCGTCAGCGGTGGCGGGGGCAAAGCCGGCGGCAAACTCGCGGCAACCCAGATAGGGCGTGGCAAAGCAGCGGCCCTGCTGTACGCGCCGCCGGAACTGGTCGCGGTATTTGGCCGGGTCGGCGTCGGCGTGGGGATGCACCACCATCTGCGCCTGAATGACATAGGCCACATCGCGCAGTGCCAGCGTATGCCGCTGGGCACGGTCGCCGGCCACATCAAAGCCGCCGCCCTCGCGCTGCCGGCGGGCGGCGGCGCGTTCACTCTGGCGGGTATTTACTTCGTTGCGCAGGATCGAGAAGTAGCAGATCGGGCGCAGCACCCGGATCTCCGCGATCTGCCAGCGAAACTCCGGCTTCCAGAAAATCGCCTCCAGCACGCCGCGCGCGGCGGAGGGTGTCATCACCGGGTACGTGACCCGTTCCACTTTCATTTCGGGACGGGTAAAACAGGCGAAATCGCCCCAGACGCGGACACTGAGGGGGGGATACGCATTGGACATCATCACTCTCCTTCCACATCAGAAAACCAGCAATGAGCGATCATCGTCGGGCACCAGGCCGCGTACCGGGTCGTAGTTGCCGTGCCAGACGCCCAGCCCGGTAAAGTCGGCCAGCGGCGCAATCCAGCCGGCATCCCGGTAGCGCCGGGCCACCTGCGCACGCACCGAGACCAGGTAGGGCTGCAGGCGGCGCAGCAGTTGGCGGGCGTTGGGAGGCCGCTGCTGCAGCGCGGCAATCAGCGCACGCACCTGCGCACGCGCCGGTTCATCGCCATACGCCACAATTACATCTTCCGTGTCTTCATCGATTAGACGGAACCGCCGCGCTATTTCGGGATAGTCCATGGCTGCGCGGAGTTTCTGGATCTGCTCCCGATCCAGGTTGACGGTTGCAAACACCTGCTGAAAATACCGCTGGACGGACTCGGGCGTGTCGGGATCGAGCGCGCCCGTGCCCAGCAGCGCGCGGGTGATGTCGGTTGCGGTGCGATAGGAACCAGGCGGCAGGCGGCCCTCGGCGGATTCAAACACCACAACGCGCCCACGCGCCAGCCGTCCCTCCCGATTGCAACGCCCGGCCGCCTGGATAACGCGGTCAAGCGGCCCCAGCGCACGCAGCACCAGCGGAAAATCGAGATCGACCCCGGCTTCGATCACCTGGGTAGAGACCAGCCGGCAGGGCTGCCCGTCCGTCAGCCGCTGCTTCACCTGGGCAATCACCGCGTGGCGGTGCGCCCCACACAGTAGCGTGGAGAGATGCAGCGCATCGGGATCATTCAGAGCATCGAGCAGATCAAGGGCATCCTGTTTGGTGTTGACCACGGCCAGCACCTGCGAGGTGGTCTGCATGGTTGCGGCGACCTCCGGCCAGGTCAGCGCACGCTCCACCTGCCAGTCATACGTCACCCGCTTGAGCGCCGTAAACCAGCGCGCAGCATCCGGCACAATGTCGTGTGCGGGCAGATCGGCAAAGCTGCGAATGCTCTCGAATGCCGGTTGGGTGGCGGTGGAGAGCACGACCGTCGCGCCATAGTTGGTGCAGAGTTGACGAATGGCATCAAGGATCGGGGTGAGCAGATGGGCCGGCAGGGCCTGCACTTCATCCAGGATGATCACGCTCTTTGCCAGGCGATGCAGCTTGCGGCAGCGGCTGGTCTGATTGGCGAACAGGCTCTCAAACAGTTGCACCGTCGTGGTGACAATAATCGGCGCATCCCAGTTTTCCGCTGCAAGCCGGGCCCAGACCTGAGCCGGCTGGTAGTCGGCGGCATCGGCACGCTGCGCAGCGGCGCCACTATGGTGCTCCAGCACGGCGGGGGCGGCGTCCGCTGCGTTTTCAAAAATCTCCCGGTAAACACCGGCGGTCTGCTCGGTGATGCTGATGTAGGGCACCGCCACAATGACCCGTTCCATTCCATGCTGCAGCGCGTGACGCAGTCCAAACGCCATCCCGGAGCGCGTCTTGCCGCCGCCGGTCGGGATGGCCAGCCGGAACAGGCCGGGCGGCTGGTCGGCGGCCTGCAGGCACGCGGCGTAGAGCGTCTGCCGCGCCTGATTGACCGGCGTATCGGATGTTCCGCTGAGGTGCCCCTGATCCGCCGTAAACCGCTGCCAGAGGGTCTCCAGCGTGACGGGCGTCCCGCGTTGCGTGGCTTTGGCGCGGTTGCGATGCTGCTCGGTGTCGAGAAAGTCCGCATCAACCAGCGCCGAGAAGAGCATGCGCAAGAAGAACTCCGCTGCTACCTGGGAATGTACATAGTCGGGAATCGTCAGCCTGTCCGGTGGGTCAAGCGCGGGCAGCACCTGGCGCATGGTGGCAATCGCCGCGGCAATCGCGGGGGTGCTGCCATCCGGGAGGCGGTCAGCGTGTCGTTCCTGCAGCCAGCGCCGCAGCTCCGTGGGGGTTTGCAGGCCGCCGTGGTGTCCTTGCACCAGCAGCGCCAGCGGTTGCGCATGCTGGAGCGCCAGTGTCGCCCCAGCGGCCTTGTGGTCCGGGCCGCGCCCCTTGTGGTTCGGGTCGGCATGGCAGGTCTGAAGATAGGTTTGAAAGGCCGGGTTACTCTTGCCGATGTCGTGCCAGAGGCCAAGCTGGTAGGCCGGCTCGCCCGCACCAAATGCGGCCGCAAACCGGCGGGCCATGTCGGCCACTGCAGTCAGATGCTCAACCAGGTCATGCCAGGTGGTGCCACCGGGCGGCGGCGTGTGTGCGAACAAGTGTGCCATTGAATGGGAACTCCATTTCACCACGCACCCACTACAGCGGTCAGGTGCAATAGTTGGGTTTGTCAGTTATGAGATACCACGAACCGATTACGAAATCATTACCAAAAAGGGCGGTATCCTGGGTGCATTGTCGCACACTCTTGTGACAGCTACCGTCACAAAATCAGGATCATGGCCGGGGGAATGAACCGGGGTACAGTGTGGCAGGCAGCCGGTATCTATCCCATGGCCGGGAAAGGGGCTGAAAGGGGTGGGGTTGGGGGAAGCTCTCAAATGTAGCTTTTTGTGGTAGGGTAGGGACGCGCAGAAGCGCGTCCGCCGCCCGTTCTAATGCGAGAACATGGTTTCTGGAGCGGCGGTCGCTGTCGGTCGCGCCAACCGCATTCCACTGCGCTCTGGCGAAAAAGTCTATACTTGAGAGGAGGTGTTCCGCGCACGTTTTCGCCTGTGGCCGAATGGTCAGAGCGGGCGGGGTTGCCTGACCCCGCCTCATACCAGTTTGCCGGTTTGCCGGCAATCAGCCGGAACGGGCGCAACCAGCGCAACGGCGGCACGTTCCCATGTATCATCGCTGCGTCTGCGGTGTGCTCTGTGGCTATGACAACAAATCGGTATCAACCGCAATCTGCTCATGGAGGCGTTCGGTATCTTCGCGCCGGCAGAGGGCGGTGCCGGGGGTCATCACTGCGGCTGCGCCTGCCGCCACCCCGAAGCGCACCGCGTCGCGCAGGGCCATGTCGCGCGCCAGGCCCAGCGTAAAGCCCGCCACCGTGCTGTCGCCCGCGCCGATCTTGCTGCGGATCGGCACGGTTGGTGCGCGCAGGCGCTCGCTGCCCTCAGCCGTGACCAGCAGCACCCCCGCCGCGCCCAGCGAGAGCATGACGACTTCGCTGCGCCCCTGTTCAATCAGTGAGCGGGCCAGCTTTTCCTGTTGGCGCTCATCGGCCAGTTCGTCGCGGGCCAGCGTGCGCAACTCGCGCAGGTTGGGCTTGATCGCATAGATGCCCGGCCCCCGGTAGACTGCCGAGTGCAGCGCCTCGCCCGACGTATCCACGATCAGGCGGGTGCCGGTTTCGGCGGTAATCTGCGCCACCTGCGCATAGAAGTCGTCCGGGACGCCGGGGGGCAGACTGCCGCCGGCGACCAGATAGTCGGGGCGTGGGTCCAGGCTGGACAGGATCTCCAGGCAGTGCTGCCACTCGGTCGCCTGGATCTGCGGGCCGGGCATGGTGAAGCGATACTGCTGATCGGAGGCTTCTTCCCCGGCGGTAAAGCTCGCGCGCGTCTGACCGGCGATTGTAACCGGCTGGTGCTCCAACCCCTCTGCATCCAGCAGTTGCTGGAGCATCCGGCCAAACGGCCCGCCGCAGGTGTAGATCGGCTTCGCCGTGCCGCCCAATTGCCTGATCGCGCGGGCAACATTGATCCCGCCACCGCCCGGCGCAAAACGCAGCGGCCCACAACGCAGTTTATGCTCCGGGACAACCCGGTCAACAGCGGTGCTGGTGTCCAGCGCAGGATTCATCGTCAGCGTGACAATCGTTGCCATTATTCTGCCTTTCGCACGTCCTGTCCCATAAAATCGTGGACAGCCGACGTGATAAAGCGGTCCATATCAATCTGCCCATGAATGACTTCCCAGAGGCCCCGCGCCAGCCCCAGCGAGATCTGCTGCTTCTCGGCCAGCGCCAGGACAAAGCGCAGCGAGTTGTAGCCCTCCGGCAGCACGCCCATCTCCGCTTCGACCTGCTCCAGCGTTTTGCCCTGCGCCAGCAGTTCACCCATTTTGCGGTTGTGGCTATGCGCACTCAGCGCCGTCGCCAGCAGATCGCCCATGCCCGCAAGGTAGGCAAACGTCTCCGCCTGGCCCCCCAGACTCACGCCCATCCGGGTGATCTCGCGCAGGGTAGTGGTGAGGTAGGCCGCGCGGAAGTTCATGCTACTGATCTGCAGGCCGTCGAACATGCCCAGGCCAATGGTGTAGACATTCTTCAGGATGCCGCCCAGTTCTACGCCCAGATCATCGTCGGTGAAGCGGGTGCGGAAGGCGTCGGTTTCAACCAGGCGCGCCACGGTCAGCAGGTCGCTGCTGTTCTGCCCGGCCAGCATGGCGACGGTGGGCATGCCGCGCACAAACTCGTTGGCAATGATCGGACCCGCCAGCATCAGCCGGCGGTGCTGCGGAAACATGCTCTCCAGGATGCGCAGCGGTGTGCGGCCGGTCTCCTGCTCAAAGCCCTTCGCCAGGTTGACCAGAATGGCCCGGTCGTGCAGTCGATCCCGTGCGGGCATCAGGGTCTGCTCGATAAACCGGGCCGGTAGCCCGATAAACAGCACCTCGCTCTGCTGTAAGACCTGCGTCACCTGTGTGGTCGCCGTCAGGTTTGGGCTCAATTCTACCCCCGGAAGAAACTGTGAATTCGTATGGTTTTTGTTAATTTCCTCAACCACCTGGTCGTGATATTCCCAGCCAACCACCGGATAGTCATTGGTTGCAACCAGATTCGCTATCGCCGTGCCGATATTCCCCAGACCTACCAATCCAACACGCATTGATAACCTCTTTTGCTCAAGCCTCTTCTTCCTCGAGTGCGGTGACACCGGCAACAATATCGAGCAGTTCTTCCGTGATGGCGGTCTGGCGCTGGTGGTGAAACTGCCGCGTCAGCTCCTCCAGGCGCTCCTCGATATTGCTTTCGGCTCCCTGCATTGCCGCCAGGCGGCCGGCATGTTCGCCGGCAAGCGACTCAGCGCAGGCGCGGTAGATTGCTACAAAGAAATACTGCCGGATCAGTGCCGCCAGCAGGTCTTCCCACGCCATGCTGTAGGTCGGCAGCCGCCGCGACTCCCAGGGCCGCTGTGCCGGTTTCCCCAGCCACGCCGTGTCAACCGGCAGCAGGCGCAGGTGGGTAGGGGCATACCCGGCCCGGGAACGTGTGGCATTGTAGAACAGAAACAGTCGGTTGAGTTCGTTCTCGCTGCGCCAGGTATCGATCCGCACCAGCAATTCCTGCACTAGCGGTGTAATCCCCGCCACCGAACTGGGCACCGGGAAGGTCGCCTCCGGCGCGGCCTGGGTGTCTTCCAACTGTACGGCGACCCGTTCGCCCACAGCCATGATGCGGCGGTCGGCCGGCGACACCTGCAGCCCATTCAACACATCGCGGGTGTGGCGCACAATCTGCTCGTTGAACTGCCCGACCATGCCCTGGTCTGAGCCGAAGATGATCAGGCCCAGATGCATGCCGGGCGTTGCGGCGATGGTCTTGACCGCGCCGGGTCGGTCGCGCAGGAGCACCTGCAATCCCAGTTCAATCGTCTGGTTGTACTCCGCCAGGGCCGCTACCGCCTGCTCATACTGCCGAATGCTGACGACCGCCAGCGCTTTCATGGTTTTGACGACGGACTGTAGATCCTCGGTGCTGTTGATCCGGCGGCGCATGCCCTCAAGGGTTGTCATCAGCGGTTGCCTCTTCCTGCTGATCGCGCGCCGGGGTATCCTCTGCGTGTTTTTCGTCCATTTCGCCCACAACCCGCCGGGCCAACTTGCGCATGGCTTCCCGGTCTTCGTCGCGCAGTTGCTCCCCTGCGTAGATGCGCCGGCAGACCTCCGGCAGTTCCTCACCGACAGCGGCACGGATGGCCCGCTCGGCCTGAGCGATGCGCTCCAGGGACAGATGATCCAGGACGCCCTCAATTGTCGCCAGCAGGACGGCGATCTGCTCCGGGACCGGGATGGGCGCGTATTGTGGCTGCTTGAGGATCTCGCGGACGCGCCGCCCGCGCTCCAGTTGCCGGCGGGTCTGCTCATCCAGCCGGGTACCGAAGCGCGCAAATGACTCCAGTTCCTCAAACTGTGAGTATGACAGGCGCAGGTCGCCCGCTACCGCGCGGTAGGCCGACAGTTGCGTTTTGCCGCCCACGCGTGAAACCGAACGCCCGACCTCGACCGGCGGCAGGATACCCTTCTGGAAGAGATCGGGCGTCAGGTAGATCTGTCCATCGGTGATCGAAATCAGATTGGTTGGAATGTAGGCCGAGATGTTTTGTGCCTCGGTTTCGACAATCGGCAGCGCCGTGAGCGAGCCGCCGTTCAGATCGTCGCGCAGGTGGGTGGAGCGCTCCAGCATACGTGAGTGGATATAGAAAATATCGCCGGGAAAGGCTTCCCGTCCAGGCGGTCGCCGCAGCAAGAGCGAGAGTTCGCGGTAGGCGCGGGCATGGCGCGTCAGATCATCGTAGACGATCAGCACATCGCGGCCCTGCTGCATAAAATACTCGCCCATACTGGTGGCGGCATAGGGGGCGACAAACTGCAACCCCGGCGGATCATTGCCCGTGGCAACCACGACGATGCTGTAGTCTAGCGCGCTCCGCTCGCGCAGATCGTTGATCACCTGAGCAACGGCGGCGGTGCGCTGTCCGATGGCGCAGTAGATGCAGATTACATCTTTGTCGTGCTGGTTCATGATCGTATCTAGCGCAATCGCGGTCTTGCCGGTCTGCCGGTCCCCCAGGATCAACTCGCGCTGGCCGCGCCCCACCGGGATGAGGGCATCCACCACTTTGAGCCCGGTCTGCAGTGGCACCTCAACCGGCGCGCGGTCCATGATTGCGGGAGCATCGCGCTCAATCGGGAAGCGCTGCGCAGTGCGCACGGCCCCGCGATTGTCCAGCGGACGGCCCACGGCATCCACCACCCGCCCGATCAGTGCTTCGCCGACCGGCACATCCAGCACGCGCCCCGTCCGGCGCACCCGGAGCCCGGTTGTCAGGTTGGCGCTCGCGTCAAGCAGGATTACGCCAATCTCATCCGGGTCGATATTGTAGGCCATGCCGAGCCCCCCCCCCGGAAAGCGGATAAGCTCCTCGGAGCGCACCCCCGGCAACCCATGGATACGGGCGATCCCCTGGCCGACAAAACTGGTCGTCCCGATATCGTGAGCCTCCAGGGTAGGATGTTGTTCTGCAACGGCCTGTTCCAGCGTGTCAAAGGTATCGTTGAGAACGGCCATCAGGTCGGGCGCGGTGTCCAAATCACGGGTTGTGCTCATGGGTTATGCTCCTCTACCAACTCGCGTTCGGCTTTCACCCCTTCGCTATCCGGCTGCGCCTCCGGCGCGGCCTGCCCGGCCTGCGTCTCCTCAGCAAAGATCCGGTCAATCTCCTCTTCCAGCGTCTCCAGGTAGCTCTGCAGGTTCCAGGCCAGTTCGTGGCTGCCGACCGTCAGCGCAATACCCGCGATCAGCTCCGGTGCGGTTTCAAAGGAAAGTTCAACCTCTTCCCCGAACTGCGCCTGAACCGTATTTTCAATCTGCCGGCGCTGATCATGTGATAGATCAAACGCACTGCGAATAAGCACGTTCGGCTGCGCATCTGCCGTCGCCTGTGCGATGGTCGCCTGGGTTGCCTGATCCAGACTGCGGAGGCGCTGCAAAAACGCCCGGATAATCTGCTGCTCCAGGTCAGCAGTGGCCAGGTCATTCAGCACCCGCCGCGCAATCGCCGTGACCTGCTCCCCCGTCCGTTGCCGCAGATCACGCAGAAAAGACTCCTTGCTCTGCTCCAGTGCGGCATGCCAGTTAGCACGGAGGCGGTCAGTCTCGGCGCGCGCCTCCGCGATCAGCTCTTCACGGCGCGCGTGGGCAGATTCCTCAGCCTCCTGCAGCCGGGCTGCGCGCTGCTGCTCAAGCTCGCGCTGCTGCCGACGGTAGTCGGCGGCTTCCTGTTCAGCTTCTTCCTGCTGTCGATGGGCATCTTCCAGGCGTGCAACAACGCGCTCTTCCCGCGCATGCATGGCGTTGATAATCGGCCCATACAGAAAGCGCCGGAGCAGGAAGAGCAGGATCAGGAAGTTGATAATCTGGGCAATAACTGTAAACCAGTCGATGAGCACAATCGCTCCTCCTATCCTTACTATCCGCCCTATCCGCCACCGGCAAACCGGTTCCAGAAGGGGTTGGCAAAGATCAAGATCATCGACACCACAAAACAGTAGATGGCGGTCGACTCGATCAACGCCAGACCCACAAACAGCGTGCGCGAGATAGTGTTCGACTCGTCCGGCTGCTGCGCGATTGAGTTGAGCGCCTGCGCCACCGCACGCCCCTCACCCAGGGCCGGCCCGATTGATCCGATAGCAATGGTGAGACCGGCGGTGATCACCGAGACGATTGCCACAATGCCTGCGTTGTCCATATTCTTCTCCTTCTCAGGTTTCTAACTTTTTCGCCCATTCAGTCCACAAACAGAGGCGACTGTCCCCTGTCCCCTGTAACCTACTCCTGCAACTGCTGCACGCGCGTAGCTGAGGCAATATAGATCATCGCCAGAATTGCAAAAATATATGCCTGGATGACGCCGGTGATCAGGCCGAGCAGCGTGAGCAGAATTGGAAAGAAGAGCGGAACGATCGAAACGATAATGGCGACCAGCACGGTACCGCTCATAATATTGCCGAAGAGACGTACTGCCAGCGCCAGCGTGCGCGAAAACTCCCCAATGATGTTGAAAGGCAGCATCAGTGGGGTTGGACGAATGTAGTGCTTGAGATAGCCAACCGGCCCCCGCTGGGCAATCCCATAGATCGGCACGGCCACAAAGACGCAGATTGCCAGCGCTGCCGTGGTCGAGAGCGAGCCGGTGGGTGGCTCGTAGCCCGGCACAATCGTCAGCACATTTGAGACAAAAATAAAGAGGAAGAGTGTGCCGATAAAGGGCAGGTAGCGCTCCGGCGTCTGCCGACTGACCTCGCGGATCTGCTCATCGATCAGTTCGACAACGGCCTCGAGCATGTTCTGCCGGCGCGACAGGTGGGTGCCGGTCGAGAGACGCCGTGTAATCAGCCAGGAACCGACTACCAGTAGGGCCATGATCAGCCAGGTAAAAACAATCGTCGCATTCAGTTTGATAAAGCCACTCTGCCAGAAGATCCATTGATCCGGGGTGATATTCATGGTTCACCTCTTTCTGCTGCGGGTGTGCTGCCAAGGTGCCGCGTAAGTAGCAGCCGGGCCAGGAAAAAGCCCACCGCTGCCGCCGGCAGTCGGTGCCATGCCCCCGCCATGCCGCCCATCACCAGGTAGAAGCCCAGTAGGGTCAGGCCGGTCCGCAGGACAAAGCTGCCGAGCAGGAGAAGCGCCGGCCGGCGGCTGGTTGCCAGCCGGCGGATGGTGTACCAGAGGCCGCCAAAGAAAAACAGGCCCAGCGCTATACCGGCCAGAACTGCCGGCAGCAGGGTCAACAGTTCATTCATCTTCATCTTCATCCTCGCGTGTACGGCGCTGGATAATCTCACGCCGCTCCTGTTCCACCCAGAACCAGGCATTAAGGCAACCCAGGATCAACCCGGCCATCATCAGCGTCAGCGTCCAGGAGATCTGCCCCGGCCAGCGGGTATCGATCCAGATGCCCAGCGCCAGCCCCAGCAGAGTCGGCACGGCCACCGACCAGCCCACCAGGCCAAACAGCCCCAGGCCAAACCAGACACGCTCATCATCGGCGCGGCGGGCGCGGCGTTTGCGCGCGGCTTTCTGGCCGATGCGCTCGCTAAATTCTTGCTCCTTGCGGCTCATGCCTGCCCCCGCTCCTCAAGCATGCGGCGGATAAATCCGGCTTCGAGCCGGGAAATGGCGGTGCGGGCCATACGCTCCTGCTCGTCACGCTGCTGGAACTCGGCTTCGACGACCTGCTGTAATTCTTCCAGCGTGGGGCCACGCACGGCGCGACTGACCGAGATACGCACCTCGTCGCCGCGCTTGACCAGTAGACCTTCGTCAATTGCCAGGAACTGCTCATCGCCGGTGTCATCGGTCAATGCGAGGATGCCCGGCACCAGGGCTGCTACAAAGTCAATATGGCGCGGCAGCAGGCTAAAGCTGCCGTTGGCGGCCTCGGCGGTAATTTTGTTGACCGCTTTGTCAACTGGAATCGCAGTGGGGGTAATAATTTTTACTCTCATTCTTCTTCAACTTCTTCTTTTTCGGCTGCTTCTTCGGCTGCCTTTGTTTCGACTTCATCAATTGTGCCAATCATGTAGAGATCTTGCTCCGAGGAGTCATGGAACTCATCGTTGAGAATGCGCTCACACCCGTCCAGCGTGGCTTCTCGATCAACGATACGTCCCTGCATGCCGGTAAACTGCTCGGTGGTGGCAAAGGGCTGCGTCAGGAAGCGCTCGATCCGGCGTGCGCGATTCACAGTGCGGCGATCATCCTGTGAGAGTTCCTCCAACCCCAGCATGGCGATGATATCTTTGAGGTCTTCATAGTTTGCCAGCGTGCGGCGCACCTCCTGCGCGACCTGATAGTGGCGTTCACCCACGACATGCGGCACCAGCATCTTGGAGTTGGAGCGGAGCGGATCAATCGCCGGATAGAGCCCCTCGCCGGCACGCTTGCGCGAGAGCACAATCGAGGCTGAGAGGTGGCCGAAAATATGCACGGCGGCCGGATCGGTGAAGTCGTCGGCCGGTACATACACGGCCTGGATCGAGGTAATCGATCCGGTTGCGGTGTTGCTGATACGCTCTTCCAGGGCGGATAGTTCGGTGCCCAGCGTAGGCTGGTAGCCCAGTCGTGACGGCAACTGGCCCATCAAACCGGAGACTTCCGAGCCGGCCTGAATAAAGCGAAAGACATTGTCGATCAGCAGCAGCACATCGCGTCGGGCATCATCGCGGAAATACTCGGCCATGGTCAGGGCGGCATGCCCCACGCGGAAGCGCGCGCCGGGGGGCTCGTTCATCTGGCCAAAGACCAGTACTGCATTCTTCAGCACGCCGGTCTCCTGCACTTCGCGGTACATCTCCTCACCCTCGCGGGAGCGCTCCCCGATGCCGCAGAAGATGCTAATCCCCGCGTACTGCCGGGCAACGTTGTTGATCAACTCCATAATCAACACCGTCTTGCCCACACCGGCCCCACCAAACAGCCCCGCCTTGCCGCCCTGTTCCAGCGGCGCAAGCAGATCGATCGCTTTGATGCCGGTGGCAAAAATGTCCGATGTGGTGGAGCGTCGGGTAATGGGCACCGGCTCCTGGTAAATTGCGCGCCATTCCCCCCCGGTTAACGGGTCTTTACGGTCAATGGTCGTGCCAAAGACATTGAAGACGCGCCCCAGCACCCGCTCACCCACCGGTACCTGGAGTGGTTGCCCCGTGTCGTTGATCGTTGTACCCCGTCCCAGGCCCTGCGTTGAAGTCAGCGCGATCCCGCGGATCGTCCTGTTATCAAGATAGGTCAGGACTTCGACGGCAATTTCCTGATCTTCGCCGGCACGGAGCAGGTTAAACCGTCCCGGTAGATGGCGGGGGAAGCGCGCATCAACCACGCTGCCCCGCACCGAGACGACGGTTCCGCTGCCGGCATTATGCTTCTCCATTAAAGTTCTTCCTTTATTATGAAACAAGACTTACGCGATGCCTCGGTTGAAGACAGACTGCACCGCGTAACTCCTGTTATGGAACGCGAGTGACGCGGTGGGCGTGCAAACGGACCGGTTGCTCTCGATAACGGCGTATTTCGCCTGCGGCAGCGTGGTACGTTATGTATCTTTTTCACGAAATTGTGGCTCGGAGAGCCACAATTTCGTGAAAAAGGATAAAATAGTACCATGCTGCCGCAGGCGAGTCGGGCCGTTCATGCAGGCAAATGCCTGGGTTGGAACCGACCGCGTAACTTCTGTTATGTAAAAAGAACCGGGCAAGAAGATCTCACCGAATAGTTGTTGCATTTTCTGTGCCATCTTCCGCCAGAGTTTCGCCATCCGTAGGGCATGCGGACGTGTTGACGGATCACGCGCCGAACTTCTCCAGCCGCAGCGCATTTGCCAGGGCCAGGGGCAGCAGTTCGACGGCCGGGAAGCGCGGCCCCAGGCCGCCGCGCATACAGGCACTTTCACTGTGTGGTCGCCCAGCGTCATCGTGGACTGAAGATCAACCAGGGCCGAGTAGGTGCTACCCACGATGTCCATCGACACCAACTCTTCATTGGTGACGCCCAGGATGCCACGCATGCGATCATCCCAGGACATGCGGGCAAAGGCGTCGTTGACATGTTCGCCACTCACGGGCCGTTCCGTCTGTGCCACAAAATCAATGATCGAGCCGGTCATAGTTACTGCCTGCGCTACAGTCCCAGTCCGCGGCATGCCATCCCCAGGAAGGCCGCTGCCGGATGCAGAATAACGCGCACCGGCACCCGCTCCATAAAACCGGACAGACGGCCCTTGTCCTGGAACGCCTG
The DNA here is from genome assembly GCA_034437035.1 of Chloroflexaceae bacterium. Taxonomy (GTDB): domain Bacteria; phylum Chloroflexota; class Chloroflexia; order Chloroflexales; family Chloroflexaceae; genus CAKZQX01. Next base: position 18,346 of record DAOTUI010000255.1, read on the forward strand.
CAAAAATTGCTTCTGCCGCAGCGCAGGTAGCATTTTGGGCGGCATGCCACCACCCAGATAAATGCCACCCGTCGCAAAGATCTTCAGGGCCAGATTGCCCGCCTCCGCGCCGAGGATCGAGACAAAGACGTTGAGTGTCGCGGTGCAGAGCGTGCATGCGCGGGTGGTGTCCAGCGCAGCGTTGACGATCACGGGGGTGGGATCGCGGGCCTCGGCCAGTTGCGCCGCCAGCCAGTCGGGTTCATCGGCGAAATCGCTCACTTTGAGATAATCATAGATGTTGGGCAGGCCCATCCCGGAGCAGACGCGCTCATAGCTGACATGGTCAAAGCATCCTTCGAGGTAGTGCAACAATCGACGCTCCCACTCATTTCGGGGTGCAAAGTCGGCATGCCCGCCCTCGGAAGGGTAGGGCTGGTGGCGTTCGCCATCCCAGACGAGGAACGCCTGCCCCAGTCCGGTGCCTGGTGCGATCACGCCAATCGGCCCGGTCGGTGCCGGCTCACCGGGGTGTAGCGTTTCGAATTCTTCTGCTTCAAGGTAGGGCACCGCGCAGGCCAGCGCCTCCAGATCATTCATAATCTCTACCGCATCCAGGTGTAACGCTTCCCGCAGGTCATCTTCTGCCGGCACCCAGTGCAGGTTGGTCATCTCGACCCGGCCCTCAATAACCGGGCCGGCGACGGCAAAAATGGCCCGCTCGATCGGCAGATCCCGCCCTGAGCAAAATGCGCGCACCATGGTCGGCAGGTCGGGATAGTCGGCGCTGCGAAAATCTGCCTGGGCATGCGGCGCGCGTGGGCCTGTCGCAGGATCATACACCGCCAACGTGGTTGTCGTGCCACCAACATCACCGGCAAGAAACATACTACACTCCCTCACTTCTGCGCTTGCTCAACTTCGGCCACCCGCTCTTTGACATCGATCACGCTATCCGGGTTGAGTGAGATCGAGTCGATCCCCTGCCGGACCAGGAACGCGGCAAACTCCGGGTAGTCGCTGGGAGCTTGCCCACAGATGCCCACTTTGGCCCCGGCGTCGTGGGCCGTCCGGATCAGGTGGCGGCACATCCATTTCACCGCGTCGTCCCGCTCATCAAACACCGCCGACAGCTTCTGCGAGTCGCGGTCTACCCCCAGTGTCAGTTGCGTCAGGTCATTACTGCCGATGGAGAAGCCGTCAAAGCGCTGCGCAAACTGGTCGGCCAGCACGATATTGGAGGGAATCTCGGCCATCACATAGACCTGGAGCCCGTTGTCGCCACGCCTGAGACCATGTTCGGCCAGCACCTCCAGTACCCGGTCAGCCTCCGCCAGCGTCCGGCAGAAGGGCACCATCACGATCACATTATCCAGACCAATCTCCTCGCGCACCCGCTTGATCGCCCGGCACTCCAGGGCAAAGCCCGCGCGGTAGTCGTCGTCGGCGTAGCGCGAAGCACCGCGCCAGCCCAGCATCGGGTTGGCCTCTTCCGGCTCAAACTGCCGGCCGCCGATCAGGTCGGCATACTCGTTAGTCTTGAAGTCGCTCATCCGCACAACCACCGGGTCGGGATACTGCGAGGCAGCGATGCGGGCAATCCCCCGCGCCAGGTGTTCGACAAAATAGTCGGTTTTGTCCTGGTAGCGGCGTGTCAACTCCTGGATCTGTCGGCGGGCATCTGCATCCTCGAGATCATCGAACCGGATCAGCGCCATGGGATGGATCTTGATTACATTGTTGATAATAAACTCCATCCGCGCCAGACCAATACCTTCACAGGGCAACTGCCACCAGCGGAAGGCCGCGTCCGGGCCGGCAATGTTCATCATGATTTGCGTGCGGGTGTCCGGCACGGCGCTTAGATCAAGTTCGCGCGACTCGAAGTCCAGGATGCCCTGGTAGACATAGCCCTGGTCACCCTCGGCACAGGAGAGGGTAAGCTCCTGCCCATCCTCAAGCTGATCGGTGCCTTCGCCCGTGCCGACAACTGCGGGGACATTCAGCTCACGGCTGACGATGGCGGCATGCGAAGTGCGCCCGCCGTAGTCGGTGATAATGCCCGCCGCACGTTGCATCACCGGTACCCAGTCCGGGTCGGTCATGCCCGTCACCAGAATCGCGCCGTCTTCAAAACGCTCCATCTCGTCGGCATCACGGATCACACAGGCTTTGCCCGCCGCAATCGCTTCACCGATTGCCAGACCACTGAGCAACTGCTCACCCTTTTCTTTCAGGGTGTAGGTTTTGAGCGCACCCTGCTGCTTCTGGGACTGCACCGTCTCCGGGCGAGCCTGGACGATGAAGAGCTCATTGCGCTGACCATCTTTGGCCCACTCGATATCCATCGGTCGGTCGTAGTAATCTTCAATCGCAACTGCCCAGCGCGCCAGTTGCAGAATCTCAGCGTCACTCAAAACGAATGCCTGGCGTTTTTGCTGCGGTGTCTCGACATTTCTGGTTGCCGTGCTGCCACCGGAGGCGTAAGTCATCATCCGGGCTTTCTCGCCGATCTGCTTGTCAATAATCGGCGTAAATTGCTCATGCTTGAGCAATGGCTTGAAGACCTTGTACTCGTCGGGGCGGACATTCCCCTGCACCACATTTTCGCCCAGACCCCAGGCGGCATCGATCACCACCAGACCGGGGAAGCCGGTCTCGGTGTCAATGGTAAACATCACCCCCGCGCCGGCCTTATCCGCGCGCACCATCTTCTGCACTCCGACCGAGAGGGCTACCTGCATATGATCAAAGCCCTGCTCTTCGCGGTAGCTAATGGCCCGGTCGGTAAAGAGCGAAGCATAGCATTTGCGGCAGGCATCCAGCAGTTCCGCTTCGCCGGTCACATTGAGGAAGGTCTCCTGCTGACCGGCAAAGCTGGCTTCGGGCAGATCTTCGGCGGTGGCACTGCTACGGGCCGCTACATCAACTTCGTCCGTATCATAATGCCGGCTCAACTGGCGGTAGGCCTGGCGGATATCGTCGGCAAGGTCTTCGGGGAACGCGGCGGAGTGAAAGAGGCGGCGGATTGCTTTACCGGCCTGCTGGAGCGTGGCTTCGCCCCGGTGCATCTCCTCCAGATGCCGGCGGATGCGCTCTTCAAGCTCGTTAGCTTCCAGAAAGGCGCGATAGCCGGCGGCGGTAGTCGCAAAGCCGTCCGGGACACGTATGCCCTGGTCTTTCAGGGCTCGCAGCATCTCACCGAGGGAGGCATTTTTGCCGCCGACTAGAGAAACATCATCAGAGGTAAGGTCTTCAAACCAGCGGACATACTGCTGTTCCTGGGCAGTCTTCTCAGCCTGGGTCATCTTCTTGCTCTCTTCCTGTTACACAGTCAGCGTGTTGTTTGCTGTAACCTCTCGTTGAGGCTTAACTGCTTTACTTTTATCGCATAATGTGTGCCATTCTGCTTGAGCGCGCAAGCATGGCCGACGCACTCCACATTGTCTAACAAACACGCGTTACGCGGTCTCTTCCTGGGAAGGGAATTTTGCCTCCGGCAGGGCAAAAGCTCAAAAGTGTACCATGCTGCCGCAGGCGAAGCCGGCGTTCAGGTCCGACACCAGGCCGGAATTGGCTGCACCGCGTAAATCGTGTAACAAACAGAACCTCCCGCAGGCTTCCAGAGAGGCATCCTGCGGGAGGTTTTTATATGCAGGACTGATGCCTGACGAATGTTGAAACGTTGACTACCGGGTCCGGGTTTGGGGCAGCGCGGTCGGTGATAGCGGTGACGGCAGTCGCAGTGGCGCGGGTTCTATGACATCCGTATCGCGTGGTTGCACCGGGTAACGCTCCTCAGGCAACTGCGTGACCACAATCGAGGTTGTAATACCTGCCTGCTCAACCGAACCATCGACATTCCAGTCGCTCATCCACTCGTTATCATTGACCAGGTAACGATACTGATAGACCTGGTTTGTATCAAGTTTCAGCGTAACACTCCAGTTATTGCCATCTAACTGCAGGGGTGTTTCCTGCGAGTTCCAGTTATTGAAATCTCCCACCAGATAGATCGTATCGGCCCAGATTGATGCAGGTAGGGCAAAGGTCACATGCATCTTACACTCATCTCCCGCTACTCTCTCCTTCACAACCATACCACTCACTCCTTCGTTGGGTATTTTAAAACGCTCCTTCAGAATGTGCGAAAGGAGCCGGGACAACCCTGTCCCTGGCTCCCTGCTGTTATTGATACACGCCATTGTGTATGCCGACGGGACACCCCTGTCCACAATCCTCGGTACTCAATTTTTTATAATCAAAAGTCTTGATTTGTTGCACGAATAGTTTGATGCTCCTGAGTTCTGTATTTAGTGTAATCGATCCTGACCGGCATGTCGATGTGCAAAGGAGGGATGTTTGTGGAACATTACCGTTGCAAAGCGGGACAGAAGTGGGATCTGACCAGGATCAAGCACACCGAACCCGGCAGGCCTGATCGCACAAAAAAGTCGGGGCGACTGATCGTTCACCCCGACAACGTAACACCGGTTCACCTTTGACGGCACAAGCTATGGCTTGCGCACTCCAGCCAAAGCTTTATTCCGGGACAACCGTCCGCAGCGGCGCGGTAGCGTGAAGCTGCCGAAAGCTGATCATCTTGCCCTGCTCCGCATCCCAGAGGTGGAATGAGAGCGACTTCAGGCTCGACCGGAGGGTGAGCGTATGTACATCCTGGAAGAGCGGCGTCTCGTCGTGACATTGCTGGAGATGGTAGTTCGGAATGCGCGGGCTCAGATGGTGAATATGATGCAGCCCGATGTTGCCACTAAACCACTGCAATACCGGCGGCAGTTTAAAGTAGGAACTGCCATGCAGGGAGGCAGTCGCAAAATCCCATGAATCATTATGTTCCCAGTAAGCATCCTCAAACTGATGCTGCACATAGAAGAGCCAGACACCGGCAGTCGCGGCAACCAGCAACACCGGCAGTTGGATCATCAGAAATTCCGGTAGGCCGATAATCCATGTACCGAGCAGCAGCAACCCCAACAGGGCCAGATTGGTGCCATAGACGCTGTACCGTTCTTTGCGGCGGTCATGTTTGCTGCACAAGCGGTTTTTTACCAGGAACGTGTAGAGCGGCCCCAGGCCCAGCAGGACCAGCGGGTGGCGAAACAGACGATACCGCACCTGCCGGAAGCGTGAGGCATTGCGATATTCGTCAACGGTCATCGTGTATACATCACCAACGCCCCGGTGATCCAGGTCGCCCGAGGTGGCATGATGGATGGCGTGGCTGTGTCGCCACTGATGGTATGCCGTAAAGGTGAGAACCCCGGCAATGATGCCGAGTATTTCATTGGCTTTGCGGGATGGTAGAAATGAACCATGGCAGCAGTCATGGAAAATGATAAAAATACGTACCAGCAACCCACCCGCTATCAGTGCCAGTCCCAGCGTCAGCCAGTAGGAATAGTCCAGACTGAGGTACATGAGATACCATAGCGCGAAATAGGGGATAAAGGTATTCAAGATCTGCCGGATACTGCGGCGCAGGTCCGGGCGCTGGTACTTCGCCACTGCCGCGCGCCATTCCCCGTTGTGCAGTTGCGGCGTCAGTGTATCACTCTTTGAACGCATTGCGTGCTTTCCTTCTTCTCTTCAGGTATATATCGATATCTGCAAGGTGCTTTTGTGAGTACTACCCTACTAGTATAGGTCGGCGGTCACTGGAGCGGAAGTGTGCTGCGACTAGTCGGAAGACATAAAAAATCTGCCGGATTCGGCAGATGCATGTGTCGCGCGACCTATGCCTGAAGACAGGGGAATTGGTTGGTGCGGTTAATCCGCGTGCAGGCCGGCCTGCTGGGCCCACAGCGCCGCCTGGGTGCGATCGCGCAGATCGAGTTTGCTCAAGATGCTGCTGATATGATTCTTGACGGTGCCAATGCTGATCGTCAACTGTCCGCCAATCTCCTGGTTCGTGCTGCCGTGGGCCAGCAGTCGCAGAATCGCCTGCTCGCGTTCGGTCAGCAGGGCCAGCCGTTCGGCGTAGTGCGGGGGGAGCGGCGGAGCCGCCCGCGTCCGGCGATTAAACTCCTGGAGCACCTGCGCCGTGATCTGGGGATCGATCAGCGCATTTCCGGCGGCAACCTTCCGTATGGCCTCGGCCAGCGCCCGATGATCCACATCCTTGAGCAGATAGCCCCGCGCGCCGGCCGCCAGTCCATTGAAGATATTCTCGTCATCGTGAAAGGTTGTGAGAATGATCACCGCCGCGCGGCTATCTTGGGCCGTCAGTCGCTGTGTGGCTTCTACGCCGTCCATTCCCGGCATGCGGATATCCATCAGGACGACATCGGGGTCAAGCGCGGCGACCTGGCGCAATGCATCGGCGCCATCGCCGGCAGAGCCAACCACCTCGATATCCGCTTTGCGGTTGAGCAGCGTCTGAATGCCGGTGCGTACCAGTTCCTGATCATCGACAATCAACACCCGGATCTTCTGCGTCACAACTATCTCTCTAACTCTCCCCAAGCGGCAGGGTAAGTTCGAGACCAAACCCACCTGCGGGCAACGACCCGGCCTGCACAGATCCACCCAGCAGCGCCGCACGTTCGCGCAGGCCGGCCAGTCCGAACCGGCCTGCGCGGTTCCCATTATGCCACATCTGGTGTGCAGAGCACACCGCCCCGCGCCCATCATCCTGCACACTGACCTGCACCTGGTCGGGCGCAACGTTAATCCGAATATCAATCCGGTCGGCTTCAGCATACTTGTATGCATTTGTCAGTCCTTCCTGGACCGTACGATAGATGGTGCCGACGAGCGCAACCGGCAGCCGGGCCGGCGACCCGCTGATCTTCAGCGTAATATGTGGAACGGAACATGCGCGGTAGGGCTGAATAAGCGCATGCAGTGCGGGTACTAACGATGTAGCATCAAGCAGCAGTTCGTTCTCAACCGTGGCGACCGCACTCGACCAGGCCGCCGCCAGTTGTTCGCGGGTGGTAACGAGTTGTTGCAGGGCCGCATCAAGGTCTTCCGCAATCAGATCCTCCGCCAGTTGTAGTTGCACATTCAGCAACACCAGGCGATACCCCAGATCATCGTGTAACTCACGCGCCAGGCGGGTACGCTCGGCGGCAACCGCGAGGGTGCGCACCTCGGCTTCCTGCTGTTCCAGTTCGCCCGTCAAGGCTGCCAGACGCGCGAGCCGGGCTTCGTCAGCCTGCCGGCGGCATACCTGGCGGCGGGCCATCCCCACCAACCCGACGACCGCCGCGCATGCTACCCCGGCGGCCAGCAGATGAGAGCCATAATCGGCCGTAAGTGGCCCTATCCGCGTCAGCAGCAGGCCTATGCTCATGTGAACCCCAAACAGGCTGGTCAGAATCTGGAAGAGTGAGAGGCGGAGGGCGATCTGCCACATGACCAGCAGCACACCCGGCAGCAGGGGCATTGTCTGGGTAACGATGACCAGTATCAGAATGATTGTAAACTGGCTGGCGAGACCCACCTGTACCATCAGGGGATGCCGGAGGTACTGCGTAAGAATATAGGCAACCACGAGCATGCCACAGAATAGCAGCAGCCTGCCGATAAATGCCGGGGCCGGTGGCTGCTGTAACAGCACCTGCGGCAGGGCCAGCGCAACAAAGACAACCGGGAGAATCCAGGTCAGTATTTTACGCCCGCGCGTGGTCAGAATACCGTCAACGGATTGTACCCCAATCGGCGCAGCGCCACCGGCGGTAGCGGCGACCCCCTCCGTCCGGCCGCCACTTCCACGCAGGGTGGTAACAGCTCCCCGCAGGTGGTCAATGGCAACACTCGCAGCCTGACGCGTCTGGGTCATGCTGAATTGGAACCGGATGATATTCGTCTGTGCCTGGTTAATCGCGGCTACAACCGCCTGTTCCGCATTTGCCAGGGCCGTTGAGATATCGCTGCTGACCGTCTGTATGAGCCGGTGGCGCTCCTCAACAACCGCGCGCTGCTGCGCCTCGCGCAGGTGCAACCGCAGCATATCGTAGTGTTGCTGCATCTGATCGGTCAGCTGCTGCACCTGGGTGCGCCGATGGTGTTGGCGCGCATACAGAACCGCGGCAATCAGGATACAGGTCGCGGGGAATGCCAATGTCAGGTTTCGCTGTACCCATTCCAGCAGGTTCGCGGATACCACAATCAGCGTACCGCTCCAGCCCAGCCAGACCAGACAGGCAAACGGAATCCAGAGCCAGGGGCGAAAAAGATAGACCGCCTGAAGCACTATTGCCAGCAGAACATAGGTCAGCAGCGGCACCGGCAGCGCAGTGTAGGCCAGGACAACCAGCCCACACTGACCGAGCATCACTGCCAGTTGCTGCCAGGCGCGCAACCGGCGAATCGGCATAGTCAGGCAGAGCAGTAGATGCAGCAGCATAATCCCGCAGAGCAACCAGAGTTGCTGAGGGTCGCTCCTGCTGTACGTGAATAGCGCGTTCAACGGGGTAGCGATCAGTACCAGGGCAACAATACTCTGAAGTGCAAGCGGATATGGTGAGTGCGCCACGAGATGCGCACTCATAGATTGTAGCTTCGTAAGCATAAGTGCAGTCTACATTTAAACAAATACCCTGACCGGGCCGCGCGAATCGATTACGCCAGGTACAGTCCGGCCAGCGTTGCATGGGCCGAACCACCGCTGATGTCAGGAATCAGATGCAGTTCCAGAATGGTTATCCCGGCCAGGTTGACCTGGTATTCCTCAACTTCTTCGCTGGTGCTGGGCGGGCTAAAGGTATACTGCTGCCGCACAATCTCCTGGTAGGACTGCCCACCGTCCGGGGACCAGCGTAGCACAAGCTCCTGCGTGCGCGGATATTCCTCTTCGCGGAAGGCCAGATGAATACGCTGCAGCGGCTGCGGCTGATCAAAGCGCAGCCGGATGGTCTGCGAGCCGGAGGTTGCCGCACGCCAGCCGCCGATCTGCTCCGGGTCCAGCGCGGCCTCAATCGGGTGCTCGCCTTCTTCGGAGGAAATCTCGGCTGTGGCCAGTTGCTCCAGATCGAGCCAGGCGCTGGTATCGTGGGTCTGTCCGGCTCCTTCCGGGTGAATGACTTGTTTGCGCATCAAGAATCCTCTCGGTTCATATATTATTGTGAGCGAGAATTAGCTTGCCTGGGATTTTGTCAGCCAATCGGACAACATATCCCGCACTGCCGGCGCAGTGCGGGCCCGCATCTGAGGTACCTGGGGCTCATCCTCTACCCGTCCACAGAACTGCTTGCCCATACTCCAGATGAACGCCCGATATTCTACGTCGGCAATACGAAAGTTATAAATACGTCCCTGGCGCACGATCCGTGTCTGTCGTTCTCTCATAGGGCCCCCTTCTGCTTGCTCTATTCTTCGTCACATCTTAATTGTCAGCACAACTCTCAATCGATCACGTCGTTGCCGGACGGCACAGTGTGCGGTCTTTCTCGTGCTTGTCTGCATAGCACCTGTGTAACCCTACACATATGCCATCGCTGAGATTGATGAACGCAGACAAACCAGACAACGCGCGGCAAATGGTCTTACGTATCGCAACCCGCGTGAGTTGCCCCATGCGCATTGGAGCGAGCATAATGCTCGAACGGATAGTCAGGGGAAGTGAACCGGCAAAAGATGTTGTATCTAAAGTATACCACACCTTGCCGAATTTTATTGAAAAGACTGCATTTCCGCATTCCCAGGGGATGACGTATTGTGCCGGACTTTTCGTCACACCCGCATTTATATCAGGAGCAGGTCAGATTACCGTAAATCCTGCATGCAACTGCACGCAGCGAGCGTGCGCACGACCGCACTCTTTGCTTGCATCACTTACACGACTTACGCAGTCGTTGACCAGGCAGGCGAAACCAGTTTTCGGTTCGGGCACGCGGCCGGAAGCCGGCTGCACCGCGTAACTCATGTCACTTAATCACCCCGGCGATCTTCAGCCCCTGCCCCACGATCAGCGGAACCAGGCTCATGCCGATAATCAGCAGCCAGCCGGTCAGCCCTGGGTCAACCGTTCCCAGCGCGGTGGAGAGCACCGGCAGGTAGACCGCCGCCAGCAGCAGCAGCGTACACAACCCCAGCGCCCCCCAGACATAGCGGTTGCGGGTGATCTCGTTGCGGAAGATCCCCGAACTGTTATTGCGCATGTTGAAAACATGCCAGAGCCGCATCAGCCCCAGGCTGATAAAGGAGATCGTGACGGCGCGCTGCTGCTCCATCCCCAGCCAGAGCAGTGCCAGCGCGAAAGCGCCCCCCAGCGTGGCCGCAATCAGCAGGCCATACCCGCCGATTGCCAGCCAGTGTGCGCGGGTCAGGATCGATTCCTTGGGATCGCGCGGCGGGCGCTGCATCAGGTTCTGGTCGCCCTCGCCCAGCCCCAGGGCCAGGGCCGGGAAGACATCGTTAACAATATTAATATACAAAATCTGGAGCGGCAGCAGCGGCAGCGGTGCATTGGCGAGGGAGGCGACCGCAATCGCAATAATCTCGCCCATATTGCCGGAGAGCAGGTAAACCGTAAACTTGCGGATGTTGTTGAAGATGGCACGCCCCTGCTCCACGGCGGCGACGATGCTGGCGAAGGCATCATCCTGCAGCACCATGTCGGCGGCATCGCGGGCCACCTGGGTGCCACGCCGGCCCATGGCCACGCCGATGTCGGCCTTCTCCAGCGCCGGGGCATCATTCACCCCGTCACCGGTCATTGCCACAATTGCGTTGTGCGCTTGATGCAGGGCAATCAGGTTAAGTTTTTGCTCCGGGCTGACCCGCGCGAAGATCGGCGTCCCGATCAGGCGCTGCTGCTCCGCTTCAGAGAGATCTTCGGGGGACTTCAAATCGCTGCCCTGAGTTGCCTCGGCATTGTCTTCTGCCACTAACCCGACCGCCGTGCCGACACTCCGGGCCGTTACTGCCTGGTCGCCCGTCACCATAATGACGCGCACCCCGGCATCCTGGCAGCGCCGGATCGCCGGTTTGACCTCCTGGCGCGGCGGGTCGAGCAGGCCCACCAGGCCCAGGAAGGCCAGCTCCTGGTAGGGCGCTGCATCGGTTGCGTTGACCGTTTTGTCGGCCAGGGCCAGCACGCGCAGGCCCTGCGCGGCCAGCTCTTCGTTACAGGTCAGCCGGCGTTCCCGCTCCTCGTCCGTGAGATCCTGGTCGCCGTCCGCCCCGCGCAGGTGGGTGCAGGCATTGAGCACAGATCTGGGCGCACCCTTCACCGCTACCCGATAGCCGTCCCCAATCTCGTGGTAAGTTGCCATCATTTTGACATCGGGGTCGAAGGCGACTTCGCGCGCTTCCGGCAGTTCCTCCAGCAGATCAGCGCGCCGCAGACCGCCCCGGGCGCCGGCTACCAGCAGCGCAACTTCCATCGGGTCGCCCACCGCCTGCGGTTCGCTCTCACCATCGCCGGGATGCGCGGGTTGAAACGACGCATTGTTGCAGAGCACACCGACCTCCAACGCGGCGCGTAGGATCGCATCTTCTTCAGGATCGATCTCCTGGTCAGCTTGATCTGCCTGCGTATGGCGGTAAAAGGTACCGCTACTCTCCAGCGCCTCGCCGGTTACGTCAAACCGCCCGGATGTCAGTTCCAGGCGGGTGACGGTCATCTGGTTCTCGGTCAGCGTGCCGGTCTTGTCGGTGCAAATTACGCTGGTTGCCCCCAGGGTTTCGACTGCAGAGAGCTGGTTGACCAGGGCGTTGCGCTGCGCCATGCGCCAGGTGCCCCGCGCCAGCGCAACCGTGGCAACAATCGGTAGACCTTCCGGCACGGCAGCGACCGCCAGCGCAATCGCAATTCGCACCATCAGGAAGATATCTTTGCCTACGATAATGCCGGAGATCGCCACCAGCACCGCCACCGCCAGCGTCAGCCAGATCAGGCGTTGCCCCAGGGCATCGAGTCGTTTTTCCAGCGGGGTGGCCTCGGTCTCGGCTTCCTCTACTAACTCAGAGATCCGGCCCAACTCGGTATCCATGCCGGTGGCGACGACCACCCCCGCCCCGGAGCCGCGCGTCACCGCCGTCCCCTTAAACACCATGTTGCGCTGCTCGGCCAGTGGTACCTTGCCTTCCACCGGCTCGGTCTGTTTGCTCACCGGCACCGACTCGCCGGTCAGTGCCGACTCATCTGCCTGGAGTTTGGAGGCTTCAATCACGCGCAGATCGGCGGTGATCACATCCCCACTGTCCAGAATGACAATGTCGCCGGGGACGATCTCCTCGGCGGGCAGGGTCTGCACTTGTCCATCGCGCCGGACGGTGGCTTCCACATTGCCCAGTTCTTGTAGCGCTTCCATGGCCCGGACGGCCCGCAGTTCGGTGAAGAAGCCAATCGCGGTATTTACCAGGATCGCCAGGACAATCGCAACGCCCTCGACAATCTGCCCGAAGGCAAACGCAGCGACGGCGGCAACTGCCAGCAACCCGATGATCAGGCTCTTGAACTGCTCGATAAAGATTTCCCCTGCGCTGCGCTGTTTGGCCTTGCGTAGTCGATTGGGGCCAAAGCGTTCGCGCCGTTGGCGTGCCTCTGCGGAGGAGATTCCCTGCTCAGGATCAACCTGCAGTTCATCAACGTTTTGCTCTATCGACTGCGAACCGGCCGCGCTGCGCTTCAGTGTCTCGGTCATGAAGTTGTCCTTCTCGCTCCCGACAAGATTAATCCGCTGCCTGAGACTTCTGTTCTTCGGCAACCACATTCTGCGGTTCGCCCCGCGTAAACGCGGCGATATTCTCAACGGTTGTATTCAGAATACGACTAACGGCTTCGCGGGTGTTAAAGGCGCTGTGGGGCGTAATAATCACATTGCGCAGCCGCAGCAGCACATGATCGGCCAGCAGCGCCTGGCGATTATGTTCACGCTGATAGACCGAGCGGAGTAACTCGGCTTCCTCACGGATGACCGGCTCCTCGGGGAGCACATCCAGACCCGCCGCCGCGACCTTCTCCTCAGCCAGCGCATGAACCAGCGCCTGAATATCCACCACACTACCACGCGAGGTGTTAATCAGGATCACGCCGTCTTTCATCTGGGCAAACTCATCATTCGAGATGAGATGATGGGTAGCACCGCTGGCCGGCACATGCAACGTGATAATGTCGGCATTGGCGAGCAGTTCGGACATCTCGACATAGCGAAAGCCCAGTTCGGACGCCAGTTCCTGCCGAGGTTTGACATCAAAGGCCAGTATATCCATGCCAAATCCGCGTGCGATTTTGATAGCGTGTTCGCCGATGTCTCCCGTTCCGACCACCCCCAACGTCTTGCCCATGAGGTCAAACCCCTGGAGCCCTTCCGGCGAGAAATCCCCCCGGCGCGTCCGGTCAACCGCGTCGATCAGCCGGTGACTGAGGGCCAGCAGCAACGCAAAGGCATGTTCGGCAACGGTGTTCTTGCCGTAGGTGGGCACATTTGCCACGGTAATGCCATGCTCCGCGCAGTAGTCGGTATCAATATGATCAAAGCCGGTTGAGCGGGTTGCAACCAACTGGAGTTGATCAAACTGCTGCAGGACATCGCGGTTCAACTCGGAATAGATAAAGGTCGAGATGATATCGGCATCGGCATACTCGCCGGCATTCTCAGCGGACAGGCCCGCGTCGGTGTAGACGACCTCGTGCTCCGGCTGAAACTGCTCAAAGGCGCTGCGTTCCCACTGTTCGACTTCAAATATAACGATTTTCATCCCATTTTCATCCCATTTTCATCCCATTTTCATCCCATTCTCCTCAGGTACAGAACTTACGCAGTGCAGCCTGGTGCCGGACCTGAACGCCAGAATCGCCTGCGGCAGCGTGGTACGCTTTTTTCTTTTTCACAAAATATTTGCACAAAGTGCAAATATTTTGTGAAAAAGATCTGGTTTCTTCCGCCCTGCCGGAGGCGAATGTTCCTTCCGGAGGA
>DAOTUI010000256.1:0-5347 GCA_034437035.1 Chloroflexaceae bacterium
TTTCGCCAGAGCGCATTGGAATGCGGTTGGCGCGACCGACAACGACCGCCGCTCCAGAAACCATTTCCCGCACCAGGACGGGCGGCGGACGCGCAGAAGCGCGTCCCTACCACAAAAAGCCTACACCTGAGAGCGACCACCCACCCCGGTGCCGGTAATCCGGGCTACATCCAGGTCATGCTCGGCCACCATCCGCGCAACAACGGGCGAGAGACGCGGGTTGCGCGAGGCGGACGACTCCCCGTTGGGCGACGGCCGGCGTTCAGGTTGACGTTCAGGCGATAGTTCGGTCGCTTTACCGACCAGCCCCAGCAGTGTGCCGACGCGCATCGTTGCCCCTTCCTGGACGCAAATCTCCAGTAGCGTACCGGCGGCCGGCGCGGGTAGCTCCGTATCAATCTTGTCAGTGGTAATTTCCAGCAGCGGTTCATTCCGCTCAACCGGCTCGCCGGGCTGCTTCAGCCAGCGCCTGACCATTCCCTCGGGGACGCTCTCGCCAAGCTGGGGCATCGTAATCTCGGTGGGCATCACCAGACCTCGTGCAACAGGTATTGACACGACGTACGCAGTCGGTTCCAAACCAGGTAATTGCCTGGATGAACGGCGCGATTCGCCTCCGGCAGGGCGGAATGGAACATTCTTTTTCAGAAAAATGTGGCACAACGTGCCACATTTTTCTGAAAAAGACAAAAACGTACCACGCTGCCGCAGGCGAAATCCGCCGTTATCGGAAGCCAACGGCCCGTTTGAACACGCACCGCGTAAGTCGTATTATTGCGGGCTGAGTGTAGCATATTCGGCCCCGGCGTGCAATCCCATGTTGCACTTTGCGACACAGCATGTTATGATCGATAAGGTTTAAAGCTTCTATCGGCAGCATCTCCAAACTATGCGCGATATGCTACCGATCCACCCTGTCGTCATACGAACCGGCCGTCAGTAGCTCATAGCTCAACATATAATGTACCATTCTATGGGTATAGCACCGGATAATTTTACGACACCAGCAATCAGCAGACGAACGGAAAGCAGTATGCAACTCGTTCTGGCTTCAGCCTCTCCACGCAGACATGAACTCTTATCCTGGCTGGGTGTCCCCTTTACCGTCATTGTTACGGATGCCGAAGAATCCGACGATCCGGCTCCAGTTGAGATTGTCACCACGCTCCCATCCTGTCCCCTCCCCCTCCGCGAACATCCCACCCTGCGCGCATGGCGCAAAGCGCATGCCGTCTGGTCGCAGGATCAGGCTCCGATCGTGCTCGGCGCTGATACGACTGTTATGCTCGACGGGGACGTGCTTGGCAAACCGGATGACGCCACGCATGCGCAGACCATGCTGGCCCGCCTCGCCGGGCGAACCCACACAGTCTATACCGGAATTTGTGTCTACAACGCGCCACCCCGCGCAGTCGGGGTAGAAGCATCGGCGACAACCGCGCCGCAACTTCAGTTACATCTTGAGGCGAGCAGGGTCACGCTTGCGCCCCTGGATGTCAATACCATTGCCGCATATGTGCGTACGGGTGAGCCGCTGGACAAAGCTGGAGCCTATGGCATCCAGGGTCTTGGCGGACAACTGGTTCGTCAGGTTGAGGGCAGCTATACCGCTGTAGTGGGCCTGCCACTCCCCGCGACCTGGCACATGCTATCAGCGGCTGGAGTTACCGGAATGAAAGATCCAACCGCTGCCTACCGAAACTGGTTAAACCACCAGGGAAAGGAGCCGCTGCCATGTCCCCCAACGCTACCGTAAGGCTGCTCATTATCGACGATCACCCCCTCTTTCGGCAGGGTGTACGCTGGGCACTCGGTGCTGAGGATGAAGTTCAGATTGTTGGCGATGCAGCCAGCGCCGAAGAAGCCCTGGAGTGGCTTGACAGCGTTGGTCCCAATAATGAGCCAAATGTTGTTCTGGTAGATTTGAATCTCCCCGGTATGAGCGGGTTGGAGTTGACGCGCCATATGCGTCGCCAGTATCCCAACCTGGGAGTGGTTATGCTCAGTATTCACGAAAATGATGAGCAGGCCTTCAACGCATTGCAGGCGGGCGCAGCCGCCTACCGCTCCAAGGATATTAAACCCCAGGATCTGGTTGAGATTCTGCGGCGAGTTGCGCGGGGTGAGTATGTCATTAACGACGTTGTGCTGGAAGAGCCGCGCGTGGCCCACCGGGTGCTCTCGCAGTTCCGCAATCTGCCCAAGGAACTGGCCGCTTCCCCCGACACCGATTTTCCGATCTTTACCCCGCTCAGCGACCGCGAGATTGAAGTACTCGAACGCATCGCCGGCGGTGGCAGCAACAAAGAGATCGCCGATGCCCTGGGGATCAGTACCCAGACCGTCAAGAACCATATCTCGTCGATCCTGCGCAAGCTCTCATTGAACGACCGCACGCAGGCGGTGCTCTATGCGCTCCGCCGGGGCTGGATCGAAACCCCCGGCACGATCAAGTCCGGTCATGGCTCTTCTGAGAATAGCGGGAATGGCGAAGGGGAGTAAGCCCCGAAACGTGAAGCGTGAGGCATAAATAGCGCACGCTTCACGTTTCACGCTTCACGCATTACCTCCGGCGCATGAGCTTGATGAAGAGTTTCCCATACTGCCAGAATGAGAGGGCAAAAGGAACAAGCGCCAGGTAGAGTACTGGTCGCCCGCTCCGTGGGCCATCAGCCGTGTAGAGCAGAACCGCTAGCGTTAGCACCACCGTTGTGGCCTTCCCGGCCGGCTTTGCGGTGGCAACCTGTGCGCGGCGGCGGTAGATCAGCAACCCCGCCAGCAGAATCCCAATGTCGCGGATGAGCAGCAGGACCACAAACCAGCGGGGAAAGGCGCGTGTCCGCACCAGCGTCAACATCGTGATGTTGAGCACCAGTTTGTCGGCAATCGGATCAAGCACCTTGCCCAACGGCGAAACTTCCTCCCGGTAGCGTGCCAACGGACCATCAACAGCATCGGTCAGGAGCGCCGTGCCCATACAGAGCAGCGCCGGTAGCCTGCCATCGGGACGACGGAGATAGGCAATGGTTGGCGGCAGCAGCAGCAGGCGCACCAGCGTCAGCCAGTTAGCCGGGTAGCGCAGTTCGCGGGTGCGTAAAACTCTGGTTACATCAATCGGCACATTTGTTTCCTATACCGCGGACTCTGACGTAGAACGTCCACGTCCAAAAATCATCCCGCCAATCGCGCCGCCAATCGCCCCAAAGAGTGGATAGAATACAATGTTAAAAAGAAATGAGATCAGGATGACCGACTCCGGCTCGGCGAGAGATTCCATCATTCGCTCAACCTGGGGGTCCGTGACCTGCATCTCTGCCAGTGCCATCTGGATACTTTGCGCGGTAGACCCACTGAAAAGCGTACTGATCAGGGTTGCGATAAGCGCCCCGATCAGACCACTGACCACCCCGATGATTGCGCCCCGACCCGGTGTCACCGCCCGGGTGGCCGCGTCAAAGCGAGGGTAGAGCCACGCCCCCAGGATGCCGCCACCCCACAGCCACATACAGATCACGCAGTTACCAGCGGCAATCAGCGGTATGTTGGAGAGCAGTGCCATCGCAAAACCGACAATCGCGCTTGTTAGCAACAGTGCGCGCGTATTCATACGATCATCCCTTCCGCTTCAAAACTAATAGGTCGGCGGCGGTGTATACTCCGGTCCCGACTGGTTCAGACCGCCGGCACCACCCATCCGGGCAATAACCTGGCCCAGCGCATGCCCGAATACAGACATGCCATACACATAGGTGAAGAGCAGGCCAACACCACATGCAATACTGCCCAGGCTCCCAACCAGACTGGTCAGGATGTAGACCAGGAACAGCACCACCCAGGTTGACGGTGTCGAGCGAACCATGCCGATCACCTCACCAAACTGGAGCGCCGTGCTCAAACTGTCGGTCTGAACATAGCGTGCAAAGGCCGCCAGGATCACCACCTGGATCACCAGAGCAACAACAAATAGCAGTGCATAGAAACAGAGTATCAGCAAAGCCATCACTCCACCGGCAGCTTCACTGTTTCCGCCGGCGACCCCAACCACTGCAATCAGCACAGCCCAGACCAGCACCAGCGCGATAATCGGCAAGCTATAGACCAGACTGATCACAAAGCCATAGACGCCCTTCACCAACTTGGTGCCAAGGTCACTCCAGTCCGGCAGTGGTCGCGGATTGCCCTGGGCAACATTGCGTGCCACCTCAAACAGGTAGCCCAGCAGCGCCAGTTGACCAACAATCGGAATAATCTGTAACAACCCACCGATCAGCACCTTGTTCAGCCAGTTCTCATCTTCAAAGAAAAACCCGAATGCTCGTCCCAGATCCATCGAAGTCTCCTCTCGTTGTAGTGCGACGTTGACTCAACGTCAAAACGGTTGCTATGAACGTGTACGGTAGATTGTACGGTGAGGCAGAACGGGATGTTTCAGCCGGGTCACATGCGCATCTCCAGCTCGACCCGCGTAATCTCCACCTCAGCCGCCACATAGATCTGTACGACTGACAGATGGGCATAGAGCAGCGCACACAGGAACAGCCAGCCAATGAGCACCAGCACGACAGGCTGTCCCGGGAAGACTGTTCGAGACAGCGTTCCCAGCAGCAGGCCCAGCAATCCGGCGGGCAGGTAGGCGGGGAGCGAAACCAGCCGCGCCCGCCGGAAGCAGCGCCGCGCGGGTCTACTGAGCGCCCGGCGTAGCGGCTGCATCCCCAGTGCATCCGCGATATTCCCCTCCTGCGCAAAGATCAGGCGGGCAACCGGAGCAACACTGCTGAAGAAGATCGTCAGCAGGAAGAGACCGGCGGCCAGGCTGACCAGTTGCAGGGCGGACCCGGCTATGGACGGTGGGACCGCCGGCCCGACTATTGTAACCAGACCAATGCAGAAGAACAGCATACCGGCCAGGGCCAGAGGCAGGCCGAAGAAAACGAAATCGATCAGCAGCGTAAAGAGACCGATCAGGTAACGCGTGGTCCAGTCGGTCCAGGGGGGCAGCGGTGTCGGGAAGCCGTTCCGACTATGTTCCATACTGACCATAACCATCCCGACTGCCAGAGGATACCCGACCAGACTGAGCATAAGCGCGCCCCCTACCAGCACCTTCGGCCACCAGCGGGGATCGCGGTGAATTGTTGCAAGCGCTGTGTGTAGTGCCGGCATCGATTTCGTCATCAGCCGTCAGTCTACACGCATCACGCGGTAGACATTCAAATGACAGGACTTACGCAGTTGACATGCAAACCGGACGTTTCACCCGCTGGAAGTCCGATTCGCCTGCGGCAGCGTGGTACATGATGTTCTTTTTCACGAAAATTTTACACTTTGTGTAAAATTTTCGTGAAAA
>DAOTUI010000257.1:0-7641 GCA_034437035.1 Chloroflexaceae bacterium
TTCATCGGATTTGACGAGTGCCGGACAGACCGTGACTGGTCTGCGCAGGAGATTGATGCTCTCCGTGTTGCGGCAGGCATCATTGGCACCGCCATTCTGCGTAGCCGGATGGAACAAGATATGCAGCAGAGTGAACAGCGCTATCGGGAAATTTTCGAGAATGCCGGCGATATCATCTATACCCATGACCTCGAAGGGCGCTACACCTCGGTAAATCGGGCCGCCGAGCAACTCTCGGGCTACACCCGTGATGAGCTTATTGGGATGCATGTCGCGGAGATTATTGCGCCGGAGTATCTTGACCAGGCGAATGCGATGCAGCAGCAGAAACTTACGACCGGCGGTACAACGCCCTATGAAATTGAAATACTAACCCGCGATGGTCGCCGTGTCACCCTCGAAACGAGCACACGCCTGATCTATCAGGATGGGCAGCCGGTTGGGGTTCAGGGCACGGCCCGCGATATCACCGGACGTAAGCAGTCCGAGGAAGCCATGCGCCAACTTGCCTGGCAAGAAGAAGTTATCCGCATTCAGGAAGCAACTCTGGCCGAGCTCTCAACCCCACTGCTGGTTATTGCCGACCAGATTGTATTGATGCCGCTGATTGGAGCCATCGACTCGCACCGGGCGCATCGGGCTATGGAGGAACTGTTACAAGGGATTGCCGTCAACCATACCCGCGTCGTAATCCTGGATATCAGTGGCGTGCCTGTTGTCGATACGCAGGTTGCCGGCGTCCTGATCCGTACAGCGCAGGCCGTACGACTGCTCGGCGCACAGATTATTGTCACCGGGATTAGTCCCGATATAGCCCAGACCCTGGTAAGCATGGGCATCACACTGGGAGACATTGTCACGCAAGCACAGTTGCAGAGCGGCGTGGCTTACGCCTTCAAACAGTGGGGTGTAGGCTTCATGCGCTAAATCCTTATTCATAACCGTTACCTCATAACCCGTATGATCCAGATTGCTGTTATTCTTCTTACCGCGCTGGTCTTCTCGACCATCAGCACCCTGCTGGCCCGCTGGGTCGCGCTGCGGGTGGGGGTCGTGTCCATGCCGCGTACCCGCGATATCCACCTGACGCCGGTCCCGCTACTGGGGGGCGCGGCGATCTACGTGGCGTTTGTGGTTGCCCTACTCATCTTCAATGACCGGGCCTACCTGCGCGAGTTGTTTGGTATTCTCGCAGGCGCGACGCTGATCGCGCTGGTAGGGCTGGTCGATGATCGCTGGGGATTGCGCGCCGATCTCAAAATGCTGGGGCAAATTGGAGCCGGCGCAATCCTGCTGCTGGGGGGTACGCAGATCCAGCTCTTTGCGCAGCCCTGGCTCAACTGGGGAATAACGCTGTTCTGGGTGGTTGGCCTTACCAACGCGATCAACTTTCTCGACAACATGGATGGGCTATCCGGCGGTGTAGCTACGATTGCCTCGGCCTTCTTTCTGCTGCTGGCAGCCATGAACGAGCCCCGTCAGGTGCTGGTCGGCGCGATGGCGGCAGCATTGATGGGCGCATGTGCCGGCTTCCTGCGCTACAACCTGAGTCCTACGAAGATTTTTATGGGCGATGCAGGCAGCCTGTTTATCGGCTTCATCCTGGCAGCGTTGGCGATCAAGTTACGCTTCCCGTCAAATATTCCCCTGGTAACCTGGATGGTTCCGGTCTGTGTACTGGCCCTCCCGATTTTTGATACCACCCTGGTCTTTGTTGCCCGTCTGCGCCGCCGAGTGAACCCGTTTACAACTGCCGGAAAGGATCATCTCTCGCATCGTCTGGTAGCGCTGGGCATGACCCGACGCGAGGCCGTGCTGACCTGCTACCTGCTCACTGGAGCCTGCGGGATGGTCGGGATCTACATGACCCAGGCCCGGCTGTATGAAGCCTACATTGTGGCCGGAGCCCTGGCGGGAGGCGGGCTCGCTGCGTTGCTCTGGCTGGAGCGTTCCTGCCCCGGTGGCGTTCGGCGATCCCTCCCCGGCCGGATGCACTCATCGCATGAAGCATAACTCCATGCAAACAGCATGCCAATACCGGGACAAATAGTAATGTGAATCCAATCAGAACCGTACCTGGTCAACTGACCAGGTACAATACTGGACCCCTGGCCGATGCCGGGTGCGGGCAGTCCTGTTACAATAGCATACGTAAGGCCTGGTAGTACTACAACAAACTGAGGGAAGAGAGGAGAACTTAGAACTCAGTTCTGTTGCATTACTACCCAATGGCTGCTCATCGCCTGTACCTCCTGGAAACGCCCACTGCGATTGGCGCACCGCAGTGGGCGTTTCGTCATGTTCTCTCTTCCTTTGTTCCGCGCGCGCTCCTGGCCGGTGCGACGAGATGTAGATCCAGCGTTTGCACCCCACGCTATTCCCAATCTCTGACCTATTGCAACTTCATCAAGTGTGTTGCAACCGGCTTGCAGATGGCTGCGTCCCAATTCACACGCGTTACGTGGTGAGATCCGGACCACGAACAAGACGAAATGAGCGAAAGGTGTGAAACTGCTGGTGCTGACATGCGTTATACAATCCCGCGTTCGGACAAGGATGTCGCCTCCAGACAGGCCGAAGAAACCAGCTTTCTTCACAAAAATTCACACAAAGGGCAGGTTTTTTTGTAGAAAAGATCAAACAGTACCATGCTGCCGCAGGCGAAGCCGGCTTTTGGGTCAGTCAACAGGCCGCAATAGGCTGCACCGCGTAAGTCCTGTCATTTATACGAGTTACGCGCTCACTCCTTGAAAAACTGGTTTCGCCTCCGGCAGGGCGGAACAGACCACCTTTTTCACGAACATTTGGCTCACAGAGCCAAATGTTCGTGAAAAAGATCAAACAGTACCATGCTGCCGCAGGCGAAGACTGCCGTTGTGGGAGCACATGTCTGATTTGTACGCTCACCGCGTAAGTCCTGTCATGTACAGGACTTACGCAGTCCTCCACCTGGAGACGTATTTCGCCTCCGGCAGGGCGGAACAGACCACCTTTTTCACGAAATTTTTGCACGTTGTGCAAAAATTTCGTGAAAAAGATAATAGCGTACCATGCTGCGGCAGGCGAATCGGGACATTCATTTCAATCAAACGCCCAGTTTGCATGTCAACCGCGTAAGTCCTGATGCATACACTTCTTGACGAGACATGGTGATCACTATGTTTTGTCAGTTTGCTGCCGAGAGAGTATACTTATACTACACAGTTTGGTTGAGAATCCTGCGACTGGATTATATATTCCTACCAGCGTGTACGCTGAAGATTGTAAAAAAACGTCCAGCGCTTGCGGCAGGGCAACTATCGGTGAGATAAAATGCCCGGTTGCGTACGTTCAGAAATGTGTATGTTTGGCCTGTTGTGGATGAGGAGAACGCTGCATGCCTGCACCTGACACCATGCTGCAAGGACGCTACCGTATCGTCCGCCAGATCGGGAAAGGAGGAATGGGCAGTGTCTACGCGGCGATTGATACCCGGCTGAATGCCACGGTCGCCGTCAAGCAAACCCTGGCACAGAATGAGCATATCCAGAAAGCATTTGAAGCCGAGGCGCATCTGCTGGCACGCCTGCAGCACGCGATCCTCCCCAAAGTTACCGACTATTTTACCGAAAACGGTGATCTCTTTCTGGTGATGGAGTTTATTGAGGGAGCCGACTTCGACGCGTTGCTGGCCCGGCAGGGGAAACCATTCCCGGTTGACCAGGTGCTGGGCTGGGCCGACCAACTGCTTGATGCCCTGGAATATCTACATTCCCAGAATCCTCCCGTCATCCACCGGGATATCAAGCCCCAGAATTTGAAGCTGACCCCGACGGGCAATCTCTATCTGATCGACTTTGGCCTGGCCCGAGGCGCGGAGGGGACGCTGCTGACCGGGTATACGGCACACTACGCTCCGCTAGAGCAGTTCCAGGGTCTTGGCACCGATGCGCGTGGCGATCTCTACTCGCTGGCGATGACGCTGCATCAGTTACTCACCAATACTGATCCGCAGGGCGTAACAACACGGGCGGGATCGGTGCTGGGCGGGCAGCCCGATCCGCAACCCACGGCACACCAGCTCAATCCGCAGGTGCCGCCGGACGTCAGCGCTGTCCTGGAAAAAGCGATGGCTATTCGCGCCGAAGACCGCTATAGCAGCGCCACCGAGATGCGGGCCGCGCTGAATGCTGCCGCGCAGGGACAGACACCCGCAGCGGCGCAACCGGCTCCCAGGGTGGCGCAAGAAACCATTGTGATTGGGCCACCAACAGCATCAACCCCGGCGACACCTGCAGCACGCTCACAGCCGACACCACCGGCGCAGCCGGCGCAATCCACCGCCGGGGGAACGCAACCGGGAGCACCGCCGCCGGCACCATCAACGCCGGCGGCCCCACCGGCAGCGCAACCGGCACCCCGCAAATCCTCCCGCCTGCCCGCTATCATTGGCACCATACTGGTGCTGGTGCTGCTCGGCGGTATCGGCGGCGTGGCATGGGCGTTTTTCTCCGGTGCGGATGGATTCGGCTTCCTTACATCTGCCACTACCGCGCCCCCGGCTCCGACGGTTGGAGCGACGGCGGCTTCCGGGATCACGCCAACCGAGGAAGCCACCCCAGACGAGCCGGCGACGGCAGTTCCGGCGGCGGCGGCGCTCTCCTCCGATCAGATTGTCTTTGTCTCAGACCGGGACGGCAACCGGGAGATCTATGTGATGAATGCCGACGGCTCCGAACCGACCAACCTGACCGAGAGTTCTGCCGGTGAGACCGCGCCGGCAGTTGCGCCCGATGGCACCCGGATTGCCTACGTTGCAGATGACAATATCTATGTGATGAATGCCGACGGCTCCGAACCGACTAACTTGACCGCGGATGTCGGCGAGAGCGAATCGCCCACCTGGTCCCCAGATGGCGCACAGATTGCGTTTGTGCTTGACGATACTATTTATGTGATGAATGCCGATGGTAGCGATAAAAGCGCCATAACCGAGGAGACCGGTAACTACCGTGACCTGGACTGGTCTCCCGATGGGACGCAGTTTGTATTTGATCTGGGCGGCGATATCTACCGGATAAATGCCGACGGGAGAGATCGGGTCAACCTGACGAGTCAGTCTGATGCCCGCGACATCACACCAGCCTGGTCCCCAAACGGCGAGCAGATTGCGTTTGCCTCGGATCGTGAGGATAATAACTTCGATATTTATGTGATGAATATGAATGGAGCGGAAGTTAATCGGCTGACTGAGAATGGTCCCTGGCTGGATCAATCGCCCACCTGGTTCCCGGATGGCACACAGATCGCCTTTCGCTCCAGCCGCGACCGCGACCAGGAGATCTACCGGATGAATGCCGATGGCAGTGATCCAACTAATCTGACGAATACACCTGATGCCAATGATACGGCCCCCGACTGGTCGCCGGAATAAAAGCACAAAGCAGCGTAAACAGGAACATGCCTGAAGATAGAGCGGAGAAATTACATGCAGAAACCTGCACCCTCTCTTTTTTTTATGCTGGTGCTGATGATGGCACTGGCAGCCTGTGATAGTATCGGCAGCAATCCCTCCCCGACGGCGACAACGCTACCACCGACATCGGTGCCCGTGGCCGGTCCGGAGCCGACCGCGGCGACAGTGGCCGATGTTGCAGCGACAACTGCACCCGAAACTTCAGATGACACCGCCCAGGATACGACAATCCGTATGGCGCGGGCCACCTGGGACACAGGCTGGTTCCAGGCGGAGATCTACCGGCAATTGCTGGAAGAGTTGGGCTACACCGTCACCGCCCCCGAAGTCATGGGCACTGATGAGTTCTACCCGGCGGTTGCCGAGGGCGAAGTTACCCTCTGGCCCAATGGCTGGATTCCGCTGCATAACACCTTCCTCAACCAGGAAGCGATTGCCGCGAATAGCGAACTTATCGGCTCAGAGGTACGCGGCGGTGCGTTGCAGGGCTACCTGATTGACCAGGCGACGGCAGATGCGCAGAACATTACCGGCCTTGAAGCGCTGCAACAGCCGGAGATTGCCGAACTCTTTGATCTTGACGGCAATGGCAAAGCTGACCTCATCGGCTGTAATCCCGAAGGATGGGCCTGCGCTGAGGTGATCGAACATCATCTCGATGCCTATGAACTGCGCGACACCGTGGAGCAGGTCCAGGGCGACTACGCGGATCTGATGCGCGATACGCTGGAGCGTTTCGAGAATGGCGAGCCGGTCCTCTTCTACACCTGGACACCTAACTGGCCGTTGGGACGGTTGATCCCCGGCGAGGATGTCGTCTGGCTGGAGGTGCCGTTTGCCGGCCTGCCCGACAGCATGGCCGCCCAGGAAGAGTTTACCCAGGTGCCCGCAGTTGTCGGATGCGCCTCTGATCCGTGTAACCTCGGCTTCCCGATCAACGACATCCGCGTCGTCGCCAATCGCGCATTCCTGGAGCGTCACCCTTCGGTCAAGCGCCTGCTGGAGCTGGTTGAAATTCCGCTGGAAGCGATTGTGGCCCAGAATGCGGCCATGTTCTTTGGTGAAAATAGCGCCGAGGATATTGAGCGCCAGGCCGAGAACTGGATTATCGAGAATCGCGCCCAGGTAGACGGGTGGCTGGAACAGGCCACCGCCTGGGAAGAACAGCCGACGCTGGAGCGCGTGCGTGACCGCGGGGTGCTGCGCTGCGGCCTCCAAGAAGATCTGCAGGGCTTTGGATTTCGCGCCGAGGACGGCAATTATAGTGGCTTTAATGCCGACTTCTGTCGCGCCGTTGCCGCCGCCGTCCTGGGTGATGCCGGCGCTGTCGAGTTTGTGCCGTTGAGCGTGAGCGAGCGTTTTGCCGCCCTGAGTGATCGGCAGGTCGATGTGCTGTTCCATAATGTTGCCTGGACTGCACTGCCCGATGTCGGCATGAATCCGCCCAATTCGGGTATCAGCCTGGCTTTTGGCCCGATTATTTTTCATGATGGTCAGCGGTTCATGGTCCGCAGTGATAGCGCCATCGGCAGTCTGGAGGATTTGGCCGACCAGGAGATCTGTGTCCTGGCAGGCACCGCTACCGAGCAGACCCTGATCGACCAGTTCGCCGTGCGCAACATCCCCTTCGATATCCAGCGCTTCGATACGGCAGATGCCCTCTACGATACCTATGAGCGGGGGGGCTGCGCTGCCGTGACCGGCGATGCCTCAGAACTGGCTGCGCGCCGGGCAGCGTTTGTCAGTCCCGACGACCACACCGTCCTCAACACGCCAATATCCCGCGAACCCCAGAGTCCGGTTTACACCGAAGGCGATCCGGCGTGGGGTGAGATTGTCAACTGGACGGTACATGCAATGATTTATGCCGAAGAACTGGGGATCAATCGGGATAACGTGGCGGAGTTGGCCGACACAGACAACCCGGATATTGCCCGGTTGCTGGGGCAGCGTGGGGCCATCGGCGAGAAGCTGGGGCTGGATAATGCCTTCGCCCGAAACATCATCGAGCAGGTCGGCAACTACCGTGATATCTACTATCGCAATCTTGGCCCCGACACACCAATCGATCTGGAACGTGGCCCCAACAAGACCTGGAACAGTGAGGAGGGACCGGGCGGGCTGCTCAATGCGGCTCCGTTCCGATAGGCTGCTACCAGGGTGATTCTAAATAACACGACTTACGC